>JBILTM010000002.1:0-57701 GCA_044371545.1 Burkholderiaceae bacterium
CGGTCAGCCCTTGGCGGCCAGGAACGGCGGGATGCGCAGCCCTTCCCGGACCCGGCGGTCCATGTCCGCCTCGGCCGCGCGGATCGCCGGCAGCCGCGCCACGACCTCCGCGAGGCGCTCGCGCGGGACGATCACGACGCCGTCGTCGTCCGCGACCACCACGTCGCCCGAGGCGACGTGCACGCCGGCCACGACGATCGGGAAGCCCACCGTCCCCGGGCCGTTGCGCGCCGGCGAGTTGGGGGTGACGCCGACCGAGAACGCCGGCAGCCCGACCGCCCGCAGCCCGGGCAGGTCGCGCACGCACCCGTCGGTCACGAACCCGACCGCCCCCGAGTTGCGCGCCATGCCGAGCACCAGGTCGCCGGTCACCGCGCAGCCGGTGTGGCCCGCGGCCGCCGCGACCAGCACGTCGCCGGGCTTGACCGACTCGAGCGCCGCGCACAGCGCGAGGTTGTCGGCCGGGCCGCAGTCGCAGGTGAGCGCCACGCCGCAGAAGCGCGACTGTCCGGCGATGGCGGGCTTGACGCGGTGGTCGAGCGCGCCCGAGCCGCCGAGCGCGTCGACGACGAAGCCCGTCGGCGCGTCCGCGAGCGCGGCCACGTGCGCGGGGTCGGGCCGGGTCCAGTCGCGTCGCTGGATCTTCGGGGCGTCGTCGAGCATGGCGTCTCCTCGTGGGGGTCGGCCGATCCTATCGGCGGGCCCCTCGGGGTGTCCACGCCGCGTGACGCATCGCGGAACCGTTGCGCGCCACGCTTGTCCCTGCGTTGGTGCGGGGGACCGGCTTGCGGTACCCTGCGGTCCGCGTCGGATCAGCGCCCCCGCGTCGATCCGGGACCCTCTCCCATCCGAGCCCCTTGCGAATGATGCGACGTCGAGAGATCAGCCCGCGGCCGAGGTCGGCTTGATCCGGACCGCCGGCCGCCGCGCCGCGTCCCGCGCCGTCCACGCGCATCGCCGCACGTTCGGCGACACGCCGCTGGACCTGCTGCTGCGACCCCCGCGCCCGCGCGAGCGCCGCCGCGACGCGATCGCAGGCGGCTGGGCGTTCTTCCGCGCGTGGGTCCGCGACCCGAAGCGCGTCGCCGCGATCGTGCCGTCGAGCACCGCGCTGGCCGCCGCGATGACCGCCTCGATCGCGCCCGAGTGCGCGCCGGTCATCGAGCTCGGGCCCGGCACCGGCGTCTTCACCGAGGCGCTGCTCGGCCGAGGCGTGCCCGAGCACCAGATCGCGCTGGTCGAGCTCTGCGAGGAATTCGCCGCGTCGCTGCAGCGCCGCTTCCCGTCGGCCACCCTGGTGCAGCACGACGCCTCGCGCCTCGGCTCGGTCGAGTTCTTCGGCGGCGAGCTCGCGGGCGCCGTGGTGAGCGGCCTGCCGCTGCTCGCGATGACCCCGGCCCGCGTGCGCCGCGTGCTGCAGGACGCCTTCGCGCGGCTGCGGCCGGACGGTGCGTTCTACCAGTTCACCTACGGCTTCCGCTGCCCGGTGCCCGCGCGCCTGCTCGCGCGCCTGGGCCTCAAGGCCACGCGCGTCGGCGTCGCGCTGCGCAACCTGCCGCCGGCCGCGATCTACCGCATCGAGCGTCGCTGAGCGGCCGCCGAGCGCGGTCGTTGCCCGCCGAACGACGGCCGGGCTAGCATCGGCCCGAGACCGGCGCACGAGCGCCGGCGAGGGAGACGACGATGACGCGGTCCTGCCGGCCGAAGCCGGGCGCCCCGGGCGCCCTTCCCGACCTCCATCGTGCGATGCGCACGGCCTCGCGCCGCCGCGTGCTGCACGCCGCCGCGCTGCCCGCCTGGCTCGCGCTTCCGAGCGCGACACGCGCCCAGAAGCGCTACGGCCCGGGCGTCACCGACACCGAGATCCGCATCGGCCAGACGATGCCCTTCTCCGGCCCGCTGTCGATGCTCGCCTCGCTCGGCAAGTCGAGCGCCGCGTACTTCGACAAGCTCAACGCCGAGGGCGGCATCAACGGCCGCCGCGTGAAGCTGCTCGCGTTCGACGACGCCTACAGCCCGCCGCGCACCGTCGAAGGCACCCGCCGGCTCGTCGAGCAGGAGGAGGTGCTGCTGATCTTCCTCACCATCGGCACGCCGACCAACATCGCGATCCACCGGTACCTGAACGACCGCAAGGTGCCGCAGCTGCTGATCATGTCGGGCGCCAACCGCTGGAACGACCCGAAGCAGGCGCCCTGGACCCTGTCGGGCATGGTGTCGTACCACCTCGAGGCCCGCTGGTACGCGCAGCACGCGCTCGCGACCGTGCGCGAGCCGCGCATCGCGGTGCTCGCGCAGAACGACGACTTCGGCCGCGACTACGGCGCCGGCCTGCGCGCCGGCCTCGGCGAGCGCGCGAAGACAGCGATCGTCGCCGAGGCCACCTACGAATCCACCGACGCGACCGTCGACTCGCAGATCCTGAAGCTGCGCGATTCCGGCGCCAACGTGCTGATGAACTTCTCCAACGGCAAGTTCACGGCCCAGTCGCTGCGCCGCGCGGGCGAGCTCGGCTGGAAGCCCCAGGTCTACCTGCCCGTCGGCGCGTCGTCGATCGCCTCGATCCTGCGGCCCGCCGGCGTCGAGAACGCCGTCGGCGCGATCACCCTCGCCAACGTCAAGAACCCGCTCGATCCGCTGTGGAAGGACGACCCCGGCATGCTCGAGTACCACACGTTCATGAAGCGCTGGGCGCCGGGGCTCGACGCGAACGACTCGCTGAACGTCAGCGGCTACTCGAACGCGATCCTGCTCGCGCACATCCTGCGCCAGTGCGGCGACGACCTCAGCCGCGAGAACGTGATGCGCCAGGCGCTGTCGCTGAAGGGCTTCCGCACGCCGGTGCTGCTGCCCGAGGTGGTGCTCGACACCTCGCCCGACGACCACGAGCTGTACGGCGCGGTGCGCCTGCAGCGCTTCGACGGGCAGTCGTGGGTGCCGTTCGGGGAGCCGATGAAGCGGTGAGGGGCGGCGTGCGGGGCGTCGAGACGCTCGTCCTTGCCGGTCAGGCGTCGACGCGCATGTGGTCGCGCACGAACTCGGGCGCAAAATCCGCGCCGTTCGGCCAGACGATCGTGTGCACGTCCGGATCGATCCTGACGCGCTTGAAGTAGTCGGGATCCTGCAGGGGCTCGAACACCTCGCCGTCGAGCTCACCCCCCAGGTCCACCTCGCCGGAGACGCCGTCGTCGAAGGTCACGCGCAGGACGTGATCGCGGACGTACCGGACTTCGGTCAGCCGATAGCGCATGGGGCTACTCCAGCGGGGCGATGGCGCGCAGCGGTTTGCGTAGTGTGGCGAGTTCCCAGTCCTGCATCAACTCGACGAGATGCAGCGTCCGCCACTCCTGGACGTAAGCCAACGCACGCGCCGGGAACACCCCTTTCACGCGCCCCGACTCGATCTCGACCGTGATGCCCGAACTGCCGTAGTACGCGTGGAAGTGGGGCGGGCCGTGATCGCGGTAGTACATGGCGATCACGATGCCCAGGAAGCGGCTGAGTTCGGGCATCGGCCCTCCGATGGTCGGATCGAGCATCGAAGGTAGCGGCACATGGCGTCGCTTTCGCGCAGGTCGGCCGGGAGGCTCAGGCCGCCAGGACGTTTCCGCGGAAACGTCCCGACGGCCGAGCGAGCTCGAGGCTACCGGGCGCACCGACGAAGGCGCCGGCCACGGACATGGAGAAGCACTCAGCTCTGCGGGTCGTACCCGAACTCGCGCAGCTCCTGCGCGCAGCGACACGCCCCGGCGATCCTCGCCGCCCATCGGACCGCGGCGTCACGCGACGGGAGTTCCAGCACGCAGAAGCCTCCGTCGAGCTCACGGGTCTGCGGGTAGGTGCCGCTCGAGACCGAGCCATCGGCGGACACCTTCACCGGCGCCACGTCCGCGTTGATCCCGCCGCCGAACACGTAGACGCCCGCGGCCTTCGCCTCGCGGATGACTGAACGCGCCGCCTCGCCCACCGCGGCCAGGTCCTCGGCCGGGACGTCCATCGCCGAGGCCGGAAAGGAGATCAGGTACCTCGCCATGCGTGAGTCCGATCGCTGCGCTCAGCGCTTGGCAAGGTGATGCGCGACCAGCGCATTGGCATGGCCATGCCCCAGCCCGTGCTCCGACTTGAGCAGCGCGACCAGCTCCATGTGCTTGCGATCGCCGGCGGATCGCAGGATGCCGAACCAATGCTCCACCGGCCGACCGTAGGTCTTCTCGATGGAGGGGAAGTAGGAAGCGGGGCCTTTGAGCTTATCGGGAGCTGCCATGGGCTGGGATCCTCTAGGCTGGACGCGACCGTGCTCGGACGGCGCGCGCCGATTCGGGTTGGAGCGTTTCCGCGGAAACGTCGAATCAGCGCAGCCGTCCAGCTCCCGACATTCCCGAATCCGGAGGCGACGACAACGTGCTGGCGCGAAGCGGACAATCCGCCGGCAGTGCAGCGCGCACACATGCAGGCTGTCCGGTCCAACCTGAAACCAGGCGTCACTTCGCCTCGCCAAGTGACTTAGGGTCCTGCAGTTCGTCGGCTGCGGCTGCGACGTCGGATACCAAGTTTGCAAGTTCGTCGAACCTCAATTCGGTCGCGCGCGTTCGCAGGCCTTCATTCACCAGTCACATTGAGTTTGCGATGGCATGGGCTCTCTTCTCCGGGGTACCGTCGCCCTTGTTGAACACGGGCTCGTCCTCGAACTCCTTCTTGATCCAATTCACGACAGACGCCTGAAGTGGGAGCTAAGCTGCCCGCGGAGGCGGGCGCTGTAAGCCTGGTTGGCGATGATGCACCATGTGCCGCGGACCAGGCTTACAGCGCCTGCCGTGGCGGGTCAGCTTGAGCGAGGGGTTAGGCCACACCGGCACTGAGCCGAAGCTCCATGAAGACGCTGTGCTCATTTGGCAGGTAGCTGCCGAACGGACCCGACATGACGAAGCCCTTGCTGCGGTAAAGGCTGTGAGCCGGCTCAAATGCAGCGTGCGTTCCGGTCTCGAGGCTGAGTCTCGTGTAGCCACGCTGCTGCGCCACCAAGATGATGTGAGCGAGTACTGCGCGACCTGCACCTCGGCCGCGTACAGCTGCTGGTGTGCGCATGGACTTGATCTCGCCGTGAGTCGGTGTCAGCTCCTTCAGCGCGCCACAGCCAAGAAGCACTTCATCCTCCCAGACGGTCCAGAACGTGATGTCATCGGCTCGAAGCCTATTCAGATCCAGTGCAAACACCTGCTCCGGTGGCGAGAGTTCGTACATGTTCGCGAGATGCTCTTCAAGTAGTGCGTGAACTTGGGGGCGGGACAGGTCGTCGATTTCGATGCGCATGTTGCAGTGTGAAGTTGCGTTCTGTGTGGCATAACGAGATTGTACGAACAGACGGAATCGACGCGACCTGTCGATCACGTCGAACCTCGAGCGGCATGCTCCGAACGCGAACGGATCGCGCGCCCCGAGGCGCTCCGGATCCGCCCGATCGCATCATCCTCGAGGTCTTGCTCAGCATCTTGCGATCACCTCGACGTTGTGCACGAGGCCGTACAGCCGCCACTGCGTTCGCACCCTGCATCGCCCCCGCGGCGTGAACCGCGCCAGCCGCTTGTTGTGCCTCAGGTTCGCGAACACTGTCTCAACCGTGCCGATCCGCTTGCCGTACAGCGCACGACCCCGCGGCGAGTCGATCGCCTCGCGCATCAGCGCCATCGCATCGATCGGCTTGGGTCGGTTCAGGTTGATCGCGACCTGCCGGAACCGGCTCGTCTCCGGACTGCGCAGGCACTGCCGCCTCAGCTCGCACGGCTCGCAGTCTCGGATCGCACCGGCGAAGCGGTGGTACGCCAGCCCCCGGATCATCACCTCGCTGCCACTGCTGTCGAGCGCCTTCCCGGACGGGCAGATGCAGCGGTTCGTAGTCGGGTCGTAGCGCGACGCACGGGCGTCTGGCTCGCCCGCAGCGCCTCGACGTTGTCCTTGCTGTGGTACCCCGCGTCGCCCGTGATCAGCGTTTGCGCGGTGCCCATCGGGCGCGCCGCCTCGATCATCGGCGGCAGGCTCGACTGCTCGGAGCCCCCTTCGGCGAGGTCGGCCACCTGTACGAACCGGCACGGCCTTGCCGCCCAACCTGAAGGGGCGAAGGCTCGCGGGATTCCCGACGGACGACTGTCGATCGCTTGGGGAGGATCGCGATGACGCGATCGGAACTGTCCGAATGACCGCCGATGCGCGCTGCGGGCGGCCTGCACGACCCGTGTGGCCGATGCGCCCGATACCACTCGGCACGATCGCAGCCCGGCGAGCGCTCGGCGCGAAGGCCGCGCCCCGACGAACCCGAAGCGCGCCCCACGCGCCCTGGTGCCCGGGGCGGGATTCGAACCCGCACGCCTCGCGGCGGAGGATTTTGAGTCCTCTGTGTCTACCGTTCCACCACCCGGGCCGAGGGCCGCGAGTCTACCGCAGCCCGGGGCGCCGCGCTCAGCGCCCGACGAGGTAGAGCGACAGCGTCGGGTAGGCGACCACGATGCACAGCCACACCAGCATGATCGCCACGAACGGTATGACCGACTTCACGACGGTGCCGAACGAGGCCTTGAAGGCGGCCATCGCGACGATCAGGTTCAGGCCGACCGGCGGAGTCAGGTAACCGATCTCGAGGTTGGCGATCATGATGATGCCGAAGTGGATCGGGTCGAAGCCCTTGGCGACGGCGAGCGGCTCGAGCAGCGGTGCGAGGATCAGGATCGCGGAGCCGACGTCCATCAGGCAGCCGACCACCAGCAGCAGCAGGTTGATGGCGATCATCATCGCCCAGCGGTCCTGGATCGCCCCGGCGAGCACCTGCACCATCTGCTTCGGCGTGCCCGAGTGGTCGAGGATGGTGTTCAGGCTCCCCGCGACGCACAGCAGCGGCAGCAGGATCGCGAGCAGGCGCGTGGTCTCGAGGATCACGTCCTTCAGCGTGCGCAGGCTCATCTCGCGGGTCGCGAGGTAGTGGCGCACCCGCGCGAAGGCTCCGGCGCCGGCCGGCGCCGGCTTCGCGTGCTCGTCCTCGTGCACGAAGAACTCGATGACCAGCGCGTAGGCGAGCGAGACGGCGCCGGCCTCGGTCGGGCTGAAGATGCCGCCGTAGATGCCGCCGATCATGATGAACGGCAACGCGAGCGCGAACGCGCCGCCGAAGAACGAGCGGGCCGCCTCGGCGAGGTCGAACGCGATGCGCGGCATCCGGAAGTTCACGGTCACCGCGTACGCGCAGAACATCGCGGTCAGCAGCAGGCCCGGCCCGATGCCGGCGATGAACAGCTTCGAGATGTCCCGCTCGGTCATGATCCCGTACAGGATCAGCGGGATCGACGGCGGGATGATGATGCCCAGCGTGCCGGCCGAGGCGATCGCGCCGAGCGCGAACGACTGGGTGTAGCCCTTCGCGAGCAGCGCCGGGTACATCACCGAGCCGATCGCCATCATCGTGACGATCGACGAGCCGTTGATCGCGGCGAACGCCGCGCACGACAGCACGCACGCGATGCCCAGGCCGCCCGGGAACGGCGAGGTGAACGCCGACATGAACCCGATCAGCCGCTTGGCGATCGAGCCGCGCGACATGATGTTGCCCGCCAGCATGAACAGCGGAATCGACAGCAGCACCTCGCGGTCGACGGTGAACCAGAAGTCCTGGATCAGGAACTCGATCTCGCTCTTCGCGACGAACAGATGGATGTAGGCGGTCGCGACGGCGAGCACGAGCACGAGGCTCTGCCGCAGCACCAGCAGCAGGAGGATGAGGCCGAGAAGGCCGAGCCAGACCATGTCAGTGCGTCTCCTGCGGCGGCGCGGGCTTCAGCGCCGGCCAGATCGCGAACGCGAGGTGGCGCAGCGCCGACGAGAAGAACATCCACGGCAGCACGAGCTGGATCGGCCAGATCTTGATCGGGATCGCGAGGGCGCGCTCGCCGAGCTGGTACGTGCTCTGCACGAACCAGACCGCGTAGATGCCGAGCGTGATGCAGATCGCCGCCGACAGCAGGTCGCCGATCCGGTCCATCCACGGATCGAGCGCGCGCGGCAGCCACTTGTCGGCGAACTGGGGCCGCAGGTGGCCGGCCTCGGACGTCACCAGCGCGAAGCCGACCAGCCCGGCGATCGCGGTCGCCCAGACCGCGAACCGCTGCGCGCCGAAGATGCCGGAGCCGAAGACCTCGCGCCCGAGCACGTCGGCGACGAGCGCGAGTGCCGCCGCCGAGAACGCGATGATGCAGACCGTGGCCTCGAGGGCCTTCAGCCAACCCAGCAATCGACGAGCGGTATCCATCGCGAGCCCGGAGAACGGAACGGAAAGCGAAGCGCGTCTCCGCGCGCACCGCATGGAGACGCGGCGGCCCGCGCCTTCCGGGGCGCGGGCCGCGCCTCGAAGACTACTTGCCGCCTCGGGCCGCGAACGCCTTCTTGCCGGCCTGGACCGCGTCCCAGACCTCCTGCGCCTGGCCGCCGATCTCCTTGATCATCGCAAGCTGGTTGGGCTCGACCAGCTTCGACCACTCGGCGCGCTGCTCGGGGGTCAGTTCGTGGATGAAGCCGCCTTTCTTCTTGAACTCCTCCATCTTGGGCTTCTCCTCGGCCTCGACCTCACGCCGCATCCGGTCGACCGCCGGCCGCGCGGCGGCGACCTGCTCGCGCTGCGCGGGCGTGAGCGCGTCCCAGACGCGCTTGTTGACGAAGAACGCGGACGGGTGGTGCAGGTGGCGCGTCATCACGTAGTGCGGGGTGCTCTGGGCGGCCGGCGTGGTGACGTAGTACGGGAACGGCAGGTCGGCACCGTCGACCAGCCCGCTCTGCAGCGCCGGGAAGAGCTCCGACAGCGGCATCTGCACGCCGTTGGCCTGCAGCGAGTTCCAGAAGGTCTTGGACGCCGGCGTCGGCGCGACCCGCACCTTCATGCCCTTGACGCTCGCCGGGGTCAGGCAGGGTTTCTTGCAGACCACGTCGTTCCAGCCGACCTCGCCCATCCCGATGAAGACCAGCCCCTTGGCCTCGTAGAGCTTCGAGAGGAGCGGGACCACGTGGTTGTCGGTCACGAAGTCGCGCTCGGCGTTGCTGCGCCACAGGTAGGGCGTGTTCAGCACCGCCAGCTCGGGGATCAGCGGCGAAGTGCCCGCCGTCGAGACGCTGCCCATCTCGATGCGACCGCGCACCACCTGCTGCACGATCTCCTGCTCGCTGCCGACGAACAGGCGCTCGGCCTTGATCTCGCCCTTGGTGTTCTCGCCGATCTTCCGGGCCGTCTCGTCGACGTAGCCGATCAGCGCCGAGCCGGGCTGGGCGGCGGAGGCGATCTTCCAGTTCTGCTGGGCGAAGGCGGACGTGTGCACGACCGCGAACGTCGTCGCGGCGAGCGCGAGGGTGCGAAGCAGGGGCATCGAGGTCTCCTCAGTGCGTGCGGTCGCCGGCGGCGCCGCATCGGTTCTATGGCATCACGAAATCTCCAGCGATTATTTCCCAGCGTTGCCTTGGCATGCGCTATCCCGGACGCGACGTGGGGACAAGGGAGATTGAGCGCCGTCAACGGTGCCGACGGCGCGATGCGCGACGATGGCGGCGTCCACCGGAGACCGACGCCATGGGCCGACGCATCCTGCTGATCCAGGGCCACCCCGACGCGACCCGGCCGCACCTGTGCCACGCGCTCGCCGACGCCTACGCCGACGGGGCGCGCGAGGCCGGCCACGAGGTGCGCACCGTCGACGTCGCGCGGCTCGAGTTCCCGCTGCTGAGGCGAACCGACGACTGGGAGCACGGCACCGTGCCGCCCGCCCTCGCCGACGCGCAGGCGGCGATCGCCTGGGCGGAGCACCTGGTGCTGCTGTTCCCGCTGTGGCTGGGCGACATGCCGGCCCTGCTGAAGGCCTTCCTCGAGCAGGTCGCGCGGCCTGGCTTCGCGTTCGAGCGCGATGCGAGGAACCCGTTCACCGCGAAGAAGCTGGGCGGCCGTTCGGCGCGCGTGGTGGTGACGATGGGGATGCCGGCGCTGGTCTACCGCTGGGTGTTCCGCGCTCACTCGGTGAAATCGCTCGAGCGCAACATCCTCGGCTTCGTCGGCATCTCGCCCGTGCGCGAGACCCTGCTGGGCGGCATCGGCGAGCTCGACGCCGCCGCGTTCGAGAGGCTGCGCGCGAAGCTCGCGAAGCTCGGGCGCGACGGCGCCTGAAGCGCCCGCCGCCCTCGGACGCCGGCGTCAGACGCCGGCCTGCTCCATCCTGTTGTGCCGCGGATCCACGCCCGAGACGACGTGCACGACGTACTCGGCGACGTTCTTCGCATGGTCGCCGACGCGCTCGATCGACTGGACGACGAACACCAGCGCGAGTGCGTCCGAGACGGACTCGGGGTCGTCGGTCATCCGGCCGATCAGCTGGACGACGAGGCTGTCGCGCAGCGCGTCGACCTCGTCGTCGCGCATCGTGAGCCGCGCGGCCGCGCCGGCGTCCTGGCGCACGAACGCGTCGATCGCGCCGTGAAGCATCTCGGCGACGATGTCGGTCATCCGGCCGATCGGCTCGAACGGCACCGGCAGGCGGCCGTCGACGAAGTTCTTCGCCTTCAGCGCGATCTTCTTCGCCTCGTCGCCGATGCGCTCGAGGTCGTTGATGGTGTGGATCACCGCGATGATCTCGCGCAGGTCCACCGCGATCGGCTGGCGCCGGGCGATCATCTGGTTGCAGCGCAGGTCGGACTCGAGGTGCAGCTGGTTCACGACGCGCTCGTCCTCGAGCACCTGCGTGACGAGGCGCAGGTCGCCGTGCCGCACGGCATCGACCGCGCGCACGAGCTGGCGCTCGACGAGCCCGCCCATCATCGACACGGCGCTGCGCATCATGTCGATGTCGGTGTCGAACTGCTTGAACGTGTGGTCGGTCATCGGTCTGCCCTCGGAGGAGGTGGTGTAGGGCGGATCAGCCGAAGCGGCCGGTGATGTAGTCCTCGGTCGCCTTCTTCGACGGCTTGATGAAGATCTGGTTCGTGTCGCCGAACTCGACCAGCTCGCCGAGGTACATGTAGGCGGTGTAGTCCGAGATGCGGGCCGCCTGCTGCATGTTGTGGGTGACGATCGCGATCGTGTAGTCGCTCTTGAGCTCGTTGACGAGTTCCTCGACCTTCGCGGTCGAGATCGGGTCGAGCGCGGAGGTCGGCTCGTCGAGCAGCACCACCTCCGGCTTGACCGCCACGGTCCGGGCGATGCACAGGCGCTGCTGCTGGCCGCCCGACAGCGACAGGCCGCTCTGCTGCAGCTTGTCCTTGACCTCGTCCCACAGCGCCGCCTTGCGCAGCGACCACTCGACGCGCTCGTCCATGTCGCGCTTGTCGAGCGATTCGTAGAGCCGCACGCCGAACGCGATGTTCTCGTAGATCGTCATCGGGAACGGCGTGGGCTTCTGGAACACCATGCCGATCTTGGCGCGCAGCAGGTTGAGGTCCTGGCCCTTGTCGAGCACGTTGCGGCCGTTGAAGCTGATCTCGCCCTCGGCGCGCTGCCCGGGGTACAGGTCGTACATCCGGTTGAAGACGCGCAGCAGGGTCGACTTCCCGCATCCCGAGGGCCCGATGAACGCGGTGACCTTGTGGCGCGCGATGTCGAGCGACACCTTCTTCAGGCCCTGGAACTTGCCGTAGTAGAAGTCCAGGTTGCGGACCTTGATCACCGCGTCGGACGCCGCGATCGTCGCGTTGGGCGCCGCGGCGGCGCGGGCCCCGCTCGACGAGGCGACGCTCGCCCCGATGTTCATGCTGATCTCGTTCATGGTGGACGCTCGGACGGAGAGGGTCAGGACCGGACCTTGTCGCGGAACAGCACGCGCGCCGCGATGTTGATGGCGAGCACGACCAGGGTGATGATGAAGGCACCGCCCCAGGCGAGTTGCTGCCAGTCGGCGTACGGGCTCATCGCGAAGTTGAAGATCACGACGGGCAGGTTCGCCATCGGCTGCGACATGTCGAGGCTGAAGAACTGGTTGTTGAGCGCGGTGAACAGCAGCGGCGCGGTCTCGCCGATCATCCGGGCCACCGCGAGCAGCACGCCGGTCACCACGCCGCCCTTGACCGCGCGCAACGTGACGGCGAGGCTGACCTTCCAGCGCGGCGCGCCGAGCGCGAAGGCCGCCTCGCGCAGGCTGCCCGGCACGAGGTTCAGCATGTTCTCGGTCGTGCGCACCACCACCGGGATCGCGATCAGCGACAGCGCGAGCGAGCCCGCCCAGCCCGAGAAGTTGCCGACCGTCGCGACCGCGATCGCGAACACGAACAGGCCGATGACGATCGAGGGCGCCGACAGCATGATGTCGACGACGAAGCGGGTGGCCTGCGCGAAGCGGGACTGTCGGCCGAACTCGGACAGGTAGATGCCGGCGAGGATGCCGATCGGCGTGGAGACCAGCGTCGCGAAGCCGACGACCATCAGGCTGCCGACGATCGCGTTGGCCAGGCCGCCGCCCGGCGTGCCCGGCGCAGGCGTGCTCTTGGTGAAGAAGTTCCAGTCGAGCGCCGCGACGCCGTTGTAGAACAGCGTCCACAGGATCCACAGCAGGCCGATCAGGCCGATCGCCATCGATGCGCTCGACAGCAGCAGGCCGAGGCGGTTGACGAACTTGCGGCGCCGGTAGATCGACGCATTGAAGGACGAAGGGGACGACGCGCTCATCTCCGGGCTCCTCAGATGCCGGCCTTGCGCGTGCCGCGCGCGGTCAGCCAGCGGGCGGCGGCGAGCACGAAGAACGTGATGACGAACAGCAGCAGCCCGAGCGCGAACAGCGACGGGACGTGCAGCTTGGGGTCGGCCTCGGCGAATTCGTTGGCGAGCGTCGAGGCGATCGAGTTGCCCGGCGCGAACAGGCTCGTGGCGAGGCGGTTCGCGTTGCCGATCACGAAGGTGACTGCCATCGTCTCGCCGAGCGCGCGACCCAGGCCGAGCATGATCCCGCCGATCACCCCGACCCGCGTGTACGGCAGCACCACGTTGCGCACGACCTCCCAGGTCGTGCAGCCCAGCCCGTAGGCCGACTCCTTCAGCACCGGTGGCACCGTCTCGAACACGTCGCGCATCACCGACGCGGTGAACGGGATGACCATCAGCGCGAGCACCATCCCGGCGGTGAAGATGCCGATGCCCAGCGGCGGGCCCGCGAACAGCGGCAGCCCGGTGGCGACCAGCAGCGGCTGGGCGTACTTCTGGAACAGCGGCGCGAGGATGAACAGGCCCCAGATGCCGTAGATGATCGACGGCACCCCGGCGAGCAGCTCGATCGCGGTGCCCAACGGCCGGCGCAGCCAGATCGGGCAGGTCTCGGTGAGGAACAGCGCGATGCCGAAGCTGATCGGCACCGCGAGGACCAGCGCGATCGCCGAGGTCACCAGCGTGCCGTAGATGGCGATCACGGCACCGTAGACGTCGTCCGACGGACTCCAGGTGGTGCCCGCCAGGAAAGCCGGCCCGAACTCCCTGAACGCAGGCCACGCCTGGATCACCAGCGATGCGAGCAGCCCCGCCAGGGCAAGGAGCACGAGCGCCGCGAAGGAGAGCGTCGTCCGCTCGAACCAGCGGTCGGCACGCGCGAACTTGGCGACGCGCTCGGCGATCGCCTTCTGGGTCGTCGCGCTGTGGGCAGCGCCGGTGCCGCGGTCCATGTCGGTCGTCACGGTCGTGGTGGCGGGGATGCTCATGGTCGTCCAGAAGCCCTCGAAGACGAAAGCGGCGAGGCCCGCGGAGCCTCGCCGCCGTGGTGGCGGCCCCACGGGCGCGCCGCCCGCGGAGCAGGACGCCGTGCCCGGGTCAGTTCAGCACCGCCTTGCCCGACGCGTCCTTGATGTCCCTCCAGGACGCCTCGACCGCCTTGACCACGTCGGCCGGCAGCGGCACGTAGTCGAGGTCCACGGCCATCTTCTGGCCGTTGTTCAGGGCCCAGCGGAAGAACTTGAGCGCTTCGGCCGAGCGCGCCGCATCCGTCGCCGCCTTGTGCATCAGGATGAACGAGGCCGAGGTGATCGGCCAGGCGTCCGCGCCGGACTGGTTGTTGAGGTTCGCGCCGAATCCGGGCGCGCTCTTCCAGTCGGCCTTGGCGGCTGCGGCGGCGAAGGTGAGGTCGTCGGCCTTCACGACCTTGCCGTCGCGGTTGAGCATCGACGCGTAGGACATCTTGTTCTGCTTCGCGTACGCGTACTCGACGTAGCCGATCGCACCGGCGATCTTCGAGACGTTCGCCGCGACGCCCGCGTTGCCGCGGCCGCCGACGCCCGCGGGCCAGTTCACGGTCTTGCCTTCGCCGGGCGACGCCTTGAAGGCGGGCGACACCTGCGCCAGGTAGTCGGTGAACACCGCGGTCGTGCCCGACGAGTCGGAACGGTAGACCAGGGTGATCGCGGTGTCCGGCAGCTTCGCGCTCGGGTTCAGCTTGGCGATCGCCGGGTCGTTCCAGGTCTTCACCGAGCCGCGGAAGATGTCGGCGAGCACGGCGCCGTTGAGGGTCAGCTCGTTGGCGTTGATCCCGGGCAGGTTGAACACGGCGACCACGCCGCCGATCACCGCCGGAAACTGCAGCAGGCCGTTCTTGTTCAGGTCTTCGCCGGACATCGGGTCGTCCGACGCACCGAAATCGACGGTCTTCGAGGTGATCTGCTTGACGCCGCCGCCCGAGCCGATCGCCTGGTAGTTCAGTTGCGCACCGGTCGCGGCCTTGTAGGCCTCGGCCCACTTGGCGTAGATCGGGGCGGGGAAGGTGGCGCCGGCGCCAGTGATGTTCTGGGCGTGCGCGGCGGCGGCGGCGATCGCGATCGCGGCACCGGCCACAAGTCGAGTCGTCAGCTTCATCGTCTGGTCCTGTCTTGAATAAGGGGAGGGGCAAGAGACAGCCGGCAGGCTACGGACGGTCGATGACAGGTTCGTGACACTCGCCCGATGAGCGGACCCGCCTCATAACGGATCGATGACAGGCTCTTGGCACGGGGCATTCCGGGTGAGTGACCACTCACAGAAGGCCCCTCCCGGGTGTCCGGAACCCCTGGAGCCGCAGCTGCGCCGCCCCGACCGCCCCGGCTCAGCGTCGCGCCGACCACGCGTCGAGCCGCGCGGCCGAAGGCGTGCCGGCGGCGAAGCCGACCGAGCCGTCGGCCCCGACCAGCCCCACCCAGGGCACGACGCCGCGCCAGGACGGGTCGACCGCGTGGCGCAGCGCCGCCTCGTGGCCGGAGAACGCGAGCACGCGGCTCGAGTGCGCAAGGTGGGCGACCCGCTCGTCGCGCAAGCCGCGCCCGAGCGCGTCGCCGTCGATCACCACCGCGACCATCGGCGCGCCGAGCCGGCGCCCGCGCAGCTCGGCGCGGATCGCCTCGAAGGTCTCGGGGCAGTTCGCGCACCAGGTCGTCGTGAAGACCAGCACCGACGGCCGGGGCAGCGACGCGCGCAGCGCGGGCCACCCGTCGAGGGCGAGCGGCTCGATGCGCGGCGGGCGGGCGGGGCGCGATCCTGGGGCGGTCGGCGCGGCGCGCGGCGCGGGCTCGGCGGCGGGGGGGCGCGCTGCGGGTTCGGTGGCAGGCACGCGCGTCGCGGGCTCGCCGGTGGCGGCTCGCGCGGTGACCGACGGCAGCACACCCGCGAGCGCCGCGGCGCCTAGCGCGCCGAGCGCGCCGAGCGCGCCGAGCGCGCCGCGACGGCCGGGGTCAGTCGAGCGCATCGACGCGCACCTCCTTCGCGGTCCGCCACACCGCGTGGAGCCGCTCGTCGCGGCGCACGATCCGCGGGTGGTCGGTCTCGCCGGTCGCGCGCGCGAGCTCGCGCTCGGCGAAGCGAGCCCCGCCGTCGGTCGAGATCCACGCGCGCAGCCGCGTCGCGCTGCCGTCGAAGCTGCGCCAGACGATCGCGACGCGCGCACCGGCGCTCGCGACGTCGGCGTGCTCGGCCGCGGCGTCCGGCAGCGTGCGGACCTCGCCCGACGGCGTGCCGTCGGCCGCGAGCCGCCCGTAGCGGACCGCGGCAACCCCGTCGCGCTCGCCGAACCAGACCGCGTGCCAGCCGCCGTCGGCGGCCGGCGCCAGGCCCGGGCCGTGGTGCGGGCAGGCGTCGATCTTCCAGCCGTCTCGGCTCGCGCGCACCGGCGCGGCCGGCGGCGCCTCGATCGGCCCGAGCCGCGCGAACGCGTGGTCGCGCACGTTGCGCTCGAACACGTGGCGCCACATCGCGGCAAGCCCGCCGTCGGGCGTCGGCGCGAGCGCGATGCGGCAGCACTCGCAGCTCGCGTCGGCGAGCTTGGTGTCCGGCGCGAAGGTCCGGCCGCCGTCGCCCGACACGGTGCGGTAGACCGCGGCGCCCGCGTAGTCGGAGCGCCGCCCCGCGGCCGTCGCCGCCGCGCGCGCGGCCTCGGCGTCGCGCTTGTCGATCCACAGCACGTGCAGCCGCCCCTGCGCGTCGAAGGCGATCGACTCGAATCGGTGGGTGATCACCTGCCGGTCGCGGTGCACGGTGAACGGCGCGCCGAACGTGCGCCCGCCGTCCTCCGAGCGGGCCATGCGGATCTCGCCGGTGTAGGGCTTCGCGAGCGGCCGCGTCCAGGCGAGCACGACCGTCCGGCCATTGGGACCGTCGGGACCGTCGGGACCGAAGGCGATCTTCGGGCGCGACTCGCCGTCGGCCGCGGGCCGCTCGTCGCCGATGTCGGGGAACGCGCGCGGACCCCACGTGCGGCCGAGGTCGGCGCTCGACTGCACGAAGAGCCGCGCGCGCTCGTCGAGGCCGACGATCCACAGCCGGCCGTCGGGCGCGAACGCGGCCGAGATCGCGAGCGCGGGGCGCGGCGCGCCGCGGCCGCCGTGGCCGGCGTGTGCGCCGGTCTCGTGGGCGGCGACGACGGCGGGCGGCCCGGCGAGCACGAGCGCCGCAAGGGCGGAAAGGACGAAGCGCATCACCATCTGACGTCGACTCCCGCGTAGACGGTCCGGGGCAGCCCCGGCGAATACACCGCCGTGTTCGACGAGACCGATGCGCTGTCGGCCCACCGCACGTCGGTGAGGTTGTACACGCGCGCGAACACCGCGACGCCGGCGCTCACCGGCCACTGCGCGCGCAGGTTGAACAGGTCGTGCCCGTCGTACTTCCCGAAGGCCGGGTTGTTGCTCGCCTCGAGCCAGTACGACCCGAGCCGCACCCACTCCAGCTGCACGAAGCCGCGCGACGACGGCTGCCAGGTGAGCCGCGCGTTCGACAGCCAGCGCGGCGCACCCTCCATCTCCTTGCCGCTGAAGTCGGCGGTCGCGGTGACCCAGTCGACGTAGCGGTGCACCGCGTACGACAGCGCCGCGTCGGCGCGCCACTGCGGCGCGAAGCGCCAGCCGAGGCCCGCCTCGACGCCCTGGTGACGGGTGCGGCCCGCGTTGACCGAGGTCGCGACATTGGTCGCCGGGTCGCGCTGCGTGACCAGGTCGTCGCGCTTGTCGAGCCGGTAGGCGACCAGCTCCCAGCGCAGCGCGTCGTCGCGCCCGCCGCGCAGCCCGAGCTCGAGCTGGTCGGCCTGGATCGGCTTGAGGCCGAGCGCGAGCGAGGCGAGCTGCGTCGCCTGCGCGGCGCTGGTCGCGACGGTCGGCCGGAAGAGCTGCCCTTCCGATGGCGCGCGGAAGCCGTGCGAGTAGCCGGCCCAGCCGGTGGTGTTCGCGTCGAACGCCCAGGTCGCACCGAGCTTCGGGCTCGGCTGGCTGAACGACACCGAGGTGTCGGCGACCTGCCCGTAGAACGCGCCGCTGGTCGGGTCGCGGACCACCGCCTGGTCGATGCGGTTGTCGAAGCGGTAGCTCAGGCGGTCCCAGCGCAGTCCGGCGGTCACGCGCAGTCGCTCGACGGGCGACACCTCGCCGTGCAGGTAGGGCGAGACCGCGTCGAAGGTCACGTCGTAGTCGAAGACCCGCGCGCCGAGCGTGTAGGCGCTGTAGAGCCGCGACGCGCCGGTGCCCGAGACGGTCGGCAGCACCCGGTCCTCGCGACGCCCGCCGGGGCTGGTCTCCAGGTCGATGCCGGCGACGGTGCGCGCCGCCCACGCGCCGCCCCAGTCGTGCCGCCACTTCGCGGCGACGCCGAACGAGCGGTTCGAGGTCCGCGCGAGCGTCGGGTCCGAGGGCAGCGCGAACGAGGCGAGCAGGTCCATGCCGTTGTCGCGGACGTACGGCGTCACGCTGAACAGCGAGCCGCCGCGCTCGTGCTCGATGTTCGTCGACAGGCGCAGCGCGTCGACGGTGCGGAACGCAATCGGCCGGTAGTTGGTCGTCGGCCGGTTCAGGTAGTCGGCGAGCGGCAGCGGCGAGTTGGCGCCGGTCTGCTGGTCGATGCGCGAGAACGAGAGCACCGTCTTCGCGACGGTCGCCCCGCCGAGGCCCGCGTCCCAGCGCAGCGTGCCGCTGCGGCGGTCGTAGGCGGTCGCGTCGCGCCAGCCGTCGGTGTGCGTCGCGTTCAGGTCGACGCGCAGCGCGCCGAGCGTGCCCGAGCCGGTGTCGCCGCCCAGCAGCAGCCGCCGCCAGCCGAAGCCGCCGAGCTCGAGGTTCGCGTCCGCGCCCGCCTTCGGCGAGGGCATGCGGGTCAGCACGTTGACGATGCCGCCGATCGCGTCGGACCCGTACAGCGCGGTGCCCGGACCGCGGACCACCTCGACGCCGCCGGCCTGCGGCAGGTTCGTCTCGTAGAGGGCGTTGTGGTTGAAGAAGCCGGTCGCGCGGATCGGCAGGCCGTCCTCGAGGAACAGGTAGACCGGCGCGGTGGTGAACGGCTGGCGGATCGCGGTGGTGTGGCCCTCGCCGTTGGTGACCGCGACGGCCACGCCGGGCACCTGGCCGAGCAGCTGCGACGGATGCGCGGGCGCGGTCCGGCGGATCGACTCCGCGGGGATCACGCCGACGGCGGCCGGCACGCGCGACAGCGACTCGGCCTCGCGCGTGCCGGTGACGGTGACGTCGGGCAGCACCGGGTCGGCCTGCGCGAGGGCGGCGACCGGGGGTACGGCCGCGAGCGCGGCGGCAAGCGCCGCGCGTTGGAACGGGATCGGGAACACGACTGACTCCTGAGGGCGCGGCGCACGCATCGGCGCCGCGCGGACGCGGGACGACGCCGCGCGGGACGCGCGGCGCACGGCGGCGGGGTCAGGCGGGGATCGGGGGGGCGCGCGGCGGCGCGTCGGGCCAGCGGTCGGCGGACCGCGGCGGCAGGTCGGCGCGCGGCGGCGCCGCGCGCGACGCGGACGGGATCTCGAGGCCGCACGCGGTCGAGACGGCCGGCGGCGGCGCCGCGCCGTGCAGCACGCACAGCGCACAGTGCCCGGAGGCGGACGGGGCCGGCGCCTCGTCGCCGGACGGCGCGCGCGACGGATCGGTGAAGCAGATGTCGTGCAGCCCCGCGAGCCCGCCGGGGACCGCCGAGCGCATCGACGACGGCGCCCAGGACGCGAGCGTCGCGACGAGCATCGCGGCGAGCAGCAACCAGGCGGTTCGGCGGTGGAGCGGGCGGGTGGACATCGTGGGCAGGGTGCGGCACGGAACCGCCGTGCGGGGATTCTAGCGTCCGGAATGGCGCAGCGGGCGAACCCGGGTCGCGTCGGCCGCGGCGCGGACGGCCCCGATCGCGCTCGGCAGACCCTTATGCGGCCCGCCGACCTCTCTGCGGCCGCCCTCCTCCGTCGGCGTTATCATCCGCGGCCGGCCCCGCCCCGCGCGCCCGCCGCCCCGCCCCCGATGCCCCCGACCGACCCGGCCCCCGCCCCCCCCCCGTCCGACGCGACGCGCCTGTCCGACTACGACTACGCGCTGCCGCCCGAGCTGATCGCCCAGCACCCGCCGGCGGTCCGCACCGCCTCGCGCCTGCTGCACGTCGAGCCGGGCGCGGACGGCGCCCCGCGCCTGTCGGACCTCACCTTCGCCGACCTGCCCTCGCGGCTGCGCGCCGGCGACCTGCTGGTGCTGAACGACACCCGCGTGATCAAGGCGCGCCTCGCCGGCCGCAAGGCGAGCGGCGGGCGCGTGGAGCTGCTGCTCGAGCGCCTGGTCGACGTGCACGACGCGGTCGCGATGATCCGCGCGAGCCACCCGCCCGCGGTCGGCTCGACGCTCGAGCTCGACGGCGACGCGCGCGCCACGGTGACGTCGCGCGACGGCGCGTTCTTCGGCCTGCGCTTCGACGCCGAGGTGCTCGCGCTGCTCGATCGCGCCGGCACGCTCCCGCTGCCGCCCTACATCGACCACGCCCCCGACGGCGACGACGAGGCGCGTTACCAGACGGTCTACGCGCGCCACCCGGGCGCGGTCGCCGCGCCCACCGCCGGCCTGCACTTCGACGCCACGCTGTTCGCGGCGCTCGAGGCGGCCGGCGTCTCGCGCGCCTTCGTCACGCTGCACGTCGGCGCCGGCACCTTCCTGCCGGTGCGCGACGACGACGTCTCGAAGCACGTGATGCACGCCGAGCGCTACCACGTGCCGCCCGAGACCGCGGACGCGATCGCCTCGACGCGCGCGCGCGGCGGGCGCGTGGTCGCGGTCGGCACGACCTCGATGCGCACGCTGGAGGCCGCCGCGCGCGACGACGGCACCGTCGCGCCCGGCTGGGGCGAGACCGCGCTCTTCATCCGGCCGGGCTTCGCGTTCCGCGTCGTCGACGCGCTGGTCACCAACTTCCACCTGCCGAAGTCGACGCTGATGATGCTGGTGTCCGCGTTCGCCGGCATCGACGCGATCCGCGCGGCCTACGCGCACGCGGTCCACGCGCGCTACCGCTTCTTCAGCTACGGCGACGCGATGCTGCTCGAACCGGAGCGACCGCGCCGATGAGGTTCGAGCTGCTCGCCACCGACGGCCGTGCGCGCCGCGGCACGCTGACGCTCGCGCACGGCGTCGTGCAGACCCCGATCTTCATGCCGGTCGGCACCTACGGCGCGGTGAAGACGATGGCCCCGCGCGACCTCGACGAGGTCGGCGCGCAGATCATCCTCGGCAACACCTTCCACCTCTGGCTGCGGCCCGGGCCCGCGATCCTGGAGAAGCTGGGCGGCCTGCACGGCTTCAACGGCTGGACGAAGCCGATCCTCACCGACTCCGGCGGCTTCCAGGTCTGGAGCCTCGGGAAGATGCGCAAGATCTCCGAGGAAGGCGTGCGCTTCGCCTCGCCGATCGACGGCTCGAAGCTGTTCCTGACGCCCGAGGAGTCGATGCGCATCCAGCGCGCGCTGAACTCGGACGTGGTGATGCAGTTCGACGAGTGCACGCCCTACGAGATTGACGGCCGCCCGGCCACGCACGACGAGGCCGCCGCGTCGATGCGCCTCTCGCTGCGCTGGGCGAAGCGCTCGCGCGACGAGCACGAGCGGCTCGGCAACCCGAACGCGCTGTTCGGCATCGTGCAGGGCGGCATGTTCGAGGACCTGCGCGACGAGTCGCTCGCCGGGCTGCTCGAGCTCGGCTTCCCGGGCTACGCGATCGGCGGCCTGTCGGTCGGCGAGCCGAAGGCCGACATGATGCGGGTGCTCGACCACGTCGCGCCGCGGCTGCCCGCGAACGCACCGCGCTACCTGATGGGGGTGGGCACGCCCGAGGACCTGGTCGCGGGCGTGGCCGCCGGCGTCGACATGTTCGACTGCGTGATGCCGACCCGCAACGCGCGGAACGGCTGGCTCTTCACCCGCTTCGGCGACGTCAAGATCCGCAACGCCAAGCACCGCGACGACCCGCGCCCGCTCGATCCGACCTGCGCGTGCCACGCGTGCCGGCACTTCTCGCGCGCCTACCTGCACCACCTGAACCGGGTCGACGAGATCCTCGGCGCGCACCTGTCGACGATCCACAACCTGCACTTCTACCTCGAGCTGATGCACGGCATGCGCGAGGCGATCGAGGCCGGCCGATTCGAGGCGTGGCGCGCGGCCTTCGCCGCCGACCGCGCCCGGGGGCCCGGCTGATACAATCGCCGGTTACCCGAAACCCCCTGACGAAACAAGGATATAGATCGTGTTCATCTCGAATGCGTACGCGCAGTCCGGCGGCAGCACCGAGCAGCAGCTGCTCGGCTTCCTGCCGATCGTCCTGATGTTCGTCGTGCTGTACTTCCTGATGATCCGCCCGCAGATGAAGCGCGCCAAGGAGCATCGGCAGATGCTCGAGGCGCTGTCCAAGGGGGACGAGGTGGTGACCGCCGGCGGCATCGTCGGCAAGGTGACCAAGGTCGGCGACGGCTACGTGACGCTCGAGGTCGCGCACCGCGGCGACGAGGCGATCGAGATGCAGATGCAGAAGCAGGCGATCCAGACACTGCTGCCCAAGGGCACGATCAAGGCGATCTGACCCTGCACCGACGAGCCGAAGGGAGGCCTCGCGCGTGAACCGATACCCCGTCTGGAAGTACGTCGTCATCGCGATCGCGATCGCGTTCGGCCTGATCTACACGCTGCCGAACTTCTTCGGCGAGTCGCCCGCGGTCCAGGTCTCCAGCGGCAAGGCGACCGTCAAGGTCGACGAGTCGGTGCTCAAGCGGGTCGAGTCGTCGCTCGAGGCCGCCAAGATCCCGCACACCGGCATCCAGCTCGACGGCGCGTCGGTCAAGGTGCGCCTGCAGGACCCGGACACGCAGCTGAAGGCGCGCGACGCGCTGATCCGTGCGTTGAACCCCGACACCACCGACCCGACCTACATCGTCGCGCTGAACCTGCTGTCGGCCTCGCCGCAGTGGCTCGCCTCGCTGCGCGCGCTGCCGATGTACCTCGGCCTGGACCTGCGCGGCGGCGTGCACTTCCTGCTGCAGGTCGACATGAAGGCCGCGCTCAACAAGCGCATCGAGTCGACCGTCGGCGAGCTGCGCGGGCTGCTGCGCGACAAGAACATCCGCCACGCCGGCATCGTGCGCAACGGCGACGCGGTCGAGGTCCGGTTCCGCGACGAGGCTTCGGCCGACCGTGCCCGCACCGTGATCGCCGACGGCAATGCCGATCTCGACCTCGCGGTCGTGCCGGCCGCCGACGGCGGCGACCGGATCGTGCGCGCGACGCTGAAGCCCGCGGCCGAGCGCACGCTGCTCGACACCTCGGTGCAGCAGAACGTCACCACGCTGAACAACCGGATCAACGAGCTCGGCGTGTCCGAGCCCGTGATCGCGCGCCAGGGCGCCGACCGGATCGTCGTGCAGCTGCCCGGGGTGCAGGACACCGCGCGCGCCAAGGACATCCTCGGCCGCACCGCGACGCTCGAGGCGCGGCTGGTCGACCTGTCGGCCGAGGCGCAGTCGGCGGTCACCGGCCAGGGCGCGGTGCCGTTCGGCTCCGAGCTCTTCCGCCAGGGCCGCGGCGCCCCGGTGGTGCTGAGGAAGCAGGCGATCTTCACCGGCGAGCAGCTCTCCAGCGCCGCCGCGACCTTCGACGAGCGCCAGCAGCCGGCGGTCGCGATCTCGCTGAACGACGCCGCCGGCCGCGTGCTGCGCGAGGTCTCGCGCGAGAACATCAAGAAGCCGATGGCGATCGTGCTGTTCGAGCGCGGCCGCGGCGAGGTGCTGACCGTCGCGACCATCCAGTCGGAGCTGGGCTCGCGGTTCCAGATCACCGGCATGGAGTCGCCGCAGGCCTCGAACGACCTCGCGCTGCTGCTGCGCGCCGGCGCGCTCGCCGCGCCGATGGAGATCATCGAGGAGCGGACCATCGGCCCGTCGCTCGGCGCCGACAACATCCGCAAGGGCTTCAACTCGACGCTCTACGGGTTCATCGCGATCGCCGTCTTCATGATCGGGTACTACCTGCTGATGGGCGTGATCTCGACCCTCGCGCTCGCGATCAACGTGCTGCTGCTGGTCGCGCTGCTGTCGCTGCTGCAGGCGACGCTGACGCTGCCCGGCATCGCCGCGATCGCGCTGACGCTCGGCATGGCGATCGACGCGAACGTGCTGATCAACGAGCGCATCCGCGAGGAGCTGAGGAACGGCGCGAGCCCGCAGGCCGCGCTCGCCACCGGCTACGAGCGCGCCTGGGGCACCATCCTCGACTCCAACATCACGACGCTGATCGCGGGCGTCGCACTGCTGGTGTTCGGCTCGGGGCCGGTGCGCGGCTTCGCGGTCGTCCACTGCCTCGGCATCCTGACCTCGATGTTCTCGGCGGTCGTGGTCTCGCGCGGCATGGTCAACCTCTGGTACGGCCGCCAGAAGAAGCTGTCGTCGATCTCGATCGGCCAGGTCTGGAAGCCGAAGGGAGCCTGACGCGATGGAATTCTTCAAGATCAAGCGCGACATCCCGTTCATGCGCCACGCGCTGGTGCTGAACGCGATCTCCATCGCGCTGTTCGTCGCGGCCGTCGCGTTCCTCGCGATCCGGGGGCTGCACTTCTCGATCGAGTTCACCGGCGGCACGGTGATGGAGGTCGCCTATCCGCAAGCCGCCGACGTCGAGAAGATCCGCGCGACCGTCGGCACGCTCGGGTTCTCCGAGGTGCAGGTGCAGAAGTTCGGCACCTCGCGCGACGTGATGATCCGGATCTCGCCCGAGAAGGGCGTCACCTCGCAGCAGCAGAGCGAGAAAGTGCTGGCGGCACTGAAGGGCGTCGACGCGGGCGTCGAGATGCGCCGCGTCGAGTTCGTCGGCCCGCAGGTCGGCAAGGAGCTGGCCACCGACGGCGCGCTCGCGCTGCTGTTCGTGATCGTCGGCATCATGATCTACCTCGCCTTCCGCTTCGAGTGGAAGTTCTCGGTGGCCGCGATCGTCGCGAACCTGCACGACGTGATCATCATCATGGGCTTCTTCGCGGCCTTCCAGTGGGAGTTCTCGCTCTCGGTGCTGGCCGCGGTGCTCGCGGTGCTCGGCTACTCGGTCAACGAGTCGGTGGTCATCTTCGACCGGATCCGCGAGACCTTCCGCGGCAAGCGCAAGATGGACACCGTGCAGGTCATCGACCATGCGATCACCAGCACGATCTCGCGCACGATGATCACGCACGGTTCGACGCTGATGATGGTGCTGGCGATGTTCTTCTTCGGCGGGCCGACGCTGCACTACTTCTCGCTCGCGCTGGCGATCGGCATCTGCTTCGGCATCTACTCCTCGGTGTTCGTCGCCGCCGCGATCGCGATGTGGCTCGGCGTCAAGCGCGAGGACCTGATCAAGCCGGTCAAGAAGAAGGAAGGCGCCGAGGCCGAACTGCCCTGACGGGCCGCGGACGACGCGAAGGCCCGGCGGGCGCGGTATCCGGAGCATGCGGACCCCGTCGCACGCGGTCGCCGCTGCGCCCCACGGCGCCCTGCAGGACGCGGGCCGCGACACCCGCGTCGGCCTCGCGCTCGCGGCGGCGATCCTCGCCGCGCGAGCCGTGCTGCTGTAGGCGACGCCCGCGCACTGGCGCTGGGACGCGCTCGGCGCTGCGACGCCGCTCGCCGCGCTGGCGGTGATCGCGCATCTGAGCTGACTCGGCGCCGGGCTCTTCATCGTCGCGCACGACGCGATGCACGGCACGCTCGCACCCACCCGCCGGCGGCTCGCCGATGCGATCGGCCGCGTCGCGCTGGAGCCGTACGCGGACTTCTCGTACGACCGGCTGCGGCCCGCGCACCACGCGCACCGCCGCCATCCGGGACGACCAGGTGTGGTTGCCGCCGAGGTGCGCATCGCGCTCGAGGCGCCGCATGCGCAACTCGGGTCGCCGCTGCGCGAGGCGCCAGGCGACGAGACCGCTGCCCAGGCCGCCGCCCACCCGCAGCAGGTCGGCGCGGCTCATCGGGTCGGGAGGGTGCGTCGCGGGCCCATCGGGGGATCTGGGGTAGGCGTCCGACGACGGCACGCCGGACACCGGAGTACGCCGCGGCGCGCCGACCGGACGCGAGCGCCGATCGTACGGCCGGTTCGGCGACCGAGGGCGGCATGCGGGTATCGATCGCCGCGCGGGCGCGTCAGTCCTTGTCGCCCTCGAACTCGATGTTCAGCGCGAGCTCGTCGCCGACCGCCGGGATCGCGGTCTTCATGCCGAAGTCGGAGCGCTTGATCTTGCCGATCGCGTTGCCGCCGCAGCGATCCTTCTTGTTGAACGGGTTCTGCCCGCACTTGAAGCGCTCGAAGGTCAGCGTGACCGGCTTGGAGACGCCGAGCATCGTCAGCGTGCCCTCGACCGCGGTCGGCAGCTCGGCCCCGAAGTTGACCTTGGTCGAACGGAACGTGATCCGCGGGAACTCGGCGACGTTGAAGAAGTCGGCGGCGCGCAGGTGCTCGTCGCGCGAGCGCGGCCGGCCGGCCTTCTCGTTGTCGCCGGTGTTCACCGACGCGGCGTCGATCGTGAGCTCGACCGAGCCGGTCTTGGCCGCGCGGTCGAACGAGAACGTGCCGGTGGTCTTGTCGAAGCGGCCGTGCATCATCGACAGGCCCCAGTGCTCGACGGTGAAGTTGGGGTACGTGTGGAACGGGTCGACGGTGTAGCGCTCGGGCGCGGCGAGCGCGAGGGCCGGCAGCGCGGCGACGGCGAGGGCGGCGAGGGTCTTCTTCAAGGGGCAACTCCTTCTTCTGGGGTGGGTGGGAACGACCTGGAACGCTTCACGCGGACGCCGAGCGGGCGGCGATCCACGCGACGAGCACCGGCAGCGCGGCCGCGACCAGCGCGAGCAGCGTCCGGGCGATGACGCGCGCCCGCGCGCCAAGGCCCGGGGGCAGCGGCACGCCGGCGAGCACGGGCACGAGGAGCAGCGCGGGCAGCGCCGTCCACGGCAGCTGCGCGAGCATCAGCGTCGCTGACGCGAACAGCGCCGCAGGCAGCGCGACCGCGAGCGCGCCGGTCGCGCCCGGGCGCGCGAGCGGGCCCGCCGCGAACCGCAGCGCGAGCAGCGCGCCGCTGCCCGCGGCGAGTGCGACGCCGGCCGCGAAGTAGCCGGTCGACGCCGACAGCAGCGCGCCGACGCCGGTCGCCAGGCCGAGGCCGAGGCCGCTCGCCGCGACCGCGACGTCGTCGTCGCGCCGCCACATCACCAGCGCGACCGCCGCCGCGGCGAACGCGGCGAGGCCGAGCCCGATCGCGACGGCCTCGCCGGCGGGGCGCTGCGCGAGGACGGTCGACACCGCCCACGCCGCCGCGAGGCCGGCGAGCACGCAGGCCACGACGCGCGCGCCCCGTGCGTCGAACCGGTCGAGCGCGGCGCCCGCCAGCGGCGCGAGCAGCGACAGCAGCAGCACCTTGCGCCCGGCGGTGAGCGGCGAGAACGCGATGCCCGAGGTCAGCGCGACCCCGACCGCGTAGGCGAGCGTCGGCGCGAGCCACGCGGCCCGCGCACGGCGCAGCGCCAGCCCCGCGACGATCGCCGCGAGGAACGGGAGGACGCCGGCCTGGACGGCGGGATGCTCGAGCCACTGCTGCACGACGGGACCTCCGGGCGACGGCCCGATCTAGTTCTAACACGAACCATTCTAGTGCGGACGATGGGGGCCGATCATCTCGAGACGGTCTCGAATCCGGCGGCGCCGGGCCTTAGAATCGACGCCGGGCCCGCCCCCGCGCGCCGCCGACCTCTCTCCGGGACCCTCGCCATGCCCGCTGCCGCCCCCCATCGGATCCGCGTCTGGGACCTGCCGACCCGCCTCTTCCACTGGACGCTCGCGGCGCTCGTCGTCGGCTCGTTCGTGACCGTGAAGACCGGCGCGATGGTCTGGCACGAGCGGCTCGGCTGCGCGGCGCTCGCGCTGGTGCTGTTCCGCGTGGCCTGGGGCTTCGCGGGCGGGCGCTACGCGCGCTTCGCGAGCTTCGTGCGCGGCCCGGGCACGGTGCTCGGCTACCTGCGCGCCGCGGTGCCGCCCTCGCCCGGGCACAACCCGCTCGGCGCGCTCTCGGTGCTCGGGCTGCTCGCGGTCGTCGGCTTCCAGGCGGGCAGCGGCCTCTTCACCAACGACGACATCGCGTTCGAGGGGCCGCTCGCCAAACACGTGTCCGGTGCGACCTCGAGCCTGCTGACGACGCTGCACCGGCTCAACGAGAAGGTGATCATCGCGCTGGTGGCGCTGCACCTCGCGGCGATCCTGTACTACCGGTTCGGGAAGAAGAAGGACCTGGTCGGCCCGATGCTGGGCGGCGACGCGGCGTTCGACACGCCGTTCCCGCCGAGCCGCGACGACGCCGCGCTGCGGCTGCGTGCGCTGGTGGTGGCCGCCGCCGCGCCGAACGCGGTCTTCAGCTGCTCGGGGTTGCCGGCCGCGGCGGGCAGCGCGCCGACCGCCGAGACCATCTTCTCGTAGGCCGCGGTGAACTTCGCGGTGTCCTTCCAGATCTCCGCCTTGGCGCGGGTGTTGCCGCCCGCCTCCGAGCCCGCCGGGAACGCGGCGCCCGGCAGCTTCGACAGCGTCGCGACCAGGTTCGCGTTGGCGCTGGCCGCGGCGGCGTCGTAGGGGATGCGGCCGTTGACCATCGCGCCGATGCGGCCGAAGTGCGCGCCCATCAGCGAGAACGCCGACTGGCGGTACTTGATCGCATCCTCGGGCTTGGCGAACTGCGCCTGGGCGGCGAACGGGGTCAGCGCGGCGAGGGCCGCGGCGAGCGCGAGGGCGTGTTTCATCGGTGGTTCTCAGTGGTGGATGTCAGGGACGGACCCGCGGGCGCGAGCCCCGGGCGGTTCGGGCGGAGCCGCTCGGGGCTCCCGGGGGCGCCGGTTCGCGCGTCGCCTCGACGAGGCCGTCGCGCAAGCGGGTCAGCTGATCCTCGAGCGCCGCCAGGTCGCGCACCGACCAGCCGGCGAAGCCGCGCTTGCAGTGCCCGATGTGCGGCTCGAACACGCGGCGGAACTCGCGCTCGCCGGCGGGCGTCAGCCGCACCGTGACGCTGCGCCGGTCGACGTCGCTCGCGACGCGCTCGACGAGGCCTCGGGCCTCGAGCCGGTCGACGACCCCGGTCAGCGTGCCCTTGGTGATCAGGGTGCGCTCGCCGAGTTCGCGGAACGGCATGCCCGGCGTGTTGCCGAGGGTCGCGACGATGTCGAACTGGGCGGGCGTCAGGCCGAGCTCGCGGACGTGCCGGCCGGACAGGCGCTCGAAGGCCTGGTAGGCCTCCGCCAGCAGCCGCAACGACCTCAGGAACCGCTCCTTCGCCACCCGCATCGCCTCCGACCGTTCTCGTCAGGATCGTTCTAGCGCGAACGATCGGCGAAGACGGCCAGCTCGGCCGGCATAACCCTACTTAAAGCAGGGTCGAGAGCGCTCAGACCCGCCGCGCGAGCTCGGCGGCCTTGCCGACGTAGGAGGCCGGCGTCATCGCCCGCAACCGCGCCTTGGCATCCTCGGGAATCGCGAGCCGCTCGACGAACTCGGCGAGCGCCTCGGCGGTGATGCCCTTGCCGCGGGTGAGCTCCTTCAGCTGCTCGTACGGATTCGGCACGCCGTAGCGGCGCATCACCGTCTGCACCGGCTCGGCGAGCACCTCCCAGCAGGCGTCGAGGTCTTCGGCCAGGCGCTGCGGATTGACCTCGAGCTTGCCGATGCCGCGCAGGCACGCGTCCCAGGCGAGCAGCGTGTGGCCGAACGCGTTGCCGACGTTGCGCAGCACCGTCGAGTCGGTCAGGTCGCGCTGCCAGCGCGAGACCGGCAGCTTCTCGGACAGGTGCCGCAGCAGCGCGTTGGCCACGCCGAGGTTGCCCTCGGAGTTCTCGAAGTCGATCGGGTTGACCTTGTGCGGCATCGTCGACGAGCCGATCTCGCCGGCCCGGGTCTTCTGCTTGAAGTACCCGAGCGAGATGTAGCCCCAGACGTCGCGGTCGAGGTCGATCAGGATGGTGTTGGTGCGCGCGAGCGCGTCGAAGAGTTCCGCCATCCAGTCGTGCGGCTCGATCTGGATCGTCCACGGGTTGAACGCGAGGCCGAGCGGACCCTCGACCACGCCGCGGGCGAACGCCTCCCAGTCGACCTCGGGGTACGCCGACAGGTGCGCGTTGAAGTTGCCGACCGCGCCGTTCATCTTCGCGCTCGGGCGCACCGCGGCGAGCCGGTCGCGGGCGACCTTGAGCCGCGCGACGACGTTGGCGATCTCCTTGCCGAGCGTCGTCGGCGACGCGGGCTGGCCGTGCGTGCGCGACAGCATCGGCAGCGCGGCGTGCGCGTGCGCGATCGCGCGCAGCGCCTCGACGATGCGCTCGAGCGCCGGCAGCAGCACGCGGTCGCGCGCGGCCGACAGCATCAGCGCGTGCGAGGTGTTGTTGATGTCCTCGGAGGTGCAGGCGAAGTGGATGAACTCGGAGGCGCGCTCGAGCTCGGCGTCGCCGGCGACGCGCTCCTTGAGGAAGTACTCGACGGCCTTGACGTCGTGGTTGGTGACCGCCTCGATCGCCTTGACGCGCGCTGCATCGGCCGCCGAGAAGCCCTCGACCACGGTGCGCAGCCGCGCGCGTGCCGCCTCGGTGAAGCGCGGCAGCTCGGGCAGGCCGAGGTCGGACAGCGCGACCAGCCACTCGACCTCGACCAGGACGCGGTGGCGCACGAAGGCGGACTCGGACAGCAGCGGCCGCAGTGCGGCCACGCGCGACGCGTAGCGGCCGTCGAGCGGCGACAGTGCGTCGAGGCCGGAGAGGGCGTCGGACGGCGCCGCGGCGGGCGCGACGGAGGACGGGGCGGAGGACGGGGCGCTCATGACGGCGCGATCCTAGCACCCGCGCCCGGTGCGATATAGTTGAAGGTCCCCCACGGTCGAGCCCCCGGCATGAAGCTGATCGGATCCGACGGCAGTCCCTACGTCCGCAAGGTGCGCGTGGTGCTCGCCGAGAAGAAGATCGACTGCCGCTACGAGCGCGAGGACGTCTGGTCGCCAGCGTCGACGATCGGGCAGTCCAATCCGCTCGGCAAGGTGCCGACGCTGATCACCGACGACGGCGCGGCGGTGTTCGACTCGCGCGTGATCGTCGAGTACCTCGACACGGTCACCCCGATCCACCGGCTGATCCCCCCGAGCGGGCGCTCGCGCGTCGAGGTCCGCTGCTGGGAGGCGCTGTGCGACGGCCTGCTCGACGCGGCGATCCTTGCCCGGCTCGAGAACAACCGCCCCGACCCGGCCACCCGCAGCGCCGACTGGATCGCGCGGCAGATGGGCAAGATCGACGCGTCGCTCGACGCGATGGCCCGCGGGCTCGGCGACAAGCCGTTCTGCTGCGAGGGCAAGTACTCGCTGGCCGACGTGGCGGTCGGCTGCGCGCTCGGCTATCTCGACTTCCGCTTCCCGCAGATCGACTGGCGGGGCCGCCACCCGAACCTCGCGCGACATGCGGCCAAGCTGTTCGCGCGCCCGGCCTTCGTCGAGACCGCGCCGCCCAAGCCCTGAGCGGGCGCTCGACGGCCCGCGCCGCTCAGGCCGCCGGCGAGAAGCTGTCCGGCCGCGCCTTCGGCCAGAACATCCGGTAGACCGGCACGTCGGCCTCGCCGTCGAGCAGCGCGCCCGGCTGCATCGGCGGATGCAGCGTCGACAGCAGCCGGATCTCGTTCTGCGTCACGCGCCGCACGATGTGCTCGGGGCGCAACCGCGACGGATGGTCGAGCCCGGCCGCGGCGATCAGCTCGGCGAGCGCGCGCAGCGTGTTCTGGTGGAAGTTGAACACGCGCTCGGCCTTGTCGGGCACGACGAGCGCGCGCTGGCGCAGCGGGTCCTGCGTCGTCACGCCGGTCGGGCAGCGGCCGGTGTGGCAGCTCATCGCCTGGATGCAGCCGAGCGCGAACATGAAGCCCCGCGCGCTGTTGCACCAGTCGGCGCCGAGCGCCATCGTGCGCGCGATGTCGAACGCACTGGTCAGCTTGCCGGCCGCGCCGATCCGCACCCGCTCGCGCAGCCCGAGGCCGACCAGCGTGTCGTGCACCAGCCGCAGCGCGTCCTGCATCGGCGTGCCGAGCCGGTCCATGAACTCGGCGGGCGCGGCGCCGGTGCCGCCCTCCTTGCCGTCGACCACGATGAAGTCCGGCACGACGCCGGTCTGCTGCATCGCCTTGGCGATCGCGAACCACTCCCACGGGTGGCCGATCGCGAGCTTGAAGCCGGTCGGCTTGCCGCCCGACAGCGTGCGCAGGTGCTCGACGAAGCCGAGCAGCTCGATCGGCGTCGAGAACGCCGAGTGCGAGGCCGGCGACACGCAGTCGGTCCAGGGCGGCACGCCGCGCGCCTCGGCGATCTCGGGCGTGACCTTAGGGCCGGGCAGCACGCCGCCGTGGCCGGGCTTGGCGCCCTGCGACAGCTTGATCTCGATCATCCGCACCTGCGGATCGCGCGCGTTCTCGGCGAAGCGCTCCGGGTCGAAGCGGCCCTCGGGGTCGCGGCAGCCGAAGTAGCCCGAGCCGACTTCCCAGATGAGGTCGCCGCCGTGCTCGCGATGGTAGGCCGAGATCGAGCCCTCGCCGGTGTCGTGCGCGAAGCGCCCCATCTTCGCGCCGCGGTTCAGTGCCCGGATCGCATTGGCCGACAGCGAGCCGAAGCTCATCGCCGAGATGTTGAAGACCGACGCGTCGTAGGGCTGCGTGCACGCCGGCCCGCCGATCGACAGCCGGAAGTCGTGGTGCTGCACCGGCGCGGGCGCGAGCGAGTGGTTGATCCACTCGAAGCCGGCCGCGTAGACGTCGAGCTGCGTGCCGAAGGGCCGCTTGTCGAGCTCCTGCTTCGCGCGCTGGTAGACGATCGCGCGCTGGTGGCGCGAGAACGGCACCGCGTCGGTGTCCGACTCGAGCAGGTACTGGCGGATCTCGGGCCGGATCGTCTCGAACAGGTAGCGGATGTGCCCGAGGATCGGGTAGTTGCGCAGCACGGCGCGGCGCGTCTGCAGCAGGTCGGCGATGCCGACGGCGGTCAGCGCGCCGGTGGCGAGCGCCCACCAGCCCGACAGCAGGTCGGCGCGCCACGCGTAGAGCAGCGGTGGCGTCGCGATCGCGACCGCGGCGAGCGTCGCGAAGCGCAGCAGTCGGGCCATGCGTCCCTCTCCTCCTCGCGGCCGAGGTGGGCCGGAGTGTAGCCCTTCGGCCGCGCTTCAGGGACCGCGGGCCGCGAACGGTCGGGGCGCGGGCCGCGTGCCGACCGCGTCGCGCAGCGCGCGCCAGCGCAGCTCGAGCTCGCGCACGCGGCGCGGCGCGACGCGTCGCTGCGCGGTCGAGCCGAGCGTCGCGAGCGCGCGGTCGCCGCCGCGCAGCGCATCCGTCACCGCGGTCGCGGCCGACGCGGCGCGCACCTCGGTGCCGAGCTGCGCGTAGGCGCGCACCAGCCGCTGCGACTGCTCGACGAGGCCCCACAGCGCCGAGGCGATCGCATCGTCGCGCAGCGGCGTCGCCGCGCGCGGGGCCGTGGGGGCGCCACCCGACGCGGCGTCGGCCGGCGGGCGGTCGAGCGCCGTCGGGCCGAACGGACGGGATCGGGCACGGCACGGCATCGCGGTCGATGCGGGCCGGAGTCCCGGGCCCCGGCGCGCCCGTGCCGCCCGACGGCGATGCCGGCGGGACGGGCGGGAACGGCCGACCGGCGTGGCCGGAACCGGGGCGGACGGCCGATCGGCCGCGGTCGGGACGGGCGATGCGCCCGACCCCTCGGCGCGGATCAGGCCGCGCGGACCGTCGTCGCCCGCGCCGTGTGCGCGGCCGCGATGACGCCGCCGCCGAGACAGACCTCGCCGCGGTACAGCACCGCCGACTGGCCCGGCGTCACCGCCCACTGCGGCGCGTCGAACGACAGCGCGAAGCGCCCGGGCGCGGCCGCGTCGGCACGCAGCCGGCACGGCGCGTCGGACTGCCGGTAGCGGGTCTTCGCACCGAGCAGCGCGTCGCCCTCGGGCGGGCGGCCCGCGATCCAGTGCGCGTCCTCGGCGTCGAGCCCGTCGGCCAGCAGCCATGGGTGGTCGTGGCCCTGCACGACGTAGAGCGCGTTGGCCGCCATGTCCTTCCTCGCGACGTACCAGGCTTCGCCGCTGCCGGCCTTCTGGCCGCCCACGCCGATGCCCTTCCTCTGGCCGAGCGTGTAGAACGCGAGGCCGACGTGCTCGCCGATCCGGCGGCCGTCGTCGGTCAGGATCGGACCGGGCGCCGTCGGCAGGTAGCGGTTCAGGAACTCGCGGAACGGCCGCTCGCCGATGAAGCAGATGCCGGTCGAGTCCTTCTTCGCGGCGACCGGCAGCCCGATCCGCGCGGCGATCGCGCGGACCTCGGACTTCGGCAGCTCGCCCACCGGGAACATCGCGCGCGCGAGCTGCGCCTGGGTGAGGCGGTGCAGGAAGTAGCTCTGGTCCTTGCTCGCATCGAGCCCGCGCAGCAGCTCGTGGCGCAGCCCGTCCTCGCAGCTCGCGTCGGGCACGCGACGCACGCGCGCGTAGTGGCCGGTCGCGATGCACGAGGCGCCCATCCGCATCGCGTGGTCGAGGAAGGCCTTGAACTTGATCTCGGCGTTGCACAGCACGTCGGGGTTCGGCGTGCGCCCGGCCGAGTACTCGCGCAGGAAGTCGGCGAACACGCGGTCGCGGTACTCGGCGGCGAAGTTGACCGCCTCGATGTCGATGCCGATCACGTCGGCGACGCTCGCCGCGTCGATCCAGTCCTGCCGCGTCGAGCAGTACTCCGAGTCGTCGTCGTCCTCCCAGTTCTTCATGAAGAGGCCGACCACGTCCCAGCCCTGCTCCTTCAGCAGCCAGGCCGACACCGCCGAGTCGACGCCGCCGGACAGGCCGACCACCACGCGCCCGCGGCGCCCGGACGGGCTCCGGCTCACGACGCCGCCCCCCCCGTCCCCGACACCGCGTCGGGGTGCGTCCAGATCAGGTCGAGCGGGAAGCGCCGGCCCGCGACGTAGTCGAGCACCGTGCGCTCGACGGCGGGGCTGCGGTGGCGCTCCGGTGCGGCGAGGATCTCGTCGGGGGTCATCCAGACCGCGCGGACGATCCCCTCGTCCAGCGGCCTCGCGGCGTCGTGCGACAGCGCCCGGCAGACGAACGCGTGCCGCAGGTACGTCACGTCGACGCCCTCCTTCGCGTTCGCGTAGCGCGCCATGTAGAGCCCGAGCAGCGCGACCGGCTCGACCCGCCAGCCGGTCTCCTCGAGCGTCTCGCGGACCGCGGCGTCCTGCAGCGACTCGCCCGGATCGAGGTGGCCGGCCGGTTGGTTCAGGCGCAGGCCCTCGGCGGTGTGCTCCTCGACCATCAGGAGCCGGCCGTCGCGCTCGACGACGGCGGCGACCGTCGAATTGGGTTTCCAGTAGGCCATTCCACATTCTACCGGCGCGACATACCCGACCCCGGCGCCTCGGAAGCCGCGCCCCGGGCGGCGCGGCGCGGTATCCTCGCGGACTTCGCTCCCGGAGAACCCCCAATGAGAATCGGAGTGCCGGCCGAGACGCTCGCCGGCGAGGCCCGTGTCGCCGCGACGCCGGAGACGGTCAAGAAGCTGGTCGCCGCGAAGCACGAGGTCGTGGTGCAGTCCGGCGCGGGCGTCGGCGCGAGCGTGCCCGACGAGGCCTTCGAGGCCGCCGGCGCGCGGATCGCCGATGCGGCGGCCGCGTTCGGTGCCGAGCTGGTGATCAAGGTCCGCCGCCCCACGACCGACGAGCTGGCGATGGTCAGGCCGGGCACGGCCGTGGTCGGCATGCTCGAGCCCTTCGATCGCGCCGGCCTCGAGCAGATGGCCGGGCGCGGCCTGACCGCGTTCGCGCTCGAGGCCGCGCCGCGGACCACGCGCGCGCAGAGCATGGACGTGCTCTCGTCGCAGGCCAACATCGCCGGCTACAAGGCGGTGATGGTCGCGGCCAACGTCTACCAGCGCTTCATGCCGATGCTGATGACCGCGGCCGGCACGGTGAAGGCCGCGCGCGTCGTGATCCTCGGCGTCGGCGTGGCCGGCCTGCAGGCGATCGCGACCGCCAAGCGCCTCGGCGCGGTGATCGAGGCCTCCGACGTGCGCCCGCCGGTGAAGGAGCAGGTCGAGTCGCTGGGCGCGAAGTTCATCGACGTGCCCTACGAGACCGACGAGGAGCGCGAGATCGCCAAGGGCGCCGGCGGCTACGCGCGGCCGATGCCCGAGGCCTGGATGAAGCGCCAGGCGGCGGCGGTGGCCGAGCGGGTCAGGCAGGCCGACATCGTCATCAGCACCGCGCTGATCCCCGGCCGCAAGGCGCCGGTGCTGGTCACCGAGGACATGGTGAAGTCGATGAAGCCGGGCTCGGTGATCGTCGACATGGCGGTCGCGCAGGGCGGCAACTGCCCGCTGTCCGAGCCGGGCCGCACGGTCACGCGCCACGGCGTGCACATCGTCGGCGAGACCAACCTGCCGGCGCTGGTCGCGGCCGACGCGTCGGCGCTCTACGCGCGCAACGTGCTCGACTTCATGAAGCTGATCGTCGACGCCGAGGGCAAGCTCAAGATCGACCTCGAGGACGACATCGTCAAGGCCTGCCTCGTCGCGCGCGACGGGCAGGTGACGAGGACCTGACCATGGATGCGATCAACCCCACCGTCGTCAACCTGATCATCTTCGTGCTGGCGATCTACGTCGGCTACCACGTGGTCTGGAACGTCACCCCCGCGCTGCACACGCCGCTGATGGCGGTGACCAACGCGATCTCCGCGATCGTCATCGTCGGCGCGATGCTCGCCGCCGCGCTGACCGAGACGCCGCTCGGCAAGTTCATGGGCGTCGCCGCGGTCGCGCTGGCCGCGGTCAACGTGTTCGGCGGCTTCCTCGTCACGCGCCGGATGCTCGACATGTTCAAGAAGAAGGAGCCGAAGGCGAAGCAGGGGGAGGCCAAGTGAGCCCCCGTGTGTTCCTCGCGCTGCTGGTGATCACCGCGTTCGCGATCTGGATCGGCGACGTGGTCGCTCAGGAGTACGCCGCGCCCGGCATGGAGCGCACGTTCGCCGTGCTGGTGATCGCGGTGGCGATCGTCGGCCCGGTCGCCTGGGCGTTCGAGCGCCTGGGCTGGATCCGCAAGGAGAAGGTCGAGCTCGGCCGCCGCCGCGACGGCGCCGGGCAGAAGGGCCAGCGCGACGGAGGCGCGGCTTAAATGAACATGAACGTCATCGTCCTGCTGTACCTGGTCGCCTCGATCTGCTTCATCCAGGCGCTCAAGGGGCTGTCTCACCCGACGACCTCGATCCGCGGCAACGTCTTCGGCATGACCGGCATGGCGATCGCCGTGCTGACCACGGTCGCGCTGGTGTTCACCCTGCGCGCCGAGGCGGGCGCGGCCGGCATGCTGTGGGTGGCGCTCGGCGTCGCGATCGGCGGCACCGCCGGTGCGGTGATGGCCAAGCGCGTCGAGATGACCAAGATGCCCGAGCTGGTCGCGTTCATGCACAGCATGATCGGCCTCGCGGCGGTGTTCATCGCGATCGCGGCGGTCGCCGAGCCGTGGGCGTTCGGCATCACCGGCTTCCCGAAGGACGCGGGCGCGCGGCCGCTGATCCCGGCGGGCAACCGGCTGGAGCTGTTCCTCGGCGCCGCGATCGGCGCGATCACCTTCAGCGGCTCGGTGATCGCGTTCGGCAAGCTGTCGGGCAAGTACAAGTTCCGGCTGTTCCAGGGCGCCCCGGTGCAGTTCTCCGGGCAGCACATGCTGAACCTCGCGCTCGGCATCGCGACGGTCGTGCTCGGCCTGGTGTTCATGTTCACCGAGAGCTGGACCGCGTTCTTCGCGATGCTCGCGCTGTCCTTCGTGCTCGGCGTGCTGATCATCATCCCGATCGGCGGCGCCGACATGCCGGTGGTGGTGTCGATGCTGAACAGCTACTCGGGCTGGGCGGCGGCGGGCATCGGCTTCTCGCTGAACAACAGCATGCTGATCATCGCGGGGTCGCTGGTGGGCAGCTCGGGCGCGATCCTGAGCTACATCATGTGCAAGGCGATGAACCGCTCGTTCTTCAACGTGATCCTCGGCGGCTTCGGCGGCGAGGCCGCGGCGGCGGGCGGCGGCGCGCAGCAGCAGCGCAGCGTGAAGAGCGGCTCGGCCGACGACGCGGCGTTCCTGATGACCAACGCCGACACGGTCATCATCGTGCCGGGCTACGGCCTCGCGGTCGCCCGCGCGCAGCACGCGCTCAAGGAGCTCGCGCAGAAGCTGACCGACCACGGCGTGACGGTGAAGTACGCGATCCACCCGGTTGCCGGACGGATGCCCGGCCACATGAACGTGCTGCTCGCCGAGGCCGAGGTGCCGTACGACCAGGTCTTCGAGATGGAGGACATCAACTCCGAGTTCGGCCAGGCCGACGTGGTGCTGGTGCTGGGTGCGAACGACGTGGTCAACCCGGCGGCCAAGGACCCGAAGTCGCCGATCGCCGGCATGCCGATCCTCGAGGCCTACAAGGCCAAGACGATCATCGTCAACAAGCGCTCGATGGCGTCCGGCTACGCCGGCCTCGACAACGAGCTGTTCTACCTGGACAAGACGATGATGGTCTTCGGCGACGCGAAGAAGGTCGTCGAGGACATGGTCAAGGCGGTCGAGTAAGCCGGGGCCCCGGCGCGCGACACAGTCACGACGTGCGCCCGGCCGGCCCTCCGGCTCCACGGTGACGAGGATGGCAGCCGGCTTGAAGCGGGCCGGCGCCGGCCCCATCATCGGGTCGTCCATCCACCGGAGGCCCCCATGTCCGACCGCCCCGTCGCAGCCACGATCGTCTCGTCCGATCGGCTCGACACGCTGAAGAAGGTCTGCCTGATGGACTACGCGCTGCACATCGCCGGCGCGCTGTTCTCGATGGGCCTGCTGTCGGTGATCGCGCTGATCGTCAACTACGTCAAGCGCGACGACGCGCGCGGCACGATCTACGAGAGCCACATGACGTGGATGATCCGCACGTTCTGGTGGACGCTGGTCTGGCTCGTGCCGGCCGGCCTCGTCGCGCTGCTGACCTTCGGCCTGCTGTGGTTCGTGATGCTGGTGCCGGGCCTGTGGTTCCTGTACCGCATGATCAAGGGGGTGCTTTGGCTCAACGACGGCCGGCCGATGCCGCTGTGACCGATCCCGCACGTCGTGCGCTGCTCGCCGCGGCCGCGGCCCTGCCCGCCTGCGGCGCGATGCCGCAGGGCGCGGGGCCCTCGGGCCCGATGCCGGCGCCGACCGTGCGCATCGGCGACCGCTGGCGCTACCAGCTGATCGCGCGGCCGCGCGAGCGCTGGCTCGACGAGCCGACCTGGGAGGTCGTCGAGATCGCGCCCGAGATCCGGATGACCGTGACCAGCCGGCGCGGCGGCCCGGTGCGCGAGGAGCGCTTCGCGAGCGCGTGGTCGGCGCTCTCCGAGATCCTGTACGGCGCGTCGTACGACTACGCGGCGCCGGTGCCGCTGCTGCCGTCGTCGGTCGGCGGCAACGGCGCGGGCTCCGGCTCGACCACCTACCTCGACGTCGGTACCGGCAAGCGCCGGCGCTGGACGCAGCAGCTCTCCGCGGCGCGCCGCGAGCGCGTGCAGGTGCCCGCCGGTGCGTTCGATTGCCTTCGCGTCGGCCGCGTCGTCGCCTACGAGCACGTCGACGACAACCGCATGTCGGCCACGCTGTCCGACACGCTGTGGTACGCACCCGAGGTCAACCGCTGGGTGCAGCGCGAATGGCGCGGCGACTACATCAGCGCCGGGCGCAGCGGCACCGACAACGCCCCCGAGGGCACGCAGGGTCGGGAGGACTGGCTGATGTGGCAGCTGACCGCCTACGTGCCCACCCCCGTGTCGCGCTGAGGCGCCACGCGCCCTCCTTGTCACGGAGCGCATCGATGCCGCATCCCGATCCGTCCCGTCGCCGCGCGGTGCGCGGCCTGCTCGCCGCGCCCGCGTGGGCCGGCGTCGCATTCGGCGCGCTCGGCGCCGGCTGCGCGAACCCGTCGGCGGTGCCCGCACCGGCCGGCGCCGAGCCGCTGCGCGCGCCGTCGCTGCGCGTCGGCGACCGCTGGCGCTACCGCCTCACCGACCTCTACAACGGCGGGACCGTCGGCGAGACCGCGGTCGAGGTGGTCGCGGTCTCGCCCGAGATCCGCCTGCGCGTCGATCCGGGCCAGGGCCGCCCGGTGCTCGAGGAGCGCTACGCGGACGCGTGGACCGTGATCGCCGAGACGGTCTACGACGCGCCGATGGTCTTCGAGGCGCCGATGCCGGTCGTGCCGCCGGGCGCGCGTACGGGGCAATCCCTCGCGTCGCGCACGCGCTACCGCAGCGAGTACTGGAGCGAGCCGCTCGCCTGGGCGCAGCGGCTGCGGGTGCTCGGCTGGGAGCGCGTCACGGTGCCCGCGGGCACGTTCGACGCGCTGCGCATCGAGAAGCTCGTCGACTTCCGGCATCCGGACTTCTTCCGCTACCTGCCGGAGCGCGTCGACACGCTGTGGTACGCGCCCGAGGTCGGCCGCTGGGTGCAGCGCGAATGGACAGGCACCTACATCCCGGGTTCGGCGACGGGCCGCGCGGGCCGCGCGCGCGAGGAGCGCACGCGCTGGGCGCTGACCGGCTGGCAGCCCGCGCCGCGCTGACTCAGGTGCCGGCGGCGCGGTCGGCGGCGTCGAGCGGCGGCGCGACGCGGCCGGGGACGATCGGCTGAGAGAACGACGGGGCGGGCTGCGCCGCCGGAGCCTCGGCGACGGCCTCGGACTCGTCCGACACGCGCCGCAGATGCACGAGGCCGATCGCGCACACGACGACACATTCGAGGATCGGCACCCAGGGGGCCGCCTCGAAGACGCCTGCGAGCAGCAGCGACGCGTGCCCGAGCAGCACGAGCGCGATGGCGATGATCCGCGGGGACGCCGCACGCGTCGTGCACGCCGATGCGTCGACAGTCCGCTCTGCTCCCTGCTCCATGCTCGAATCTGCCAGCCTCAGGTGCGCCGACCGTACCACGGCACCGACCGTCCGAACGCTCGCGCTCGACACACTCTGACCCATTCTGAAGGGGACTCACCGGATCGAGTCAGGCCGCGACCTCCGAGACGAGCCGCACGACCGCTTTGGTGGACGGCCACGCACCGTCACCGCCGACCCAGTGCGCGCGCGGGCCCCACGGCCGCGTGCGCCGCGGGTCACCCGGGCCGAACACGCCGAGGACCGGTGCGTCGAGCGCGGCGGCGAGATGCATCGGCCCCGAATCGTTGGCGACCGTCACGCGCGCGCCGGTGCACACCGCCGCGTACGCGCCGAGCCCGAGCCCGGGCAGCACGATCGCCCCCGGCACGACGGCACGCGCCGCCGCGTCCTCGCCGGGTCCGGGACAGCACACCGTGGCGAGCCCCGCGTCGCGCAGCGCGCGATCGAGCTCGCCGAACGCGGGCCACGCCTTGCTCGCGCCGCCGGTGGTGCCGGCCGCGAGCGGCGCGACCACCGCGTAGCGCGCGCCGTCGGCGAGCCCCGCGCGCGCGAGCGCATCGCGCGCCGCGCGCCGGTGCGCGTCGGCGAGTCGCAGCCCGAGCGATGCGGGCGGTGCGGGCGGAAGCGGCACGCACCCGAGCCACTCGGCGGTCGCCGCGGCGAGCCGCCAGAAGACTTCGACCTCGTGCAGGCCGTCGACCCGCGCGAGCGCCCGGCCGAGCAGGAATGCCCGACCCTCGTTGCGATGCCCGAGCGCGGACACGCCCGCGAGCCGCAGCGCGAGCGCGCTGCCGATCGAGTTCGTCAGCAGCAACCCGCGTCGCGGCGCGTGCGCCTCGCGCAGCGCGCGCGCCCCGGCGCGCGTGCCCGCGGGGAGCGTCACAAGCGGCCAGTCGTGCCCCGCGAGCAGGTCGGCGGCCCAGCCCTTGCCGGCGAGCACCGGCGCGAAGCCGGCGGCCTCGAGCGCGCGCAGCGCGGGCAGCGCCATGCAGACGTCACCGACCCAGTTCGGCAGCCGCACCAGCAGCGGTTCGGCCCCGGCCGCGGACGTCGCGGGCGATGCGGGGGCCGGGGCGGACATCGGCGCGGCGCGGTCGGCGGCCCGCGCTCAGCGGGCCGCGGGCAGCGCGCGGTCGACCCACTCGACCCAGTGGCGCACCGGCGTGCCCGTGCCCGACTGCAGGTGCGTCAGGCAGCCGATGTTGGCCGACAGGATCGCGTCGGGCGCGTTCGCCTGCAGGTGGCCGAGCTTGCGGTCGCGCAGCTCGGACGACAGCGCCGGCTGCAGCACCGAGTACGTGCCTGCCGAGCCGCAGCACAGGTGCGACTCGGAGAACGGCACGAGCTCCGCGCCGCAGGCCGCGAGCAGCGACTCGACCGCGCCGCGGACCTGCTGGCCGTGCTGCAGCGTGCACGGCGGATGGAACGCGACGCGCTTCGCGGGCCGCTCGCCGTCGGTGCGCGGCGGCGCCGACGCGACCAGCGCGGCGAGCCGCTCGCGCTCGCCCTGCAGGAACACCGACAGGTCGCGGACCAGCGACGACACGCGCGCCGCCTTCTGCGCGTAGGCCGGATCGTCGCGCAGCAGGTGGCCGTAGTCGGCGAGCATCGCGCCGCAGCCGGAGGCGTTGACGACGATCGCCTCGACGCCCTCGCCGCGCGTCGAGGCGAGCTGGCCGCCGTCGGTGCGCGACACGCGGCTGCCGTCGATCCACGGCCACCATGCGTCGATGTTGCGGCGCGCCTCGTCGAGCGCGCCGGCCGCGTCGTTCAGGTGATGGCGGATCGCGCCGCAGCAGCCCGAGCGTGCGACCGTGACGGCCTGGATGCCGAGCGCATCGAGCACGCGTTCGGTCGCCGCGTCGATCGCGGGGATCATCGCGGGCTGCACGCAGCCGTCGAGCAGCAGCACCTTGCGCGCGTGCACGCGGCGCGGCCGCTCGCCGGGCCCGCGCCGCGCCGGCACCTTCGCCTTCAGCGTGCCGGGCAGCAGCGGGCGCAGCGCCTGCCCGACACGCATCGCCGGGTCGAACAGCCAGCGCCGCGTCAACCCCTCGCGCAGCGCGCCGCGCACGACGCGTTCGCCGAGCGGGCGCTTCACGCGCTGCTCGACCAGCGAGCGCCCGATGTCCACCAGGTGCCCGTAGCGCACGCCCGACGGGCAGGTGCTCTCGCAGTTGCGGCAGGTGAGGCACCGGTCGAGGTGAAGCTGCGTCTCGCGCGTCGGCGTCACGCCCTCCATCACCTGCTTCATCAGGTAGATGCGGCCGCGCGGGCCGTCGAGCTCGTCGCCGAGCAGCTGATAGGTCGGGCAGGTCGCGGTGCAGAAGCCGCAGTGCACGCACGAGCGCAGGATCGACTCGGCCTCGGTGCCCTCGGGCGTGCCGCGCAGCCAGTCGGCGAGATGGGTCTCCATTCGGTGCGGACGCCCTAGAGGCCGGCGACGAGCCGGCCGGGATTGAAGATGCCGCGAGGGTCGAACTCGCGCTTGATGCGCCGGTGCAGCTCGAGCACCGAGGGGGGCAGCGGCGGGAAGACGCCCGGCGCGCGGTCGCGCGAGCGGAACAGCGTCGCGGTGCCGCCGACGGTCGCGGCCGCCTGGCGCACGACCGCGGGGTCGACGTCGGTGCGGAACCAGCGCAGCGCGCCGCCCCACTCCACGAGCTGGCGGCCCGGGAACTCGAAGGGCTGCGCGGTCGAGGGCACCGACAGCCGCCAGGTGGGCAGCTCGCCGTCGAAGAACGGATCGGTGTGCTCGCGCAGCCCGGTCCACACCGAGGCCGCCTGCTCGGGCTCGACAGGCTGCGCGCCGTGCGCGTCGACGAAGCGCGCGACCGCGGCGTCCACGGCCGCCCGCGCGCCGGAGAAGCGCACGCCGAGGTCGCCCGCGTGCCACGCGGTCGCGGAGATCGGCAGCGGCTGGCCGGCCCAGCGGTTCATCAGGTCCAGCGCATCGCGCAGGCCGGCCGACATCAGCACCGTCGCCTCCGCGGGCGGCACCGGCAGCACCTTCAGCGAGACCTGCACGATCGGCCCGAGGATGCCGAGCGAGCCCGCGAGCAGCCGCGACACGTCGTAGCCGGCGACGTTCTTCATCACCTGCCCGCCGAAGTGCAGCAGCTCGCCCTGCGCGTTCATCAGCACCGCGCCGAGCACGTAGTCGCGCACCGCGCCCGCGCTCGCGCGCCGCGGCCCCGACAGCCCCGCGGCCACCATGCCGCCGACGGTCGCGCCGGCGCCGAAGTGCGGCGGCTCGAACGGCAGGCACTGGCGTCGCTCGGCGAGCGCCGCCTCGAGCTCGGCGAGCGGCGTGCCGCAGCGCACGGTGGCCACCAGTTCGGTCGGCTCGTACGACACGATGCCGGACAGCGCGCGCAGGTCGAGCGGCTCGCCGCCGGCCGGCTCGCCGTAGAAGTCCTTCGTGCCGCCGCCGCGCAGGCGCAGCCGGATGCGGTCGGCGTCGGCGGCGCGCACGCAGTCGCGCAGCGCGCGCAGCGCCGCGTCTGCGACCACGGGCTCGCCCGCCGGGGCGCGGGGCGGCGCGGCGGCCGCCGGGGAGGCGCTCGATTCCAAGGCGGTCTCGGTCAGAAGCGGGGGATGTCGGGGAACGCGATGCGCCCGCCCTGCACGTGCATCTTCCCGTACTCGGCGCAGCGCGCGAGCGTGGGGATGCCCTTGCCCGGGTTCAGCAGCCCCGGCGGGTCGAACGCACGCTTCACCGCGAAGAACGCGGCGCGCTCGGCCGGCGAGAACTGCACGCACATCGAGTTGATCTTCTCGATGCCGACACCGTGCTCGCCGGTCACCGTGCCGCCGAGCTCGACGCACAGCTCGAGGATGTCGGCGCCGAAGCGGTCCGCGCGCTCCCACTCGCCGGGCGTGTTCGCGTCGAACAGGATCAGCGGGTGCAGGTTGCCGTCGCCGGCGTGGAACACGTTCATGCAGCGCAGCCCGTAGGTGCGCTCCATGCCCGCGATCGCGGCGAGCATCGTGCCGAGGTTCTTGCGCGGGATCGTGCCGTCCATGCAGTAGTAGTCGGGCGAGATGCGGCCGGCGGCGGGGAACGCGTTCTTGCGGCCCGACCAGAACCGCAGCCGTTCGGCCTCGTCCTTCGAGACCGCGATCGCGGTCGCGCCGGCCCCGCGCAGCACCGCCTCCATCCGTGCGATCTCCTCCTCGACCTCCTCGGGCGTGCCGTCTGACTCGGCGAGCAGGATCGCCTCGGCCGACAGGTCGTAGCCGGCCTTCACGAACGGCTCGACCGCCTCGGTGGCCTTGCGGTCCATCATCTCGAGGCCCGCGGGGATGATCCCGGCGCCGATGATCGCGGCGACCGCGTCGCCGGCCTTCACGACGTCGTCGAACGAGGCCATCACCACGCGCGCGAGCTGCGGCTTGGGCACGAGCTTGACCGTCGCCTCGGTGGCCACCAGCAGCATGCCCTCCGAGCCGATCGCGAGCGCGAGCAGGTCGAGCCCCGGGCCGTCGAGCGCGCCCGAGCCGAGCTCGACGATCTCGCCCTCGATCGTCACGCCGCGGATGCGCAGCACGTTGTGCACGGTCAGCCCGTACTTCAGGCAGTGCACGCCGCCCGAGTTCTCGGCGAGGTTGCCGCCGATCGTGCAGGCGATCTGCGACGAGGGATCGGGCGCGTAGTACAGGCCGTGCGGCGCGGCCGCCTCGGAGATCGCGAGGTTGCGCACGCCGGGCTGCACGCGCGCCGTCCGCGACGCCGCGTCGACCGCGAGGATCCGGTTGAAGCGGGCGAGCGACAGCACGACGCCGGCCGCGTGCGGCATCGCGCCGCCCGACAGGCTGGTGCCGGCGCCGCGCGCGACCACCGGCACGTCAAGGCCGCGACAGGCCTTCAGCACCGCGACGACCTGCTCCTCGGTCTCGGGCAGCACGACCGCGACCGGCAGCCGGCGGAACGCCGACAGGCCGTCGCACTCGTACGGGCGCGTCTGCTCGACGCCGGCGAGCACGCAGCGCGCGGGCAGCACCGCCCGCAGCGCGGCGACGATCGCGGCGGCGCGCTGCGCGTCGGGCGGGGCGTCCTGGTCGGCCCAGCGGGGTTCGGCGGCGGGCGCGACGGCCCGGGTGGCGGCGAGCGTTTCGGCGTTCATCGGGCGGGATTATCGCCCGGCCGGCGCCACGCCGCCGCGAAGCCCCGCCGCCGGGCCGGCCGGCATGCGCCGGCCCTGCAGCCACCAGGCGAGCAGCAGCGGCAGCACGCCGGCGAGCACGCCCCACGCGTCGTCGGGCCGCGCCGGGTTGCGGACCTCGACGCCGACCAGCTCGTAGCCCGGCTCGAGCCCGAGCTTGCGCGCCCGGCTGCCGAACTTCACGTCCGCGACGGTGATCTTGCCGCCGAGCTCGGTCATCGTGACGCCCGCCGCCCGGATCCGCGCCCGGCCCGAGTCGCCCTCGCCCATCGGCAGCGCGACCAGCTTGGACACGTCGTCGCCCTCGATCGACTGGCCCTGCACGCGCAGCACCAGCCACTGGTCCGTGGCGAGCCCCGAGGCGAGGTCGAACACCTTCGCCGGCGGATGCTCCACGTAGCGCGCCCAGCCGCGGTCGAGCACCCAGTCGGGCCGCAGCAGCAGGAACGCGGCGAGCAGCAGCAGCACGACCTCCGGCCAGGTGCAGCGGACCCGGAACCAGCGCATCGAGGCCGCGGCGAACGCGAGCGAGGCCGCGGTCGCCGAGCCGCAGACCAGCAGCAGCTGCCACCAGGAGTCGACGCCGATCAGCAGCAGCTGCGGGTTGAAGATGAACGCGAACGGCAGCACCGCGGTGCGGAAGCTGTACCAGGTCGCCTGCAGCCCGGTCGCGTTCGGGTCGTCGCCGGAGATCGCGGACGCGGCGTACGACGCGAGCCCGACCGGCGGGGTCACGTCGGCCATGATCCCGAAGTAGAAGACGAACAGGTGCACCGCGATCAGCGGGATCACCAGCCCGCTGCGCGCGCCGAGCTCGACGATGACCGGCGCCATCAGCGTCGCGACGAGGATGTAGTTCGCCGTCGTCGGCACGCCGGCGCCGATCAGCAGGCACACGAGCGCGGTCAGCGCCAGCATCAGCAGCACGTTGCCGCCCGAGGCCGCCTCGACGAAGTCGGTCATCATCAGGCCCATGCCGGTCAGCGTCACCGCGCCGACGATCAGGCCCGCGCTCGCGCAGGCGACCGCGATGCCGATCATGCTGCGCGCGCCGACGACCAGCCCACGCCACAGGTCGGCGGCCCCGCGCGACAGCGCGGCACCGACACCGCCCTCGCCCCGGAACGCGGCGAGCAGCGCCGGCTGCAGCAGCACCATCGCGATCGAGGTCGCGGTCGCCCAGAACGCGGACGTCGCCGGCGACAGCTCCTCGACGGTCAGGCACCAGAGCAGCACGACGATCGGCACCATCAGGTGCAGCCCGGAGCGCAGGATCGGCCAGGGCCGGGGCAGGTGCACGACCGGCGCCGCCGGGTCGTCGATCGGGATGTCCGGGTAGCGCGACGAGAACGCGAGCAGCGCGACGTAGACCGCCGCGCCGGCGACGACGAGCGGCCAGGTGCGCTCGGGCCCGACCAGCGCGCGCAGGCCCTCGATGCCGTAGTAGATCGCCGCGATCGCGACGAGCATGCCCGAGGTGCCCAGCCCCCAGCCGAGCACGCGCTCGCGCCAGGTGGGCTCGCGCTCGCGCTCGAGCGGCTCGATGCCGTAGCGCAGCGCCTCGAGGTGCGTGATGTAGAAGAGCGCGACGTACGAGATCACCGCCGGCAGCGCCGCGTGGCGGATGATCTCGGAGTACGGGATGCCGACGTACTCGACCATCAGGAACGCGGCCGCGCCCATGACCGGCGGCATGATCTGCCCGTTGATCGACGACGCCGCCTCGATCGCACCGGCCTTCACGCCCGGATAGCCGGTGCGCTTCATCAGCGGGATGGTGAAGATGCCGCCCGAGACCACGTTCGACACCGACGAGCCCGACACCAGGCCGTTCATCGCCGACGACACCACCGCGACCTTCGCCGGCCCGCCGCGCAGGTGGCCGAGCAGCGCGAAGGACAGCTGCATCATGAAGTTGCCCGCGCCCGCGATGTCGAGCAGCGTGCCGAACAGCACGAACAGGAAGATGAACTGCACCGAGACGCCGAGCGCGACGCCGTAGACACCTTCGGTGGTGAGCCACATGTGCGAGACGAAGCGCTGCAGGCTCGCGCCCTTGTGCAGCAGCGCGTCGGGCATCAGCGGCCCGGCGAACACGAACGCGATGAACAGGCCGGTGGTGACCAGCATCCCGAGGCCCATCGCGCGGCGCGTCGCCTCGAGCATGATCGCGACGCCGGCGAAGCCTGCCGCGAGGTCGAGCGTCGACGGACGGCCCGGGCGCGTCGCGAGCTCGGCGTAGAAGAGGTACAGGTACGCCGCGCAGAACGCGCCCACGAGCGCGAGCACCCAGTCGCCCACGGGCACGCGGGTGCGCGACGAGCGCTTCGACGCGGGGAACGCCACGAACGCGAGGAAGACCGCGAACGCGAGGTGGATCGCGCGCGCCTCGGTGTCGTTGAAGATGCCGACGCCCACGACGAAGGGCAGCGGCGACGCGTACCAGAGCTGGAACAGCGACCACGCGCCGGCAATCAGCGCGATCGCGCGGCCGATCGCGCCGGCGGGCTCGCGCCCGCCGAGGTCGGCCTCCTTGACGATCCGCTCGAGCTCGTCGCCGCTCGCGGCGGGGCCGATCGTCGTCGTCCCCGCCGGCGCGCCGGTCACGCGATCCCCGCGACCGCGGCCCTCACTTGATCCAGCCCTTCTCGCGGTAGTAGCGCACCGCCCCGTCGTGCAGCGGCGCCGACAGCCCGTCCTTGACCATCGCCTCCGGCGTCAGGTTCGCGAGCGCCGGATGGAGCTTCCTGAACTCGTCGAAGTTGTCGAACACCGCCTTGACGACCTGGTAGACGGTCTCGGGCGGGGTCTTCGCAGACGCGACGACCGTCGCGAGCACACCGTAGGTCTGCGCGGCGTCCGGGTTGTTCGGGTACAGCCCCGCCGGGATCGTCACCTTCGCGTAGTACGGGCGATCGGCGACCAGCTTGTCGATCGCGGGCCCGCCGATCGATGCGAGCTTCGCGCCGCAGGTGGTGGTCGGGTCCTGGATGTTCGCGCTCGGGTGGCCCACGCCGTAGAAGAACGCGTCGATCTTGCCGTCGCACAGCGCCGGGCCGTGCTCGTCGGCCTTGAGCTCCGAGGCGAGCGAGAAGTCCTTCATCGTCCAGCCGAGCGCGCCGAGCAGCTCCTCCATCGACGAGCGGGTGCCCGAGCCGGGGTTGCCGACGTTGACGCGCTTGCCCTTGAGGTCGGCGAAGGACTTGATGCCGGCCTCCTTGCGCGTGAGCAGCGTGAACGGCTCGGGGTGCACCGAGAAGACCGCCCGCAGGTCGCCGAACGCGCCGTCCTTGAACGGCCCCTGCCCCTTGGTCGCGTTGAACTGCACGTCCGACTGCGCGAAGCCGAGGTCGAGCTCGCCGGCCCGGATCGTGTTGACGTTGAACACCGAGCCGCCGGTCGACTCGACCGAGCAGCGGATGCCGTGCTTCGCGCGGTCCTTGTTGACGAGGCGGCAGATCGCGCCGCCCGCCGCGTAGTAGACGCCGGTCACGCCGCCGGTGCCGATGGTGACGAACCGCTGCTGGGCCTGTGCGGCCGGGATCGCGGCCAGCGTGCCGAGCGCGAGCGCAGCGGCGGCTGCGGCGAAGCCGGCGCGTCGCCGGGACGGGGCGTGACGGGTGGTGTCCATCGTGGGCATCTCCGGGTGGGGTCGGCGAATTCTACCCGCGGCCCGTTCAGATCCGGGACGCGCGCCGCGCGCGCCCACCGCCGTGGGCGGCGCGCTATCATCGAGGCACGAAGCGCGGCCGCTCCGGACCGGCCGCGCCGCGCCGCTCGCGGCCGCGCTCCTTCTCGCCGCCTGCGCGACGCCGCCCGCGCCCACCGTGTCGCCCGACGAGGTCGGCGAGGTCCGCGCGGGCTCCGGCGTGCTGAACGGCTACCTCGACCGCAAGGCGCTGCCCGACAGCCTCGCGCTGCTGCCGCCGCCGCCCGCCGAAGGCTCGCCGCGCGCGGCCGCCGACCTCGAGACCTACCGCGCGACCCGCGCGCTGCGCGACACGCCGCGCTGGCGCCTCGCCACCCAGGACGCCGAGCTGCGCTTCCCGGCGGCCGCGGCGACCTTCCAGTGCGCGCTCGGCGCACCGGTCACCGCCGAGCGCACGCCGCACCTGAACATGGTGCTGCGCCGCACGCTCGCCGACGCCGGCCTCGCGACCTACCGCGCGAAGGACCACTACAACCGCACGCGCCCGTTCGTCGCGATGAAGGAGTCCTCGTGCTCGGCGGCCGAGGAGCCGCGGCTCGTCAAGGACGGCTCGTACCCGTCCGGGCACGCCGCGCTCGGCTGGGCGTGGGGGCTGGTGCTCGCGTCGGTGGCGCCGGAGCGCGCCGACGCGCTGCTGCAGCGTGCCTACGCGTTCGGCCAGAGCCGGGTGATCTGCGGCGTGCACTGGCAGAGCGACGTCGACGCCGGCCGCGTCGTCGGTGCGGCCGCGTTCGCGCGGCTGCAGTCGGACCCGACCTACGCCGCCCAGATCGCGCTCGCCCGCAAGGAGCTCGCCGAGCTGCGGGCCCAGGGCGCGCGCGTGCCTGGCGACTGCGCGGCCGAGGCGGCGGCGCTGAAGCCCTGAGCGGGACGTCCGCGGCGGGTCAGCCTGCGCGTGCCGAGGCGGTCGCGGCGTCGATCGCCGCCTTCAGCCCGCCGACGATCGCGTCGACGTGCGACGCATCGATGGTGTAGGGCGGCGCGAGCAGCACGTGGTCGCCGCGCCGGCCGTCGATCGTCCCGCCCATCGGGTAGCACATCAGGCCGGCGTCGAACGCGGACTGCTTGACCTTCGCGTTGAGCTTCGCCGACGGGTCGAACGGCGCCTTCGTCGCGCGGTCGGCGACCAGCTCGATGCCTCGGAACAGCCCGCGCCCGCGGATGTCGCCGACGTGCGGATGCGCGTCGAGGGCGCGCCGCAGCTCGCGATCGAGCAGCGCGCCCGTCTCGCGGACCCGCGCGAGCAGCCCCTCCTCGGCGATCACCTTCTGCACCGCGAGCGCGGCCGCGCAGGCGATCGCATGGCCGAGGTAGGTGTGGCCGTGCTGGAAGAAGCCCGAGCCCTCGGCGAACGCGTCGAACACGCGGCGCGACAGCAGCGCCGCGCCGATCGGCTGGTAGCCGGCGCCGAGACCCTTGGCGATCGTCACGATGTCGGGCGCGACGCCCTCCTGCTCGCAGGCGTACAGCGTGCCGGTGCGGCCCATCCCGCACATCACCTCGTCGAGGATCAGCAGCACGCCGTGACGGTCGCAGACCTCGCGCACGCGGCGGAAGTAGCCGGGCACCGCGGGCACCGCGCCGAGCGTGGCGCCCACCACCGGCTCGGCGACGAAGCCGATCACCCGCTTCGGCCCGGCCGCGACGATCGCCGCGTCGAGCTCGGCGGCGAGCCGCTCGCCGTAGGCCTCGGGCGTCTCGCCGTCGCGCTGGTCGCGGTAGGCGTAGCAGGGCGAGACGTGCAGCGCCGGCGCGAGCAGCGGTGCGAACGGCTCGCGCCGCCACATGTTCCCGCCGACCGACAGCGCGCCGAGCGTGTTGCCGTGGTAGCTCTGCCGGCGCGCGACGAACAGCGTGCGCTCGGGCTCGCCGCGCTCGAGGTGGTACTGCCGCGCCATCTTGAGCGCGGCCTCCATCGCCTCGGAGCCGCCCGACACGAAGTACGCGTGGCTGATGCCCTCGGGCGCGGCCGCGACCAGCGTGTCGGCGAGCGCCTCGGCGACGTCGGTGGTGAAGAACGAGGTGTGCGCGTAGGCCACCCGCCGCGCCTGCGACTCGATCGCCGCGACGATCGCCGGATGGCCGTGCCCGAGGCACGAGACCGCGGCGCCGCCGCAGGCGTCGAGCCAGCGCCGGCCGGTGTCGTCGGACAGGTACGGGCCCTCGCCCGAGACCACCCTCGGATACGTGCCCCGCGTCTGGCGGTGCAGGATGCGACTCATTCGAGACCCCGCTGTCATCGCACCGAAACCGTGCCCCGCCATTATCGCGCACTCCCTCGGGCCGTCCCGCGAGGCGCGCGATGCACGACCACCCCACCGAGCTCCGGATGCTGACGATGATGACGACCGCCGCCCGGATCGTGGCCACCACCCGTCGCGATTGGCAGCGCGGCAGACGGGCTCGCTTGACACCCCGTCTGCCCGCGACTACCTTCGCGGCCAGCCTCATCGCCGATGCGGGAGAGACCGGCCCCCGGACGTTCGCGTCCGGCCAGGCGCCGGCGCCGAAGGTGTATCGCCCCGGAAACTCTCAGGCAAAAGGACCGCATCGGATCGGGCTCTCTGGAGAGTAGGCCGTCGAACCCCCACGGGTCGCACGGCCTCGCCGAAGGTCAATCTCTCAGGCAAACGGACAGAGGGGGCGCAGCGCATCACGCGGGTGGTGCGGCTGTGTCCCCGCGTCGGCGCTCGCGCCGCCGTCCGATGCCCGCGCGAAGACCTTCCTCCTCCGGAGCCTGCCTTGGCCAGCCCTTCCGACCTGCGCTACACCGAGACCCACGAATGGGTCCGCGACAACGGCGACGGCACGTTCACCGTCGGCATCACCGAGCACGCCCAGGAGGCGCTCGGCGAGCTCGTCTACGCCGAGCTGCCGCAGCCCGGCCGCACCGTCTCGAAGGGCGAGGCGGTCGCGGTCGTCGAATCGACCAAGGCCGCCTCCGACGTCTACGCGCCGGTCGACGGCGAGGTCCTTGCCGCGAACGACGCGCTCGCCGACGCGCCCCAGACCGTCAACACCGCCCCCTTCGGCGACGGCTGGCTGTTCCGCGTGAAGCCCGCCGACGCCGGCCAGCTGGCCGCGCTGATGACGGCCGACGCCTACGACGCCGGCCCCGGCGCGGCCTGACGGGAGACTCGCGATGATCCACGGCGAGGACGTCGGCCGCGACCTGCAGGCCCTGCTCGGGCAGGACGAATTCCATGCGCGGCACATCGGGCCGGGCGGCGCCCAGGAGGCGGGGATGCTGGCCGCGATCGGCTACGCGTCGCGCCAGGCGCTGATCCGCGACACGGTGCCGGCCGCGATCCTGCGCGACGCGCCGCTCGCGGTCGTGCCGCCGCCGGCCACCGAGGCCGCGGCGCTCGCCGAGCTCGAGGCGATCGCGGCGCGCAACCAGGTCTGGCGCAGCTACATCGGCGCCGGCTACCACGGCACCCTCGTGCCCGAGCCGATCCGGCGCAACGTGCTCGAGAACCCGGGCTGGTACACCGCGTACACGCCGTACCAGGCCGAGGTCGCGCAGGGCCGGCTCGAGTCGCTGCTGAACTTCCAGCAGATGGTCGTCGACCTGACCGGGCTGCCGATGGCCAACGCCTCGCTCCTCGACGAGGCGACCGCCGCCGCCGAGGCGCTCGGCGTGATCCGCCGTGCATCCCGCCACGCGTCGACGCGCTTCCTCGTCGACGCGTCGGTGCACCCGCAGGTGATCGCGGTGATCCGCACGCGCGCGAAGTGGATGGGCGTCGAGGTGGTGGTCGCCGACGCGGGCTCGTTCGACGCGTCGACCGTGTTCGGCGCGCACGTGCAGTGCCCCGACACCGAGGGCCGGCTGCGCGACTTCTCGGACGTCGCCCGTGCGCTGCACGCGGCGGGCGGCAAGCTGTCGATCGGCGTCGACCCGCTCGCCGCGATGCTGGTGAAGTCGGCGGGCAGCATGGGCGCCGACGTCGCGATCGGCTCGGCGCAGCGCTTCGGCGTGCCGCTCGGCTACGGCGGCCCGCACGCCGCGTTCATGGCGGTCCGCGAGGACCTGGTGCGGATGATGCCGGGCCGCATCATCGGCGTGTCGAAGGACGCGCTCGGACGGCCGGCCTACCGGATGTCGCTGCAGACCCGCGAGCAGCACATCCGCCGCGACAAGGCGACCAGCAACATCTGCACCGCGCAGGCGCTGCTCGCCAACATGGCCGCGTTCTACGCGGTCTACCACGGCCCCCAGGGGCTGCTGCGGATCGCGCTGCGCGCGAACGCGATGGCGCGGCTGCTGCTCGCGGCGACCGGCGTGGCGCCGGTGCACGCGGCCTTCTTCGACACCGTGACGATCGACCCGAAAGCCGCGGGCCTCGACGCCGCCGCGATCGCGCGCCGCGCGGCCGAGGCGCGGATCAACCTGCGCACGCTGGCGGGCGGGCGCATCGCGATCGCGCTCGACGAGACCGTCGGCCTCGACGACGTCGCCGACCTCGCGCAGGTGCTGACCGGCACGCGCCCCGACCCGGCCGCGCTCGCGTCGTCGAAGGCGGTCGGCGTCGAGCCGGCGTCGATCCCGCCGATGCTGCGCCGCGACTCGGCGGTGCTGACCCACCCGGTCTTCAACCGCTACCACAGCGAGACCGAGTTCGTCCGCTATCTGAAACGGCTCGAGAACCGCGACATCTCGCTGGTCCACTCGATGATCCCGCTCGGCTCGTGCACGATGAAGCTGAACGCGGCCTCCGAGATGGCGCCGGTGTCGTGGCCCGCGTTCGCCGCGATCCACCCGTTCGCGCCGCGCGAGCAGGCCGCGGGCTACGCCGAGATGCTGCGCCAGCTCGGCGACTGGCTCGCCGACATCACCGGCTTCCACACGGTGTCGTTCCAGCCGAACTCGGGCGCGCAGGGCGAGTACGCGGGCCTGCTCGCGATCCGCACGTACCACGCCTCGCGCGGCCAGGGTCACCGCGACGTCTGCCTGATCCCCTCGTCGGCGCACGGCACCAATCCGGCGACCGCGCAGATGATGGGGATGAAGATCGTCGTCGTCGCCTGCGACGCCGACGGCAACATCGACCTCGCCGACCTCGACGCGAAGATCGCGCAGCACCGCGACGCGCTCGCCGCGCTGATGGTCACCTATCCGTCGACGCACGGCGTGTTCGAGGCCGCGATCAGGGACATCTGCGCGGCGGTGCACGCGGCCGGCGGACAGGTCTACATGGACGGCGCGAACCTCAACGCGCAGGCGGGGCTGTGCCGGCCGGGCGACATCGGCGCCGACGTCTGCCACATGAACCTGCACAAGACCTTCTGCATCCCGCACGGTGGCGGCGGACCCGGCATGGGCCCGATCGCGGTCGCCGCGCACCTCGCGCCGCACCTGGCGAGCGACCCGTACGCCGAGCCGGACGCGGCCAACAGCGTGTCGGCCGCGCCCTACGGCAGCGCGCTGATCACGACGATCTCGTGGATGTACATCCGGATGATGGGCGCACCCGGCATCCGCAAGGCGACCGAGGCGGCGATCCTGAACGCCAACTACGTCGCCGCGCGGCTGAAGGCCCACTATCCCATCCTCTACACCGGCGCGAACGGCCGCGTCGCGCACGAGTGCATCCTCGACGTGCGGCACCTGAAGGGCGAGTGCGGCGTCACCGCCGAGGACATCGCCAAGCGGCTGATGGACTACGGCTTCCACGCGCCGACGCTGTCGTTCCCGGTCGCCGACACGCTGATGGTCGAGCCGACCGAAAGCGAGTCGAAGGCCGAGCTCGACCGCTTCTGCGAGGCGATGATCGCGATCGCCGAAGAGATCGCGAAGGTGAGGTCGGGCGCGTGGGACCGCACGGACAACCCGCTGAAGAACGCGCCGCACACCGCCGGCGAGATCGTCGGCGAGTGGACGCACGCGTACTCGCGCGAGGAGGCCGTCTACCCGCTGTCCTGGGTGCGCGACGCGAAGTTCTGGCCGCACGTCAAGCGGATCGACAACGCGGCGGGCGACCGCAACCTGGTCTGCACCTGCCCGCCGACTTCGGACTACTCCGAATGACGGCGCCGGTCCGATCGATCCCGCTCGCGGCGCTGCACCGCGAACTCGGCGCGAAGTTCGGCCCGTTCGCCGGCTACGAGATGCCGATCCAGTACCCGGCGGGCCTGAAGGCCGAGCATGTCGCCACCCGCACGCGCGCGGGTCTGTTCGACGTGTCGCACATGGGCCAGCTGCGGATCCGCGCGAAGGACGGCAGCGCCGCCTCGCTCGCGCGCGGGCTCGAGGCCGCGCTGCCGGTCGACTTCGACGGCTGGACGCCCGGCCTGCAGAAGTACTCGTACCTGCTGAACGATGCCGGCGGCATCGAGGACGACCTGATGCTGGTGAACCTGGGCGACGAGGTGCGGATGGTCGTCAACGCGGGCAACCGCGACGCCGACTTCGCGCGGCTCGTCGCCGCGTGCCCCGGCCTCGCGATCGAGTGGGTCGACGCGGCGCTGGTCGCGCTGCAGGGGCCGGACGCGGAAGGCGTGCTCGCCGCGCTGGATCCGTCCGCCGCGGCGATGACCTTCATGCAGGCGCGCGAGCTGACGCTCGAGGGCGCGCGCTGCTTCGCGACCCGCTCGGGCTACACCGGCGAGGACGGCTACGAGATCTCGCTGCCGCTCGAGGCCGCCGATCGGATCGTGCGCCGGCTGCTCGCCGATCCGCGCGTGCAGCCGGTGGGGCTCGGGGCGCGCGACACGCTGCGCCTGGAGGCGGGGCTGCCGCTGCACGGCAGCGACATCCTGCCGACGACGACGCCGGTCGAGGCGGGGCTCGCGTTCGCGATCCCGAAGTCGCGCCGCGCAGGCGGCGCGAAGGCCGGGGGCTTCCCCGGCGCCGCGACGCTCCTCGCGCAGTTCGCGCAGGGCCCGGGGCGCCGGCTCGTCGGGCTGGTCTCCGCCGAGGCCGTGCCGATCCGCGCGCACGCGACGATCCTCGACGCCGCCGACGCCGCGGTCGGCGAGGTCACCAGCGGCACGGTGTCGCCGACGCTGGGCCGGCCGGTGATGCTCGCCTACGTGCAGGCCGCCGCGCTCGACGGCCGGCCGCTGCGCGCGTCGGTGCGCGACAAGCGGCCCGGCGTGGAGATCGCGAAGCTGCCGTTCGTGCCGAAGCGCTACAGGCGCTGACCCGGCGGCGCGGGCTGCGCGCCCGCGCCGTCAGTGCGCGCCGTCAGTGCGCGCCGAACCCCACCCGGCTCGCGAGCGACACCGCCTCGGTGCGGTTGCGCGCGCGCAGCCCGCGCAGCACCGAGCCGATGTGGATCTTGACCGTGTTCTCGGACAACCCGAGCTCGCGGCAGATCTCCTTGTTCGGCAGCCCGCGGATCATCAGCCGCAGCACCTGCGTCTGGCGCGGCGACAGCGCGGCGAGCGCGTCGTGCACCCAGCCGTCGTCGTCCGGCAGCGCCCCGCCCGGCACGCCCAGCGGCCGGCGGCCGGTCGTCGCCGCGTCGTCCTCGACGACCGGCAGGCCGAGCAGCCGGCGCAGCGCGTCGAGCAGCGTCGTGCGGTCGGCCGACTTGGGCACGAAGCCGACCGCCCCGGCGCGCAGCACCCGGTCGACGGTGTCGCGGTCCTCCTGCGCCGACATCACCGCGATCCGGATCTCCGGCGCACGGGCGCGTACGCGGTGCAGCGCGTCCAGCCCGCGCGCGTCGGGCAGCATCAGGTCGAGCAGCACCAGGTCCCAGCGCTCGGTGTCGCCGAGCCGGTCCACCAGCTGCGCGGCGCTCGCGCACTCGCCCACCTCGCACTCGGGCGCGAGCGCGCGCAGGCAGGTCGACAGCGCGTCGCGGACGACCGGGTGGTCGTCGCAGACGATGATCCTCGACGTCACCGGAACGCCGCGCTCGCCAGCCAGCCGAACGCGGCCGCGTAGCCGGCCGCGGCCACCCAGCGCGCCCGCTCGACGCGCGACGCCGCGATCGCCCGTCCGAGCCCGAGGCCGGCGGCGAACAGCGCCGCGCTCGCGATCGCGAGCCCGCCGAAGAACGCCGCGCCCGCCCCTTGCGCGGCGTGCAGCCAGCCGTGCGGCAGCGCGACCGCGAGCGCGAGCGC
>JBILTM010000272.1:0-5613 GCA_044371545.1 Burkholderiaceae bacterium
GAGGCGGTGTTCGAGCGCTACGAGCGCGCGCTCGTCTCGAACGACGTCGCGGTGCTCGACGAGTTGTTCTGGAACCACCCGATGACGCTGCGCTTCGGCGCGACCGAGAACCTCTGGAGCTACGACGAGATCGCTGCGTTCCGCGCGTCGCGCCCGTCGGTCGGCTTGCAGCGGCGCATCGTGAAGAAGGTGATCCAGACCTTCGGGCGCGACTTCGCCACCGCGAGCGTGCAGTTCGAGCGCGAGGGCCGGCCGAACTGGGTCGGGCGCCAGCAGCAGACCTGGGTGCGCACCGCCGCCGGCTGGCGCGTCGTCGCCGCGCACGTCAGCTTCATGGGCCTGCCGCCGCCGTGACCCGCCTCGCGCTGCTGCGGATCGTCGGTGCGCTGCCGAACCTGCTCGGCGTGATCGTCGTCACCTTCCTGCTCACGCGCGCGCTGCCCGGCGACCCGGCCGCCTACTTCGCCGGGCAGTCGGCCTCCGAGGAGGCGATCGAGCAGATCCGCGCGAAGCTCGGGCTCGATCGGCCGCTGCCCGAGCAGTTCGTCGCCTACGTGGCCGACCTCGCGCGCGGCGAGCTCGGCCAGTCGCTGTCGACTGGCCAGTCGGTCGCGAGCGAGCTCGCCGCGCGGCTGCCCGCGTCGATCGAGCTGACGCTGGTGGCGCTGGTGCTCGCGGTCGCGGTGTCGCTGCCGCTCGGCGTCGCGGCGGCGGTGCGGCAGGGCTCGTGGGTCGATCAGCTCGCGCGGCTCGTCACCACCGCCGGGGTGTCGCTGCCGGTGTTCTTCACCGGGCTGCTGCTGACCTGGCTGCTCTACTTCAAGCTCGGTTGGGCGCCGTCGCCGATCGGTCGGCTCGACCCGTCGTTCTCGCCGCCGCCGACGGTCACCGGGCTGTACCTCGTCGACGCACTGCTCGCACGAGACCTCGAGCTGTGGCGCGCCTGCGCCGGCCAGCTGGTGATGCCGGCGGTCACGATGGCGCTCTTCGTGCTCGCGCCGATCACGCGCATGACGCGCGCCTCGATGCTGTCGGTGCTGTCGGCCGACTTCGTGCGGACAGCGCGCGCGCTCGGGCTGCGCACGCCCACGGTGCTGGTGCGCTACGCGCTGCGCAACGCACTGCTGCCGGTGGTGACGACGCTCGGCATGGTGTTCTCGTTCCTGCTCGGCTCGAACGTGCTGGTCGAGAAGGTCTTCGCGTGGCCCGGCATCGGCTCGTTCGCGATCGAGTCGCTGACCGCGTCCGACTACGCGCCGGTGCAGGGCTTCGTGCTGACGATGGGCGTGCTGTACGTGCTGCTCAACCTCGCGATCGACCTCGCCTACCTGCTGATCGACCCGCGGGTCGCGATGCAGGGCTGAGCCGGCGCATGAGTGCGGTGCCCGCGTCCGCTGCCCCCGCCGCCCCGCGCGGCGGCCACCTGCGCTACGTGCTGACCGAGAACCCGGTCACTGCGATCGCCGCGCTGCTGTTCGCGGGGTTGGTCGCGCTGGCGATCTTCGGTCCGTGGCTCGCGCCGCACGACCCGCTCGCGACCGCACCCGCGCGGGCGCTGCAGCCGCCGTCGGTCGCGCACTGGTTCGGCACCGACGCGCTCGGGCGCGACATCCTGTCGCGCTGCATCGTCGCCGCGCGGCTGGACCTCGGGCTCGCGGTCGCCGCGGTCGCGCTGTCGTTCGCGGTCGGTGCGACGCTCGGCGCCGCGGCCGGCTTCTTCGGCGGCTGGCCCGACCGGATCGTGTCGCGCGTCGCCGACACGATCATGGCGTTCCCGCTCTTCGTGCTCGCGATGGGCATCGTCGCGGCGCTCGGCAACACGCTCGCGAACATCGTCATCGCCACCGCGATCGTCAACCTGCCCTTCTACATCCGCGTCGCGCGCGCCGAGGCGAACGTGCGGCGCGAGGCGGGCTTCGTCGAGTCGGCGCGGCTCGCCGGCAACGGCGAGTGGGGCGTGCTGATGCGCCACGTGTTCCCGAACCTGCTGCCGCCGATCGCGGTGCAGGTGTCGCTGAACATGGGCTGGGCGATCCTGAACGCGGCCGGGCTGTCGTTCATCGGGCTGGGCGTGCGACCGCCGACCCCGGAGTGGGGGATCATGGTCGCAGAGGGCGCGCAGTACATCGTGTCCGGCGAGTGGTGGGTGGCGCTCTTCCCGGGCGCGGTGCTGATGCTCGCGGTGTTCTCGTTCAACCTGCTCGGCGACGCGCTGCGCGACCTGCTCGACCCGAGGCGGCGCACGTGAGCGAGGGCGCGCCCCCGCTGCTGTCGATCGACGACGTGTCGCTCGAGTTCCGCACGCGCAGCGGCACGGTGCGCGCGCTGCAGCACGTCGGCCTCACCGTCGCGCGGGGCGAGATCGTCGGTCTCGTCGGCGAGTCGGGTTCGGGCAAGTCGGTGCTCTGCTATGCGCTGCTCGGCCTGTCCGACCGCGCCGCACGGATCACCTCCGGCTCGATCCGCTTCGACGGCATCGACCTGCGGGCGGCGAGCGAGCGCGAGCTGCAGGACCTGCGCGGCCGCGAGATCGGCATGGTGTTCCAGAACCCGCGCGCGGCGCTGAACCCGATCCGCTCGATCGGCCGCCAGCTCGAGGACGTGCTGCGGCGGCACCACGCGATCCGCGCGCAGGACCTGCGCGAGCGCGCGGTCGCCTGCCTGCGCGAGGTCGCGATCGCGGACCCCGAGCGGCGCTTCGACGCGTATCCGTTCGAGCTGTCGGGTGGCATGTGCCAGCGGGTGATGATCGCGCTCGCGATGTCGAGCCGGCCGCGGCTGCTGATCGCCGACGAGCCGACCACCGGGCTCGACGTGACGACGCAGGCGGCGGTGCTCGCGCTGATCCGCGAGCGCGCGCGCGCCGACCGGGTCGCGACGCTGCTGATCACGCACGACCTCGCGCTCGCGGCCGACTTCTGCGACCGCATCGTCGTGATGCACGCCGGACACGTCGTCGAGACCGGCGCGACCGCGCGGCTCTTCGCCGCGCCGCGCCACCCGTACACGCAGGCGCTGATCGCCTCGACGCCGGCCGGCCGCGCGTCGCTCGACGAGCTGCGCCCGATCGCCGGCGGCCTGCCCGACCTGCGCCGCGCCGACCTGCCGTCCTGCCGCTTCGTCGAGCGCTGTCCGCGCGCGCTGCCGTCGTGCCGCGACACGCTGCGGCACGTGCGCGCCCACGCCACCGAGGACTTCGCATGCTCGAACCCGCTGCCCGCGAGCTGAGCGCGTCCGCCGCGGCGCCGCCCGCCGCCGACGCGGCGCCCCTGGTCGAGGCGAAGGGCCTGTCGAAGCGCTTCGTGCTCGGCCGGGGCCGCAACGCGCCGCGGCTGCATGCGGTCGACGCGGTCGACCTCGCGCTGCGGCGCGGCGAGTCGGTCGGCCTCGTCGGCGAGTCCGGCTGCGGCAAGTCGACGCTGGCGCGGCTGCTCGCGCGCCTGCTCGATCCGACCGAGGGCTCGATCGTCTTCGAGGGCCGCGACATCGGCGCGATGCCGGCCCGCACCTTCGCGACCTCGGGCACCCGCGCGCGGATCCAGCTGGTGTTCCAGGATGCGACCGACAGCCTCGACCCGCGCCAGACCGCGCGCGACGCGATCGCCGAGCCGGCGATGCGGCTGGGGCTGCCGGGCGACGTCGAGGCGCGGGTGCGGCGCGTCGCCGACGAGGTCGGCCTGCCGCCCGAGCTGCTCGGGCGGTATCCGCACCAGCTCTCGGGCGGGCAGCGCGCCCGCGTCGGCATCGCGCGCGCGCTCGCGCCCGAGCCGTCGCTGCTGATCCTCGACGAGCCGACCGCGGCCCTCGACGTGTCGGTGCAGGCGGTGGTGCTGCAGCTGCTCGCGCGGCTGCGCCGCGAGCGCGGCCTCACCTACCTGTTCGTCTCGCACGACCTGAACGTCGTGCGGCTGCTGTGCGACCGCGTCGTCGTGATGTACCTCGGCCGCATCGTCGAGGAGGGGCCCGCGGCCGAGGTGTTCGCCGCGCCCGGCCATCCGTACACGCGCGCGCTGCTGTCGGCGATCCCGGGCAGCGGCCGCACGCCCGAGCCGCTGCCCGGCGAGGTCCGCAGCCCGATCGACCCCGACCCGAACGCCTGCCGCTTCCACGGGCGCTGCCCGATCGGCGAGGCGTCCTGCGCGAAGGCGATGCCTGCGCTGCGGGCGATGCCCGGCTCGCCGCCGGGTCACCGCGTCGCCTGCCTGAAGATGCCCGGCTGAGGCCGTGGCATCATTGACCGCAGGGAGGATCGCTCCACCGATGGCCGTCAACCTCGCGACGATGGTGTACGAGCTGGTCAAGCAGGACATCTTCGACTTCCGCCTGCTGCCCGGCGACCGGTTCACCGAGTCGGAGATCTCCGAGCGCGTGCAGGCCTCGCGCACGCCGGTCCGCGAGGCGCTGTACCGGCTCGAGCGCGACGGCTACCTCGAGGTGATGTTCCGCGCCGGCTGGCGCGTCAAGCCCTTCGACTTCCGCCAGTTCGAGGACCTCTACGACCTGCGCATCGTGCTCGAGAGCACCGCGGTGCGGCGGCTGAGCGAGGCCGACGAGCGCCCGCAGCTCGAGGCGCTGCGCCGGATCTGGGCGGTGGCCGCCGACGACCGCGAGACCGAGATGCGCGAGGTCGCGCGGCTCGACGAGTCGTTCCACGCGACGCTGGTCGCCGCGGCCGGCAACCAGGAGATGTCGCGGGTGCACGCCGAGGTCACCGAGCGGATCCGGATCATCCGCCGCCTCGACTTCACCAAGGCGCCGCGGATCGACGCGACCTACCAGGAGCACGCGAAGATCCTGCGGGCGATCGCGCAGCGCCGCGCCGACCAGGCGGTGATGCTGCTGCGCACCCACGTCGAGGCGAGCAAGGCCGAGGTCCGCAAGATCACGCTGCACATGCTGCACGAGGCCCGCGAGCGGTCGAACGACTGACCGCGCGGCCGGCCGACCCGCCCGCGGGCCGCACGCGCCTCGCCGCGGTGCGCGATCCGGCCGGGTCCGTGCGCCGCGGCGGACCCCCGCCGCACCAAGTCGGCCTCGCACGCGCGAGGTCGGCGCATGGGGCGCGCTCCACGCCCCTTTTCCGGTAGGCACGGATCTTGCGAACTGGGCCGGACGATCTTGTATTCATGTTGGTATCCCGCGTCGATCCGAATCGCGGGAACCCGGACCGTCCGACCCCGGTCGCCACCCGCCTCGCCAAGGAGCCCCGATGAGTGCCACCCGCCGTTCCCTGCTGCGCGCCGCCGGCGCCACCGGCCTGCTGTCCGCCGCCGGCCTGCCACTGCGCGCGTCCGCCCAGAGCCCGATCACCGTCGGCGTGATCTACGTCGGCCCGCGCGACGACTTCGGCTACAACCAGGCGCAGGCGCAGGCCGCCGCCGGGCTGAAGAAGATCGCCGGGGTGAAGGTCGTCGAGGAGGAGAAGGTCCCCGAGACCGTCGCCGTCCAGAAGACGATGGAGGCGATGATCAACCAGGACAAGGCCTCGCTGATCTTCGCGACCTCGTTCGGCTACTTCGACCCGCACATGCTGCGGATGGCCGAGAAGTATCCGAAGGTGCGCTTCGCGCACGGCGGCGGCATGTGGACCGAGGGCAAGCACCCGAAGAACGC
>JBILTM010000273.1:0-5609 GCA_044371545.1 Burkholderiaceae bacterium
CAGCGCGCGGCGGCCTGAGCGTCGCGGCGCGGCCGGCGGGCAGGATCGCCGACGCGCCCGCACCGCCCGCCTCAGCCGCTCCCCCCGTCGTCCGCGCAGGGCTCGGGCCGCCTCGCCCACGCGAGCGCGGCGAGCACCTCGTCGTCGTCCACCTGACGGAAATCGACGTAGTGGGCGCCGACGGCGTCGAACGGCTCGGGCGTGGCGAGGCACACCGTGTCGTCGACCTCCGTGCGCAGCGCGGCCAGCGTGTCCGCGGGCGCGACCGGCACGGCGAGGACCACGCGCCCCGCGCCCCGCTGCCGCAGGACCTTCAGCGCGGCCCGCAACGTGGTGCCGGTCGCGATGCCGTCGTCCACCACCACCACGGTCGCACCGGCGACCGCGACGGGCGGACGGCCCGCGAGATAGCGCGCGCGCCGCCGGGCGATCTCCCGAAGCTCCAGCGCGACCTGCCGATCGATCGACTCGCGGCTCACCCCGAGCTCCGCGCGGATCGGCTCGTCGACCACCACCTCGGGAGGCGCGCCCTCGGCGACGGCGGCGACCGCGAGTTCCGGCTGCCAGGGCGCCCCGATCTTGCGCACGATCAGCAGGTCGAGCGGCGCGCCGAGCGCGCGCGCCACCTCGGCGGCCACCGGCACCCCACCCCGCGGCAGCGCGACCACCACCACCGGCGCGACCAGCGCGCGCGTGCTGAGCGCGGCCGCCAGCGCGCGGCCCGCGGCGCGACGATCGGCGAAGGGACACGGGCTCATCGGTCGGGACGCTCGGCCATCACCGACACGATGCCGGGCAACGTGCGGTCCGGTGTTGCGCCCGATCAAGGCGCGGCGCCGCGCGACCGCCATGATGCGACGACGGCTCGTTGCCGGACCCGCACAGGAGGCTCCATGCAGCGCCACTGGTACGTGATTGCGAACGCATCCCGCGCTCGGCTGCTCGAGCGCACCGCAGGACAGGACGACTGGGCCGATGTCGCCGACCTGGTCCACGCGCAGAGCCGTCGCCCGGCCGCGAGCCTCGCGCACGACCGGCCCGGTCACATCGCGGGCAGTGGCCCCGGCTCCCGCGGCTCGACCTTCCAGCCCCGGACCGATCCGCGGCAGCTCGAGCACGAGCGCTTCGCGCGGCAGATCGCCGAGACGGTCGACGCGGCGGTCCTCGCGGGACGCTGCCGGAGGCTCGTGCTCGTCGCGTCCGATCCGTTCCTCGGCGTGCTCCACGCGCAGCTCGGCCCGCAGTCGCGCAAGGCGGTGCACGCGCGGATCGGCCACGACTGGACGACGCTGCCGGATGCGGAGCTCGTGCGCAAGCTGCTCGAGGCGGACGTCGATGGCTGAGTCGGCGCGCGTGCGCCCGAAGGCGCGGTCCGGACGCCCCGCGCCCGAGGCGGCACGCGAGGCGCCCGCACCGTCGGGGCCTCCCGACGCCGAACCCGACCGGCCGGCCGGCCCCGACGAGACCCGCGTCAGCGAGCAGGCGCCCGACACCCGGCCGGCCGGCGAGGAGTCCGTCCGCGAGACGCCCGAGGACGCCTGGCTGGACGCGGAGCGCGTCGGCCCGCGATCCGAGGCGCCGTGAGCGGAAGGCCGGACGCCGCGCCGCCCCCCGACGCGCCCCCCGACGCGCTCCCCGACGCGCCCGCCGCCGCGCCCGGACTCGCGCAGCGGCTGCGCTTCCTGCAGACGCCCGCGACCCACCGTGGCGAAGGATTCGTGCCGTCGTCGGTCGAGACGGTCGAGACCCACATGGCCTGGGTCTTCCTCGCCGGCGAGCACGTGCGCAAGCTCAAGAAGCCGGTGTGCGAGTCCTACCTGGACTTCTCGACGCCGGCCGCGCGCGAGCACGCGTGCCGCGAGGAGCTCCGCCTGAACGCGCGGCTCGCGCCGGGGGTCTACCTCGGCCTGGACACGCTGCGCTGGGACGGGCGCTCGCTGTCGATGGTGCCGGAGTCGGCGGCGTCCCGGAACGGCGAAGTCACGCTCGACTGGCTGGTCCGCATGCGCCGGCTGCCGCGCGAGCGGATGCTCGACACGCTGATCGCGTCCGGCACGGTGACGCCCGCCGACATCGACGCCCTGGGCGAGACGCTGGTCGCCTTCTACCGGAGTGCGGCCCCGCTCGCGCCCGACCCCGACGCATGCATCGCGCGGTTCGAGCGGGAGCACGCGGCCAACGCCGCGCTGCTGTCGGATCCGCGGTTCGCGCTGCGCGGCGCGGACCGGGCGCTCGGGGCCTTCGCGCGGGCGCTCGCGCGCCAGGACCGGCGCTTGCGCGCGCGCTGCCTCGCGGGCCGCGTGGTGGACGGGCACGGCGACCTGCGGCCCGAGCACGTGTGCCTGATCCGCCCTCCGGCGATCATCGATGCGCTCGAGTTCGACCCCGGCCTGCGACGCCTCGATCCGTTCGAGGAGATCGCGCTGCTCGGCATCGAATGCGAGCTCGCCGGCGCGCCGTGGATCGGGCCGCAGCTCGCGCGCATGCTGTCCCGGGCACTCGACGACGCGCAGGGGGCGGCGCTGCTGCCCCTGTACCGCGCGTACCGGGCGCTGCTGCGCGCGCGACTCGCGGTGGCCCATCTGCTCGAGCCGCGCCCGCGGCGGCCGACGCACTGGATCCCGCTCGCCCGACGCTTCGTCGAGCTCGCCCTGCGCGAGCTCGGCGCGGACGTCGATCCGGTCAGCCCCCCGCGCCCGATCGGCTACAGCGGCTGATCGCGCGGGCGAGGAGCGGCGCGACCGACACCACGCGCAGCCGCGACGCGAGCGCGCTGCCGGCGGCCACGCGAAACGGCGGCACGCCGTCGGCGACCACGATCGCCGCGATCGCCGGGTCGGCGAGCACGGCCTCGGCGGGCGGAACGAACAGCCCGTGGGCGGCGAACGCGACCACCTCGCGCGCGCCCGCCGCGCGCAGCGCGACCGCGGCGCGCCGGATCGTGCCGCCGCTGGCGATCAGGTCGTCGAGCACCAGCGCGGTCGCGCCCTTCACGTCGCCGGCGATCAGGTCGAAGCCGCCGACGCGCCCGTCGCTGCGGCGCTTGTCGATCATCGCGAAGCCGACCGGCCGCCCCAGTCGCGACTCCAGGTGCTCGCGCCAGAGCTGGGCGCGCTTGACGCCGCCCGGGTCGGGCGACACCACCGCGACCGGACCCTGCGCGGCCCACTCGTCGGCGACCGCATCGAAGGCCTCGTGCGCGCTCAGGTGCGTCGTGGGGATCCGGAACGCGTTCTGCATCGCCGAGAGGTTGTGCACCTCGAGCACGATCAGCGCGTCGGTCCCGACCGCCTCGATCAGCTGCGCGACGTGTCGAGACGCGATCGGGTCGAACGGCTTGGTGCCGCGATCCTTGCGCGCGTAGGCGAGGTAGGGCACGACCGCGGTGACGCGCGCCGCGCCGTGCTCGCGCAGCGTCGCCACGAACATCAGCAGCCGGACCAGCTTGTCGTGCGGACTGTCCGACGGCCCGCCATGCAGGCTCGCGAGGACGTACGCATCGGCGCCGCACGGATCGACGAGCGGGCGCAGCTTGCGCTCGCCGTCCTCGAACACGCGCTCCTCGTGCGGCGACACGCCTTGCCCGAGTGCCTGCGCGACCGAGGGCGCAAGCGCACAGCCGGGTTCGAGCGCAAACAGCAGCATCCTGGATCCTCCTCGAATCGTCGGGCTCGCCCCGCTGCGTCGGCCGGACGCCGCCGTCCGCCGTAGCGTACGTCGGGCCTGCGGCGGATCGGGCACAATCGGTCCGTCACCGATCCGGCGGGAGGTCCCGCCGCCGATCCGCCCGCCGCAGGAGCCCAGGCATGTCCCCCATGCCCCGTTGCCGGACGCGCCTGCGTCCGGGTCCGAACCGTCCCTCATGAGCGTGCGCGCCTGCGTCGCGGTGCTCGCACCGCTGGTCCTGCTCGCCGCCCCCGCAGGCGCCGTCGCGGAGCCGGTGCGCTCGCCCTGCGACGTCGCCGCCGGACGCATCGCGCCGCGCGGCCCGGCGCTGCCGGGCGGCGCGGAGGTGGTGCGCCGGCTGGCCGGGCTCTCCGAGTCCGACCGGGACCGTGCGATCCGCGACGAGGTGCTCGCCGGCAACCTGCCGGACTTCCTGCGCCGCCCGGTGCCGGTCGAGCTGGCGAGGAACGCCGACGGACGGACCGGCCCGCGGGTCACCGTCTGCGTGCTGCCCGACTACCTGGCGATCGGGACCGACGACGACCACGTTCGCGTGCCGATGAGCCTGCACGCCGCGCTCGAGGTCGCGCGCGCGTTCGACTTCACGCTGCCCACGCGCCGGCTGGTTGACGCGATCTACGCGCAGGCCCGGGTGAAGCTGCCGCCGCAGCCGCTGCCGGCGGGCGACTCGATGCGATCGACCGGCTACTTCGTCCGGCACGACGCGATCGTCCGGTCGCAGCGCGACGCCGATCCGTCGCCGGCGGGCGCGCTGACGGCGGGCCACAAGAAGGACCTCGTGCTGACCAACGCGCTGTGGCGCATGCCGGGCCGGCTCGCGCTGTACGGCTGGCACCGCGGGCCGTCCGCGCCCATCCAGCCGCTCAGCCTGGTGCACGGCGCGCGGTACGCGGACTACAGCCACGGCATCCGGCTGGTCGCGACCACCGCCTTCGTCGACGGCCTGCCGCGCTCCATCTTCGAGGTGCTGCGCGACCCGGCGCTGTCGACGGCGCTGAGCGACGAAGGGCCGATCGGGCGCGCGACCGAGCTCTGACCCGGCGTCACGGGGTCCGCCCCGGCACGAAGCGGCTCGGCGCCGCGGCCGGGGTCGCGGCCGGGGTCGCGGTCCTGCAGCATCGGAATCCGAGGTGGTAGTTCGCGTGGCTGGCAGGGTCGAGCACCCGGCTGCCGTGCCAGTACGGCGCCCGCCAGCGGCACCAGTCCTCGTGGGCGCGGACCGTGTCGAACACGAACCAGCTGCCCTTCATCTCGGTCTGGCCCAGCAGGCGGCTGCCGCGGCTGGCCATCTGCGCCGGCTCGAGCGGCAGGTTCATGTGCTCGGCCGCGTTGCCGTTGAGGTCGTAGACACCGAGCGGGCTGCGGCACTGCGGGAACTCCCCGGTCGGATAGGTGTTCGATCCGCAGGCGTTCCAGCCCCCGCCCTCGCAGCCCGGCGACTTGCGGCTGCCGGTGGCGCACACGCCGGTGCGGTAGGCCGGGCCGTAGCTCCAGCGCCTGTCGGGCTCGCGCGCCCGGTTGTGCGCGGCGCGCATCCGTGCGACCGCATCGCCCGGGGCGCGCCCGGCGGCGAGGTCGAAGCGGTAGTCCGGCGGCTCGAGCCGGCCTTCGCAGGCGCCCTCCCACTCGTGCGCGTCGCACAGCCGCTTGCCCATCGCCTCGCAGATCTGCGCCGCCTCGCGCGCCTTGACCCAGACCACCGGGTACTCGCACGGGATGCCCGGGAACTCGTACTGGTCGATGCATGCGCGCGCATCCTCGGGCCGCTCGATGCGCGGGTCGTACAGCGGCGCCATCAGCGGCGCGCCGCAGATCGAGGCGAAGCCGGCTTCCTCGGGCGGCGGCGCCTGCGCGGCGCGCCGCGCCCGGCACTGCTCGGGCGTGCTCGGATGGACCGAGATCGCCGGATTGCCCTGCCCGGC
>JBILTM010000275.1:0-5573 GCA_044371545.1 Burkholderiaceae bacterium
TCGTCGGCCTCGGCGCGGTGCGCGTCGGCGATCGCCTGGCCGAACTCGGGCGCTGCGATCTCGGCGAGCGGCTGGCCGGCGCGCACCGCGTCGCCGACCTGCGCGCGCAGCGCGGTCACCCGCCCGGCGAACGGCGGGAGCACGCGCACCGTGCGGTCCTCGTCCCACGCGAGACGGCCGGGCAGCGTCAGGGTCGTCGTGCCCGCGTCCTGCACCGCTTCGGTCCGGATGCCCTCGACGCGGCGCGGGAAGCGCACCGTCGTGCCGCTGATGGACGGGCCGGAGTCGGGCGGCGACGGTGGCGGCTCGGCCGAGCACGCCGCGATCGCGACGAGGCCGGCGCAGGCGGCCGCGCGCAGCGCGCGGCGCAGGGCGGGATGGGTCGGGAGGGGCATCATTTCGGAGCGTCCGGTGTCGTCGGGCGCAGTCGCAGCGACTCCCCGAACACGGGGTCGGCGGCCGCGGCGGCGGTCAGCATCTCGGCACGGGCGGCGGCGTCGGCGCGATCGTCGTCGAGCCGCGCCTGGAGCGCCTCGATCTGCAGCGCGCGCAGCTGGCGCAGTGCGTCGAGCAGCTCGAGCACGGTGCCGGCGCCCTTGCGCCACGCGAGCTCGGCGTTGGCGGCGACCTTCTCGGCGAGCGGCAGCGCGTCGCGCTCGATCCGCTCGCGCCGCGCGCGGGCCGCGGCGCGCGCATCGAGCAGGCGACGCTGCTCGGCGCGCGCCTGCAGCTCGATCCGAGCGCGGCTCTCGGCCGCGACCTCGCGGTCGGCCTCGGCGCGCGCGATCTCGCCCTCGTAGCGATGGTTGACGAACAGCGGCACCGAGACGAACGCACCGAGCAGCCAGCCGCCGCCCGCGGGCGGCGCGTAGCGCTCGGCCTGCACCCCGATCGTCACGTCGCGGGTGCGCTGGCTGCGCGCGAGGCGGCTCTGCGCGTCGGCCGCGGCCTGCTGCGCGCGGGCCGCCTGCAGATCGGGCCGCTCGGCTTCGTCGGGCGCCAGCAGCGGCGCGCCGGCGGCGTCGGTGGCCGGCCATGGCTCGGTCGCGCGCGGGCCGCCGGCGGGCGGGTCGATCGCGAGCAGCGAGGCGACCGCGTTGCGCGCGGCGGCGAGCTCGCCGTCGGCGACCGTCCGCTCGGCCTCGGCGCGGCGCATGTCGAGTTCGATGCGCGCGACGTCCGCGGCCGCGACGTCACCGGCCTTCAGTCGGCGCTGCGCGGCGTCGAGCGCGCGGCGGAACAGCTCGAGCACGTCCTGCTGCAGCCGGACCCGCTCCTGTGCGCCCCACAGCGCGATCCAGGCCTGCGCGAGCGCGAGCTGCCGCTGGCGCAGCGTGTCGGCCGCGTTCCAGCGCGAGGCGCGCCAGGCCGCTTCGGCCGACTCGATCCGCAGCCCGCGCTTGCCGCCGCGCTCGAAGGTCTGGTCGAGCCGCGCGACGTAGTCGAGCTGGTAGTCGAGCGGGTTGTTCGCGCCGCCGAGCCCGAGCTGCGGGTTGACGTTGCCGAGGCCCGCGCTGAGCGTCGGGTTCGGACGCTGCCCCGCGACGCGGATGTCGGCGAGCGCGGAATCGGTGGCGCGCAGCGCGACCCGCAGGTCGCGGTTGCACCGAGCGCGGCGCCCGCCGCCAGCCAGCAGGCCGCCGCGATCGCGGGCACGAGCGGGCGGCGAGCGGGTGGTGTGATCATCGGAACCGATCTAGACTGGGGCGGACCGAGATCATGGCGACCCAGCCTTTCAAACTCCTTCCAGCGTGGCATCGCGACCGCTCGGTGGTTCCACGGACGCGATGAAGGTGCTGCTCGCCGAGGACGACGCGCAGATCGCCGGTCCCGTGCTGCGTGCCTTCGAGCGCGCCGGCCTCTCGACCGAGTGGGTCACGCACGGCGACGCCGCCGACGCCGCGCTCGCCGCCGGCCCCTGGGACGCCGCGGTCCTGGACATCGGCCTGCCGGGTCGCGACGGCATCGACGTGCTGCGCCGTCTGCGCGACCGGGGCGATCCGCTGCCGGTGCTGCTGCTGACCGCGCGCGACGAGGTCGGCGACCGCGTGCTCGGCCTCGACGCCGGTGCCGACGACTACCAAGCCCTTCGACATGGTCGAGCTCGAGGCGCGGGTGCGCGCGCTGCTGCGTCGCGGACGCGGGACCGCGGGCGTCGCGCCGATCCGCCTCGGTCGCCTGAGCCTGCGCGGCGACGAGACGGTGCCGCGGCTCGACGACGCGCCGCTCGAGCTCTCGCCGCGCGAGGCCGGCGTGCTCGCGATCCTGCTGCGGCGCGCCGGGCGCGTCGTCGGCAAGCCGGTCGTGCTGCAGGAACTGTCGGCGGCCGATCCGTCGGCGATGGACCTGTCGGACGCGGCGGTCGAGGTGATGGTGCACCGGCTGCGCCGCAAGCTCGAGGGCAGCGGCACCGAGATCCACACGGTGCGCGGCTTCGGCTACCTGCTGCGGGCCCGCGATGCCTGAGGCCGCCGCGCCGCGGTTCAGCCTGCGCACGCGCCTGCTGCGACGGCTGCTGCCGCCGCTGATCGCGCTGTTCGCGGTGTCGGGCACGCTGTCCTACCTCGGGGCGCGCTACCACGCGAACGAGGTCCACGATCGCTGGCTGGTCGACTCGGCGGAGGCGCTCGCGCAGCGGGTCACCCTGTCGCGCGGCGCGCCCGCGCTCGACCTGCCCGAGGCTGCGCGCCAGATCCTGCAGTTCGACTCGGCGGACACCACGTGGTTCGAGGTGGTCGGACCGCGCAGCGGGCACGTCGCAGGCAACGTCGGCGTGCCTCAGGCGCCGGTCGGTCCGGGCGCGCGCGTCGAGCGCTTGCGGCAGGCGTCGCTGTACGGCGGATCGATCGCGGGCGCGCGGGTGCGCGTCGCGAGCGTGCCGGTGGCGCTGCCGGGCGCCGGCGAGACGGTCGAGGTCCGCGTGGCCGAGACGCTGCGCAAGCGCCAGGCGCTCGCCACCGAGCTGCTGATGAGGTGCTGCTGCCGCAGCTGGTGCTGGTGGTCGTCGCCGGGGTCGTGATCTGGGTCACCCTCGACAAGCTGCTCGCGCCGGTCGGCGAGGTCGCGCGCGCGCTCGAGGCGCAGACCCACCACTCGCTCGAGCCGGTCGACGACCGCGCGCTGCCCGTGGAGATGGCGCCGCTGACGCACGCGATGAACGGGCTGCTCGGGCGGCTGCAGGATGCGCTCGCCGCGCAGCGTCACTTCATCGCCGACGCCGCGCACCAGCTGCGCACGCCGCTGACGGCGCTCAAGCTGCACGCCGACGAGGCCGCGCGCGAGTCCGACCCCGCGCGGCTCGCGCCGCTGCTCGCGGAGCTGCGGCGGGCCGCGGACCGCGCGGTGCGGTTGTCGAACCAGCTGCTGACGCTGGCGCGTGCCGAGCCGAGCGCGCGGGTCGCCGAGCCCCGTCGTTTCGAGCTGCGCGCGGCGGTGCACGAGGCCGCCGGCCGCTGGGTGCCGGGCGCGCTCGCCGCCGACGTCGACCTCGGCTTCGTCGGCGGCCCGTCCGACGGCGGCGCGCCGATCGAGGTGCTCGGCGACCCCGACCTGCTCGCCGAGGCGATCCACAACCTGATCGACAACGCGATGAAGTACCGCGGCGGGGGACGGCGCGTGACCGTCTCGGTCGAAGCCGACGCCGACGGGCCGGCGCGGGTGCGTGTCGTCGATGACGGGCCCGGCATCCCGGTTGCCGACCGGGAGCGCGTGCTCGAGCGCTTCCACCGGGGGCCGAGGCCGCCCGGCTCGGCGGCCGACACGTCGGTGGGTACCGGGCTCGGGCTCGCGATCGTCGCGGAGATCGCCCGCGGGCACGGTGGGGAGGTGCGGATCGAGGACGGGCCGGGGGGGCGGGGGACGGCGGTGACGTTGGTGCTGCCGCGGGTGTAGGGGGTTGGGATTGATCAGCCGGCTCTCGCCGGATTCACGCTATCGACCCACCAGTGCGCGGCAAGCATGCCGCGCCCGCTCCGCCGGCGGCTCGCAGTGCGAGCCGAAACCCCGGCTCCGCCTCACATCACCGCGCCCAGGTACCAGGGCACGAACTCCTCCTGCCCGATCCCCAGCGCCTCGGACTTGGATTGCTCGCCGGAGGCCACGCGCAGGATCAGCTCGAAGATCTCGCGGCCCTTCTGCTGGACGGTCACGGTGCCGTCGACGATCTCGCCGCAGTTGACGTCCATGTCGTCGGTCATCCGCTCGTAGAGCGGCGTGTTCGTCGCGAGCTTGATCGACGGGCTCGGCTTGCAGCCGTAGACCGAGCCGCGCCCGGTCGTGAAGCAGACGAGGTTCGCGCCCCCGGCGACCTGGCCGGTCGCCGACACCGGGTCGTAGCCGGGCGTGTCCATGTAGACGAAGCCCTTCGCGGTGACCGGCTCGGCGTACTCGAACACGTCGACGAGGTTGGTGGTGCCGCACTTGGCGACCGCGCCGAGCGACTTCTCGAGGATGGTCGTGAGGCCGCCCGCCTTGTTGCCCGGCGACGGGTTGTTGTCCATCGAGCCCTCGTTGCGCTCGCAGTAGCCTTCCCACCACTTGATGCGGCGGATCAGCTTGTCGGCGACGTCCTGCGACACCGCGCGGCGCGTCAGCAGGTGCTCGGCGCCGTAGATCTCCGGCGTCTCCGACAGGATCACCGTGCCGCCGTGCGCGACCAGCAGGTCGCAGGCCGCCCCGAGCGCCGGGTTCGCGGTGATGCCCGAGTAGCCGTCGCTGCCGCCGCACTGCAGGCCGATCGTGATGTGGCTCGCCGGCACCCGCGTGCGCGTGAGCGCGTTCGCGTGCGGCAGCATAGACTGCACCGCCTCGATGGCCGCGGCCACGGTCTTCTTCGTGCCGCCGCTGTCCTGGATGATCAGCGGCTTGAGCAGCGGAGACTCCTCGAGGTGCTGCGCCGCGAAGAGGGCGTCCATCTGGTTGGCCTCGCAGCCGAGCCCGATGATCACGATGCCGGAGAAGTTCGCGTGCTGCGTGTAGCCGGCGATGGTCCGGCGCAGCACGTCCATCCCCTTGCCGTTGGAGTCCATCCCGCAACCGATGCTGTGGGTGATCGGCACCACGCCGTCCACGTTCGGGAACGCGGCCAGACGCTCGGGCGTGAAGTGCTGCGCGACGAACTTCGACACGCTGGCCGAGCAGTTCACCGTCGACACCACGCCGATGTAGTTGCGCGTGGCCACGCGCCCGTCCGGCCGCACGTAGCCCATGAAGGTCGCCTGCTCGGCCGGCTTGGGCGTCGGCTTCACGTCGACGCCCACCGCGTAGTCGCGCTCGAAGGTGTCGAACGCCAGGTTGTGCGAGTGCACGTGCTGGCCGGGCAGGATGTCCTTCGTCGCGAAGCCGATGATCTGGCCGTAGCGGCGCACCGGCTGGCCCTTCGTCACGGCGCGCACCGCGAGCTTGTGGCCGGGCGGCACCGCGTCGACGCAGACGACCCCTTCCTCGGCGATGCGCGTGCCGGCCTGCAGCGGCCGCGCGGCGATGACGACGTCGTCGGTCGGGTTCAGGCGCAGGACGGGCTTCTTGATGACGTTGATCGTGGCGGACATGGCGTCTCGGGTGTGTGTTGTGGA
>JBILTM010000276.1:0-5565 GCA_044371545.1 Burkholderiaceae bacterium
ACCGAGATCGCGCCGCTCGCGACCGGGCTCACGCCGGAGGACCAGCTGCGCAAGGCTGGCTCGGCGGGCCGCGCGGTGCTCAACGTCGAGACCCGCGTCGTCGACGACGCGATGCGCGACGTGGCCGTCGGCGAGATCGGCGAGATCGTCCACCGCTCGCCGCAGCTGCTCTCCGGCTACTTCAACGACCCGGAGCGGACCGCGGCCGCGTTCGAGGGCGGCTGGTTCCACAGCGGCGACCTCGCCACGGTCGACGACGAGGGCTACATCACCGTCGTCGACCGCAAGAAGGACATGATCAAGACCGGCGGCGAGAACGTCGCCTCTCGCGAGGTCGAGGAGACGGTCTACCGGCTCGACGGCGTGTCCGAGGTCGCGGTGGTCGGCCTGCCGCACCCGTACTGGATCGAGGCCGTGACCGCGGTGATCGTCCGCAAGCCCGGCGCCGAGTCGATGACCGAAACGCAGGTGATCGCGCACTGCCGCGCGCAGATGGCGCACTTCAAGGTCCCGAAGAAGGTGATCTTCGTCGACGCGCTGCCGAAGAACCCGAGCGGCAAGCTGCTCAAGCGCGAGCTGCGGGTGGCGTACGAGGCGACGATGAAGGACCTGCCGGCCGGAAACCGCTGACGCGCGCCGGGTCCGGCGGGACACGATGGCGGGCGGCCCGGGCCGCGCCGGAGGCGACGACGAGGAGACGACGATGGGCTGGCTGTCAGACGAGGAGCGCGACGCGCTCGTTCCCGCCGAGCGCGCGCTGCCGCGCCTGCCGATCCCCGTGCAGGCGGTGTCGAGCGACGAGTTCGTGCCCGCGCCGCAGACCGCGCGCCAGCGTCGCCTGGAGCGGCACCTGGGCGCGATGGGCGGCGAGCTGGCGAAGCGTCAGGGCGTCTCGCGACGCCGCTTCTTTCGCGGCGCCTCGGGAATGGCCGCGGCCTTCGTCGCGATGAACGACGTCTTCGGCCCGGTGTTCGACGTGAGCCGTGCCGAGGCCGCCGAGCCCGAGCGCGCCGACGCGCGCGCGAAGGCGCTCGCCGGCGAGTTCGTGATGGACATGCACACGCACTTCCTGCGCGACGACACGCGGCTCGACGGCTTCGTGCGCGCCCGCGAGGCGGTGGGCAAGGCCGGCTGGAACCCGATGCTCGTGGACAGGCCGCAGACCCTCGAGGACCTGAAGTTCGCGAACTACATGAAGGAGGTCTTCCTCGACTCCGACACCAAGGTCGCGTGCATCAGCGGCGCGCCGTCCGAGATCGAGTCCGACTGGTTCCTCACCAACGAGATGAAGGTCGCCGCGCGCGCGCGGATCAACGGCGCGGCCGGCGGCACGAAGCGCGCGTTCTCGCACGCGATCTTCACGCCGGGCTACCCCGGCTGGCTGGATGCGATCGATCGCGCGGTCGCCGAGCTCAGGCCCGACTCGTTCAAGGGCTACACCATCGGCGACAACACGCACAAGAACCTGTCGAAGCACCCCTGGCGGCTCGACGACGAGAAGCTCGCCTATCCCGCCTACGAGAAGTTCGCGAAGGCGGGTCTGGTCAACGTCTGCATCCACAAGGGCCTGTTCCCGCCGTCGGTCGCGCAGCGCTTCCCGCACCTGCTGCCCCACGTGGACGTATCGGACGTGGCGCGTGCGGCGAAGGACTGGCCGCAGCTCAACTTCGTGATCTACCACGGCGGCTACCGCTACGCGGGCGGCGGTCGTGCCGAGGACGCGTGGGCGCAGTTCGAGCGGACTGGCCGCATCGACTGGGTGACCGACCTCGCCGAGATCCCCGCGCGGCACGGCGTGACCAACGTCTATGCGGACGTCGGCCAGCTGTTCGCGCAGACCACGATCGCCGAGCCGCGGCTGTCGGCGGTGATGATGGGCCAGCTGATCAAGGGGATGGGCGCCGACCACGTCTGCTGGGGCACCGACGCGATCTGGACCGGCGCGCCGCAGTGGCAGATCGAGGCGCTGCGCCGGCTCGAGATCCCGGAGGACCTGCGCGCGAAGCACGGCTTCGCGCCGCTGGGTGCGGCCGACGGGGCGGTCAAGCGGGCGATCTTCGGCGGGAACAACGCGCGGCTCTACGGGTTCGACGCGCGCCAGCGCGCGGCGCTCGAGGGCGACGCGATCGCGCAGGCGAAGGCGGCCTACGAGCGCGACGGCGGGATGCGGACCAACCTCGCCTACGGCTTCGTCGCGGGGCGCGCGGCGCGCGTCTGACTCCGCCGCGCCGCCCCCGGCGCGTTCGGCTCGAGGAGATCGACGGTGGGCGGCACGCGGCGGGACCGATCGTGTACGGTGTGGGTCCTAAGCCTCGCGCGACGGTCGCGATCCGGGAGACCCCGTGACCGCCGCCGTCCGACGACCCCTGCAGGCCCCGCCCGCGGCCTCATGTCCTGGAGATCCGCCATGAACCGACGCCTGCGCGTCGTCGCCGCGCCTCGCGGCCCTTTCCCGGCGCTCGCAGCGCTCGCCGCCGCCCTGTCGCTCGCCGCCTGCGGCGGCGGCGGCTCGATCGACGTCACGCCCGATCCCTCGACGCAGCCGGTCGCCGTCTCGGGCGTGGTCTTCAAGGGGCCGGTCTCGGGTGCGCGCGTCTGCGCGAGCTGGCTCGTCGACGGCGCGGCGGACGCGTCGACCACCACCTGCACCACCACCGACGCCGACGGCCGCTACACCGTGTCGATGCCTCGCCGTGCCGCGGTGCTTCAGGTCGAGGCGACGCAGGGCAGCTACGTCGACGAGGCGGATCCGACGACGCGCGTGCCGCTGACGCGGCTGCGCGGCGCGGTGGCCTTCTCCGGCCCCGAGAGCACGCTCGACGTGCAGGCGACCCCGATGACCGACCTGGTGGTGCGCCGCGCGCTCGCGCGGGGTCCGCTCGGCTTGACCACGCTGGCCGGCGCCGAGACCGAGGTCCGCCGGGCCTTCGGCCTGAACGGCTCGCTGCACAGGGCGCCCGCCGATGCGACGCGGCCGCAGGTCACCTCGCTCGACGACGCGACCGCCTACGGCCTGGTGAACGCCGGCGTCCGCGGCTGGATGGCCGAGCGCGGCCGGCCCGCGGCCGACCTCGACGGCGCGCTCGACACGCTGGCCACCAAGCTCGGCGCGGGCACGCTCTACGAGGAACTGTCTGCCTTCCGTGCCGGCATGAAGCGGGTGATCGACGCGACGCCGACCGGCGGTCTGCGGCCGATGTCCTCGGCGTGGTCCCAGGTCCTGCCGCTGCAGTTCGGGTCCGCGCCGCCGACGCCGACCGAGCCGAGGATCGTCGAGACCGCGGGCACCTTGCGCTACGCGATGCCGTGGGTGAGCCCGGTGGTGCTGAGCCTCGTCGGCGGCGCGCCGCTCGCCTGCGTGACCAACGTGCCGTCGGGCGCCGCGGAGAGCGCGGTGCGCGCGTCCGTGCAGGCGATCGCGGACCGGGCCGGCCAGGGGGTGACCTTCACGCTGCAGCCTGTGTCGAGCTGCAAGGGCCTGAAGACCGCGTACACGGTGGACTTCCCGAGCGGGCGCTCCCAGAGCGGCGATCCGGACTGACGCGCCGGGCACGCCTGCCCTGCGGGCGCCGCGGCCGCGGCCGATCGTCCCCGCTCGTGCGGGATCGTTCGCGTCAGCCGCCCGGGTTCCGTTCGAGCAGGCGATGCGGCGACGCGTCGACGCCCATGTCGCGGTAGCCGGGCGCCACCGGGCAGCCGTCGCCCGTCACGACGCGGGTCGCGTCGACCTCGGCGGCCTGCGCGAGGGTCCGCGCGTCCCGTCCCGGCGTGCCCACGTTGCGGACGACGACGAAGACCACGTCTGCTTGGGGCACGGACGCGATCTGGACCGGCGCGCCGCAGTGGCAGATCGAGGCGCTGCGCCGGCTCGAGATCCCCGAGGACCTGCGCGCGAAGCAGGGCTTCGAGTCGCTCGGCGCGCCGCGCTCGACGGCGACGCGGTCGCGCTCGCGAAGGCGGCCCACCGCCGCGACGGCGGGATGCGCACGAACCTCGCCTGCGGCTTCGTGGCCGGTCGTCCGGCGCGGGCCCGAGCGGGGCGCGCCCGGGCATGAGGCGTCAGGACCGGCGCGGTCGCGCGACCCAGTCCGCGGCGGATGCGCCGGATCCGGCGCGCCGCGCGCGCCTGCGCGTTATCCTGACCGAACCCGCATTCCCGCATCGCTCGTGACCCGCCACCCCGACCCCCTGCGACGTACCGCCGCGCGCCTCGGCGCGCTGCTCGCCGCGACGCCGCTCGCCGGCTGCTCGTGGGGCGGTGCGCTCGCGGCGACGACGCCGTCCGACGCACGCGTCGTCGAGGGGCTCGCCTACGGTGACGACCCGCGCCAGCGGCTCGACGTGATCGCGCCCGCGGCGACCACCGCAGGCGGCGCGCCGGTCGCGGTGTTCTTCTACGGCGGGTCCTGGAACCGCGGCGAGCGCACCGACTACCGCTTCGTCGGACGCGCGCTCGCCGCGCGCGGCATCGTCACGGTGATCCCCGACTACCGCGTGTATCCGCAGGTCCGCTACCCCGACTTCCTGCGCGACTCGGCACGCGCGCTCGCCTGGACGCGCCGCGAGATCGGCACGCACGGTGGCGATCCGGCGCGCCTGTTCGTCGCCGGCCACAGCGCGGGCGCCTACAACGCCGCGATGCTCGCGCTCGATCCGCGCTGGCTCGGCGAGGCGGGGCTCTCCCCCGACGCGCTCGCGGGCCTGGTCGGGCTCGCCGGGCCGTACGACTTCCTGCCGATCGAGAACCCGGAGGTGCGGCCGGTGTTCCACCACCCGGCGTATCCGCCCGACTCGCAGCCGATCCGCCACGTCGGCGGCTTCCGCAGGCCGGTCTTCCTCGGCGCGGCCGAGTCGGATCGGCTCGTCGATCCGCGCCGCAACACCGTGCAGCTCGCGGCGCGGCTGCGCGACGCGGGCGTGCCGGTGGTCGAGCGCCTCTATCCGCGCGCGAACCACGTGACGGTGGTCGGGGCGTTCTCCGGGCCGCTGAGGTGGGTCGCGCCGGTGCTCGACGACGTCGCCGCGTTCGTGACCGCGACCTGATCGGGCGGGCCGGGCGGCGCTTGCGCGCGGCCGCTGCCTCGCGCACAGTCGTGTGTCCGACGGCGGGCGCGTACCGAATCCGGGTCGCACCCGTGCCTGCCTGGCGTGCCCCGAGCGGAGCCCCCGACCTTGAAGATCGACCGAATCGAGCTGCACCCGATCCGCGTCCCGTTCGACATGGGCGCAGCGCCGACTCGCTTCGCCGGGATGGACTGGACGGCCATCGACACGCTCTTCGTGCGGGTGCGTACCGACGACGGCGTCGAGGGCTGGGGCGAAGGGTGGGGCCACGTCGCCTGCCCCGCGACCGCCGCGGCGCTCGCTTCGCTGGTCGCGCCCGCCTTCCTCGGGCGCGACCCGACCGACCGCAGGGGGCTCGTCACCGAGCTCGCGCGTCGGTTCCACGTGCACGGGCGCTCGGGGCCGGTCCTCTACGCGCTGTCGGCGATCGAGATCGCGCTGTGGGACATCGCCGGCCGGCGTGCGGGTACGCCGATCGCGACGCTGCTCGGCGGTGCGCCG
>JBILTM010000277.1:0-5548 GCA_044371545.1 Burkholderiaceae bacterium
CTACTACGTCCCCAAGCAGATCGGCCGCCCGGTGTACTCGTACCGGCTGTCCATCGTGCACTTCTGGGCCCTGATCTTCACCTACATGTGGGCGGGCCCCCACCACCTGCACTACACGGCGCTGCCCGACTGGGCGCAGTCGCTCGGCATGGTGTTCTCGCTGATCCTGCTGGCGCCCTCGTGGGGCGGCATGATCAACGGGATCATGACGCTCTCGGGTGCGTGGCACAAGCTGCGCGACGATCCGATCCTGCGCTTCCTGATCGTCTCGCTGTCGTTCTACGGCATGTCGACCTTCGAGGGTCCGATGATGTCGATCAAGACCGTCAACGCGCTGTCGCACTACACCGACTGGACGATCGGCCACGTGCACTCGGGCGCGCTCGGCTGGGTCGGCCTGGTCTCGATGGGCGCGCTGTACTACCTGGTGCCGCGGCTGTTCGGCAAGGAGGCGATGTACAGCACCAAGGCGATCGAGGTGCACTTCTGGGTCGCCACCATCGGCATCGTGCTGTACGCGGTCTCGATGTGGATCAGCGGCGTGACCCAGGGCCTGATGTGGCGCGCGGTCGAGCCCGACGGCACGCTGACCTACTCGTTCGTCGAGTCGGTCAAGGCGAGCTACCCCTACTACTACGTGCGTCTGATCGGCGGCCTGCTCTACCTGCTCGGCATGCTGATCATGGCGTGGAACGTGTTCAAGACGGTCGTGACCGGCAAGGCGGTGGATGCCCCGGTGCTCGCCGTCCCCGCGCACGCCTGACGACACGGAGGACACCATGGCATTCAGTCACGAGAAGATCGAGACCAACGTCTTCCTCCTGATCGTCCTCACGCTGCTGACGATTTCCGTCGGCGGGCTGGTGGAGATCGTCCCGCTGTTCAACCAGAAGTCGACGACCGAGCCGGTGCAGGGTCTCAAGCCCTACGACGCGCTGCAGCTCGCCGGTCGCGACGTCTACCGGCGCGAGGGCTGCTACAACTGCCACTCGCAGATGGTCCGGCCGTTCCGTGCCGAGACGCTGCGCTACGGGCCGTACTCGGTCGCCGGCGAGTTCGTCTACGACCACCCTTTCCAGTGGGGCAGCAAGCGCACCGGCCCGGACCTGCACCGAGTGGGCGGCCGCTACAACGACGAGTGGCACCGCGCGCACCTGATGAACCCGCGCGACCTGGTGCCCGAGTCGAACATGCCCGGCTACCCGTGGCTGGCGACCGGCACGATCGACGCATCGCAGCTGCAGGCGAACATGCGCGCGCTGCGCAAGGTCGGCGTCCCGTACACGGACGAGGACATCGCCAAGGCGCCCGAGGCGGTCAAGGGCAAGACCGAGATGGACGCGATGATCGCGTACCTCCAGGTGCTCGGCACCGCGATCAAGTAAGGACCCGACATGGACATCAACCTGCTGCGCGGCCTGCTGACCGCCGCCTCGCTCGCCTGCTTCGTCGGAATCGTCTGGTGGGCCTACTCGCCGCGCAACAAGGCGCGCCACGAGGAGGCGGGCCGGCTTCCGCTCGACGACTGACAAGGAAGAAGAACCATGGCTGACTTCACGAGTGGATTCTGGTCGCCCTTCATCGCGATCGCCACGATCGTCTCGATCGTCGCGTGCCTGCTGCTGCTGATCGTCAACAGCAGGAAGCCGGTCAAGACGGCCGACAACACCACCGGGCATGTCTGGGACGGCGACCTCAAGGAGGCGAACAACCCGCTGCCCCGGTGGTGGAGCGGGCTGTTCGTGATCACGATCGTCTTCGCGCTGATCTATCTCTGGCTCTACCCGGGGCTCGGCGCGAGCGCGGGCTCGCTCAAGTGGTCGCAGGCCGGCCAGCACGAGGCCGAGGCGAAGGCGCTGGCCGAGGAGATGGCGCCGCTGTACGCGAAGTTCCAGGCGAAGCCCGTGCCTGAGCTGATCGGCGACCCGCAGGCGCGGGCGATCGGCGAGCGGCTGTTCCTGAACAACTGCGCGCAGTGCCACGGCTCGGACGGCCGGGGCGCGAAGGGCTTCCCGAACCTGACCGACGCCGACTGGCTGTACGGCAACGCGCCCGAGCAGATCGTCGAGACGATCACGAAGGGCCGCAACGGCGTGATGCCTGCGCTGGGCGCCGCAGTCGGCGGCGCGGCCGAGGTCGAGCAGCTCGCGCAGTACGTGCTGTCGCTGTCGGGCAGCGCGACCGACCCGGTCAAGGCCGAACTCGGCAAGGGCAGGTTCGCCGTCTGCGCCGCCTGCCACGGCCCCGAGGGCAAGGGCAACCAGGCGCTGGGCGCCCCGAACCTGAGCGACAAGATCTGGCTGCACGGCGGCGGACTCCAGTCGGTCGTGTCGATGATCAACGGCGGCAAGGACAACATGATGCCGGCCTGGAACACGAAGCTCACCGAAGGCCAGATCCACGTGCTCGCGTCCTACGTGCTGGGCCTGTCCCAGCGCGCGCCGGCGTCCGCGTCGAAGTGACCCGGCGGCGGCCCGGCCCCGCGCGGGGCCGGCCGCCCTCCCCTCTCCCGAGCGGTACATGTCAGAAGCGAAGAAGGTGATCCCGATCCAGGCCGCCGTCGATGACGGCGGCGGCCTGTTCTCGATCTACCAGGCGCACCAGAAGATCTACCCGCGCTCGGTCACCGGCCTGTTCGCGAAGCTGCGCTGGGCGGCGGTGCTGTTCACCCAGCTGATCTTCTACGGACTGCCCTGGCTCCAGTGGAACGACCGGCAGGCGGTGCTCTTCGAGCTGCAGGCGCGCAAGTTCTACCTGTTCGGCGTCGTGCTCTGGCCGCAGGACTTCATCTACCTCGCGGGGCTGCTGGTCATCGCGGCCCTGTCGCTCTTCTTCTTCACCGCGGTGGCCGGGCGGCTCTGGTGCGGCTACGCGTGCCCGCAGACGGTCTACACCGAGCTCTTCATGTGGATCGAGCGCCACGTCGAGGGCGACCGCGTCGCGCGGATGAAGCTCGACGCCGCGCCGATGTCGGTGCGCAAGCTGCGGATCAAGGCGACCAAGCACGCCCTGTGGCTCGCGCTCGCGCTGTTCACGGGCTTCACCTTCATCGGCTACTTCGCGCCGATCCGGGAGCTGGGCACGGGGGTGCTCGCGCTCTCGCTCGGTGCGTGGCAGTGGTTCTGGATGCTGTTCTACTCGTTCGCGACCTGGGGCAACGCCGGCTTCATGCGCGAGCAGGTCTGCAAGTACATGTGTCCGTACGCGCGCTTCCAGAGCGCGATGTTCGACAAGGACACGATGATCGTCACCTACGACACCGAACGCGGCGAACCGCGCGGCTCGCGCTCGAGGAAGGCCGACCCGACGTCGATGGGGCTGGGCAGCTGCGTCGACTGCGGGCTGTGCGTGCAGGTCTGCCCGACCGGCATCGACATCCGCAACGGGCTGCAGTACGAATGCATCGGCTGCGCCGCCTGCGTCGACGTCTGCGACACGGTGATGGACAGGATGGGCTACGCGAAGGGGCTCGTGCGCTACGCGACCTCCCACGGCATGAAGGACCACCTGGACCGCTCGCAGATGCTGCGGCACGTGCTGCGGCCGCGCACGCTGGTCTACGGCACGCTGCTCGGGCTGCTGACGATCGCGCTGTTCGGCTCGCTCGCGTGGCGCAACCCGCTCAAGGTCGACGTGATCCGCGATCGCAACGCGCTCGCGCGCATCGTCGACGACGGCCGGATCGAGAACACCTACCGGATCCACTTCATGAACGCGTCCGAGACGCCGCGCCGGCTGACGCTGTCGGTGCAGGGGCTCGACGGCATCCGGATCGCCGGGCCGGTCGAGTTCGACGTCGCGGCCGCGTCCAACCGGGCCGTCCCGGTCAGCGTCCAGGTCCCGCCGGGCGTCGGCGCGGCCGGTTCCAATCCGATCCGCTTCGTCATCGAGGCGAGCGACGATCCGTCGCTCGCCCGCAGCGAGAAGGCGGCGTTCATGGTGCCCCGATAGCCGCCCGCACCGAGGAGAAACAGATGTCCGCGACCCCGATCGACGTTCCCCCCCGTCCCCCCTGGCGCGAGCCGCTGTTCTGGCTCGTCTGGGGTATCCCCGCGCTGACGGTCGTCGCCGGGATCGTCACCTGGTGGATCGCCGCGCAGCGCGCCGACAGCAACGTCGCCGAGGACTGGTACAAGCGCGGCATGGCGATCAACCGCTCGCTCGAGCGCGAGTCGCGCGCGCAGGCGCTCGGGCTGCGGGCCGAACTCGCGCTCTCGGGCGAACACGACCTGCGGCTGCGCCTCGACGGCGACACCGCGGGGCTGCCGCCCGCGGTGACCGTCGTGCTGACGCACCCGGTGCGCGCCGAGCAGGACCGCCACCTGACGCTCGATCGGCAGGCCGACGGCAGCTACCGCACGGTGAGCCCGCAGGTCGGCGCCGGCAGCTGGACCGTGTCGATCGAGGCGCAGGACTGGCGGATCGCCGCGCGGCGCGCGACGCTCGTGCCCGGACGCACGCTGCGGATCGCGTCCGACGGTCGCGTCGACTGAGCCGGAGGGCGCCGTGCCGCGCAACTCGCGTGAATGGATCGCGGTGCTGTGGCCCGCGTTCGTCGCGGCCTGCGTGCTCGAGATCGTGGTGTTCGCGGCGTTCGACCCGCACGACCTGAATGCCTTCGGGATGTCGATCGAGGCCGACCGCGATGCGGTCTACTCGATCGCGTTCTTCGCGTTCTGGGCGATCACCGCGGCCACCGGCGTCGTCACCTGGTCGCTGTCGCGCAGCGCCGACGAGATCAACCGCTTCCAGCGCCGCGTGCCGGTCACGCTGCCGCTGCCCGGGAGCCCGCCCAACCCCGACTACCGCGGGCCGAACCCGCCGCCCTCGGCACCGCCGCCCGACGGCCCGGCCTGAACCCTCGCACGACGCGATGAGCCTGATCGTGCTGCTGACCACCGCCGCCTCGCTGGGGCTGCTCGGCGGGCTGCACTGCGTCGCGATGTGCGCGGCGCTGCAGCGCGTCGCGGTCCACGGCGTCGGCGGCGCGGCGCCGCCCCTGCCCGGCAACGGGCCGCTCGCGCGCACGATCCCGCTGCGCCCGGCCGAGGCCGTCGGCGGCGGCGCCATCGCGGCCACGCTGCCGATCGGTGCCGACCTGCGCTTCCACGCAGCCAGGATGCTCGGCTACGCCGCGCTCGGCGCCGCGGTCGGCGGCGGCTCGTGGCTGCTGCGTTGGGGGGCCGACGCGATGCCCCTGATGCGGCCGCTGTGGGGCACGCTGAACGGTCTGCTGCTCGCGCTCGGGCTCGCGCTGCTGGTGCTCGGCCGCCAGCCGACCTGGGTCGATGCGCTCGGTGCGCGCGTCTGGCGCGCGACCGGCGCACGGCTCGGCGGGGCGCGCCGCCACCGCCCCGAGCTCGCCGGGCTCGCATGGGCGCTGGTGCCCTGCGGCCTGCTCTACTCGGCGCTCGCCACCGCGGCGCTCGCGAGCGACCCGCTGCGGGGCGCCGCGGCGATGCTCGCCTTCGCCGCCGGCACGGCGGCGAACCTGCTCGCCGCGCAGTGGGTGCTGCACGCGGTCGGCCGCGGCTCGTCGAGGCGCGCG
>JBILTM010000094.1:0-18608 GCA_044371545.1 Burkholderiaceae bacterium
GCCCGCGACGAACGAGCCCACCAGGTCGTAGGGACCGGACATCGGCCCCGAGCCGGTGACCGTCAGGCCGAGCGAGGGATCGGCCTCGATCGCGCGGTGCGTCGCCAGCGCGGCGTGGCCGCCCTGCGAATAGCCGGTCAGGAAGAGCCTGCCCGACAGCGGCACGCCCTGCCGGTCGAGCGCGATGCGCGCGGCGCGGATCGCGTCGACCGTCGTCGACGCCTGCGACTCGGCGTGCAGATACGGGTGGTACGGGAAGTTCGAGTCGGAGAACCCGAGGTAGTCGGTCGCGACGACGACGTAGCCCTGCGCCGCGAAGAAGGCGGTGAGCAGCGCGGTCTCGCCCGAGGTCGGGTTCGCCAGGGTGCGGGCCTTCTCGACGCTCGTGCCCGGGTCGTAGGCGACGATCGGGAACGGGCCCGGGCAGGTCGCGCTGACCGTCGGGACGAGTACCGCGGCGACCGCGGTGTAGCCGGCGGTGCCGCCGGGGCCGTTGGTGGTGTGGGTGACCTTGCGTACCGTGACGTCGCACCGCGCGGCGCCGGTCAGCGCCTGGATCGGCAGGGCCGGGGACGACGTGGTCGCGTCGATCTGGGCCCGGGTCAGCGTCGTGACCGCGGTGTCGGCGATGACCGCGCCGCGCAGCCCGGTGTCGCTGCCGCCGCCGCAGGCGGCGAGCAGGACGGCGACGGCCGTGACAGTGGCGGCCCGGAGGGCGTGGGCCCGGTGGGGAATGGGGAACATCATGTCTCCTCGGCGAACGGATCCAGGGCGCACCGTCGAGGGCGCCGCCCGTGCCTTCGGGTGAAGGCCGGCTTGATGATAATCAACTACGAGGCCGGCCGCGCTCACTTTCCGCAGGTCCGCCCGCCCCGCGCCGGGGCCGACCCGGGCTCAGCCGCCCCGGTGCGCCGCACGGGCCAGCCGGTCGCGCGCCGCGTCGCGGTCGGCGTCCGGCGGTGGCGCCTCGACGAGGATCCGGTCGGCACGCAGCGCGTCGAGGCGGCGCAGCGTGTCGTAGAGCGCGGCCTCGTACGCCGCGGCGTCGCGCGGCGCCTCGCGCCATGCGGCCACCGGGCGCGCCGGTCGCGTCGCGGACCAGACCGCGACGCGAGCCGCCCCGAGCGCGTCGATCCGAGCGTCGAGCGCCTCGCGCGCGAGCAGCTCGACCGGCGTGTGCGGCTGGTAGTGCGCAGCGAGCGTGCCCGAGGCACGCGGCGCCTCGGCGTCGCGGCCGGCGACCGGCTCGCCGAGCGCGGCCTCGAGCGCGTCGCGGCCGATCCGCCCGGGGCGCAGCAGCACCGGCCGGCCGCGGCTCAGGTCGACGATCGTCGACTCGACGCCGACCTCGGACGGGCCGCCGTCGAGCACGAGCGGCGCGTCCTCGCCCAGGTCGTCGACGACGTGCGCGGCGCGCGTCGGGCTGACCCGCCCGAAGCGGTTCGCCGACGGCGCCGCGACCCCGAGCCCACCGAGCGCGACGAAGCGCAAGAGCAGCGCATGCGCGACCGGATGCGACGGGCAGCGCAGCCCGACGCTGTCCTGGCCGCCGCAGGCCCACGCGGGCGCGTCGTCGCGCCGCGGCAGGATCAGCGTGAGCGGCCCGGGCCAGAACGCGGCGACGAGCCGCTCGGCCCGCACGTCGAACCGGGCCCAGCGTCGGCCGGTCGCCGCGTCCGGCACGTGGACGATCAGCGGATGGCCGGCGGGCCGGCCCTTGACCGCGTAGATCCGCGCGACCGCGTCGCGCTGCGCCGCGTCGGCGCCGAGGCCATAGACGGTCTCGGTCGGGATCGCAACGAGCTCGCCCGCGAGCAGCGCCCGCGCGGCGCGATCGATCGCCGCGTCGGTCGGCGCCTCGATCACGTCGCGATGCCCAGGTCCCGCTCGATCGTCGCCGCGACCGACGCGCATTCAGCCGCGGTCTCGCCGAGCACCGTCACGTGGCCCATCTTGCGGCCGCGGCGTGCCTCGGTCTTGCCGTACAGGTGCAGCTTGGCCTGCGGGTGGCGCAGCACGCGCGTCCAGTCGGGCTCGGAGGGCGCGTCGCGCTCGCCGTACCAGACGTCGCCCAGCAGGTTCAGCATCACCGCGGGCGAGTGTTGCCGCGTCGCGCCGAGCGGCAGCCCCGCCATCACCCTCGCCTGCTGCTCGAACTGGCTGGTGACGCAGGCGTCGATCGTGTAGTGCCCGGAGTTGTGCGGGCGCGGCGCCATCTCGTTGACGACGAGCCGTCCGTCGTCGAGCACGAAGAACTCGACGCACAGCACGCCGACGTAGTCGAGCGCCGCGACGATCGCGAGCGTCGCCTGGGACGCGCGCGCGGCGAGCGCCGCGTCGACGCGGGCAGGCACCGTCGACACCGCGAGGATGCCGCCGCGGTGCTCGTTCTCGGCGAGCGGCCACGCGGACGCGACGCCGTCGAAGCCGCGCGCGACGACGACCGACACCTCCTTCGCGAGCGCGAGCCGCTTCTCCAGCACGCAGGGCACGCCGCCGAACGCGCGGAACGCCTCGAGCGCCGCGGCCACGTCGGCGACGCGCGCCTGGCCCTTGCCGTCGTAGCCGAGCCGCGCGGCCTTCAGGATCGCCGGGAACAGCGCCGGGTCGGCCGTGCGCAGGTCGGCCTCGTCGCGGACCACCGCGTACGGCGCGACCTCGATGCCGGCGCGCCGCACGAACGCCTTCTCGTCGATGCGGTCCTGCGCGATGGCGACCGACGCGCCGGCCGGTGCCACCGCGACGTCGCGCGCGAGCCGCTCGAGCGCGCGCGCGGGCACGTTCTCGAACTCGGTGGTCGCCGCACGGCAGGTCCGCGCGAGCTCGTCGAGCGCAGCGTCGTCGAGGTAGTCGGCCTTCAGGTGACGTTCGGCGATGCTGCCCGCGGGGCTGTCGGCGCCCGGGTCGAGCACGCAGACGCGGTAGCCGAGGCTCTGCGCGGCCATGCAGAACATCCGCCCGAGCTGGCCGCCGCCGAGCAGGCCGAGCCAGCTGCCCGGGGGCAGCGCAGGCGAGGCGCGGCGCACGTTCAGGCCCCCGGCAGCGTCATCGCGCGCGCCGCCTCGGTCTGGCGGGCGCGGTACGCGGAAAGCTTCGCGGCGAGCGCCGCGTCGGTCGTCGCGAGCGCGGCGATCGCGTGCAGCGCGGCGTTCGCGGCGCCGGCCTCGCCGATCGCGAAGGTCGCGACCGGCACGCCGCGCGGCATCTGCACGATCGAGGCGAGCGAGTCCTCGCCGCGCAGGTACTTCGACGGCACCGGCACCCCGTAGACCGGCACGATGGTCTTGGCGGCGAGCATGCCGGGCAGGTGCGCGGCACCGCCCGCACCGGCGACGATCGCGCGCAGCCCGCGGGCGACCGCGCCCTCGGCATAGGCGAACATGTCGTCGGGCATCCGGTGCGCCGACACCACCTTCGCCTCGTGCGGCACGCCGAACTCGCGCAGCACCGCACAGGCGTGCTGCATGACGTCCCAGTCGCTGCTGCTGCCCATCACCACCCCGACGATCGGGGACGCGTCGGTCATCGGTCGCTCCGTCGAAACCGCGAGTTTAGCCGCTCGCCCGGGCGATCCCTGTCAGGACCGACGACCGCCGGCGACGTATGCACTGATCGGTCACATTTCGACCGTTCAGTTCAACCACAGGAGATCGCTCATGCACCCGTTCCGTACGCTCAAGTTCGCCGCCGCTGCCGCCGCGCTCGTCGCCGGCCAGGCCGCCCATGCCGCCCAGGACATCGTCGACACCGCCGTCGCGGCCGGCCAGTTCACGACGCTCGTCGCCGCCGTCAAGGCAGCGGGCCTCGTCGACACGCTGAAGGGGCCCGGTCCGTTCACGGTATTCGCCCCGACCGACGCGGCGTTCGCCAAGCTGCCCCCGGGCACCGTCGACGGCCTGCTGAAGGATCCGGCGAAACTGCGCTCGGTGCTGACCTATCACGTGGTCGCCGGCCGGGTCATGGCGAAGGACGTGCGCACCGGCGACGTGAAGACCGTGCAGGGCCAGAACGTGGCGCTGAAGGCCGAGGGCGGCGGCGTGCGGATCAACGACGCCACGGTCGTGAAGGCCGACGTCGCCGCGACCAACGGCGTGATCCACGCGATCGATACGGTGATCCTGCCGAAGTGACGCGCCCGGCGTCCCGGTGCGACGCGCGACGCGTCACCCCGGGACGACGCGCGCTCGAGCGCGCCGCTCAGCCGAGCGTGCGCCCGGTCAGCCGCTCGAGCGCCTCGCGGTACTTCGCCGCGGTGCGCTCGACGACCCCGGGCGGCAGCGGCGGCGCGGGCGGGCGCTTGCCCCAGCCGGAGAGCGTCTCGAGGTAGTCGCGCACGTACTGCTTGTCGAAGCTCGGCGGCGACTCGCCGACCCGGTACGAATCGGCCGGCCAGAAGCGCGACGAGTCGGCGGTCAGCACCTCGTCCATCAGGTGCAGCGTGCCCGCGTCGTCGAGGCCGAACTCGAACTTGGTGTCGGCGATGATGATGCCGCGCGTGGCGGCGTATTCGGACGCGCGCCGATAGAGCTCGAGCGACACCGCGCGGATCCGCTCCGCGAGCGGCGCGCCGACGGTCGCGACCATCGCGTCGAAGGTGATGTTCTCGTCGTGCTCGCCCATCTCGGCCTTGGCCGCCGGCGTGAAGATCGGCTCGGGCAGCTTCTCGGCCATCCGCAGGCCCTTCGGCAGCGCGATGCCGCACACCGCGCCGGTGGCCTGGTAGTCCTTCCAGCCGGAACCGATCAGGTAGCCGCGTACCACTGCCTCGACGAGGATCGGCTTCAGGCGCTTGACGACCATCGAGCGGCCGGCGACCTGCCCGATCTCGTCGGACGCGACCACCGACTCGGGCGCGACGCCGGTCAGGTGGTTGGGCACGACGTCGGAGAGCCGATCGAACCAGAAGAGCGCCATCTGGTTCAGCACGCGGCCCTTGTCGGGGATCGGCTCGTTCATCACCACGTCGAACGCGGACAGCCGGTCGCTGGTGACGATCAGAAGCCGGTCGTCGCCGAGCGCGTAGTTGTCGCGGACCTTGCCGCGCGACAGCAGCTTCAGGGAATGCAGGTCGCTCTGGTACAGCGCTCGTGCCATGGGATGCGGGCCGTCGGTGCCGGTCGGCGGGGAACCCCGTATTGTATCGGCCATGGACACCTACCCCCTGCCCGCCGGCGACCTCGCCGCCTCCGGCCTGCGCGTCGACCGCCTCGAGCGCCTCTTCACCCTGGTCGACGCCCACGTCGCCGAGGGCCGCTACCCCGGCTGCCAGATCGCGATCGCCCGCCACGGCCGGCTGCTGCTCGAGCGCACCGTCGGCCAGGCCCGCACCGTGCCCGGGCCGGTGAAGGCCGGCGCGGACACGCTGTGGCTGCTGTACTCGAACACCAAGGTGATCGTCGCGACCGCGCTGTGGCGACTCTGCGAGGACGGCGTCTTCGGCTTCGACGACCGCGTGTCCGACCATCTCCCCGACTTCGCGCGGCACGGCAAGCGCGACGTGACGATCCTGCAGGTGATCACGCACCAGGGCGGCTTCCCGAACGCCGCGATGACGCGCGAGGGCTGGACGGACCGCGCCGCGCGCCGCGCCGCCGTCTGCGACTTCACGCTCGAGTGGACGCCCGGCTCGCGCATCGAGTACCACGGCCTGTCGGCGCACTGGGTGCTCGCCGCGCTGATCGAGCACTGGACCGGCGCCGACTTCCGCGACCACGTCCGCACCTCGGTGATCGAACCGCTCGGCCTCGGGCGCGACCTGTACATGGGCCTGCCGCCCGAGCAGGACGCGCGCGTGTCCGACATGCACGAGCCGACCGAGGACGGCGGCCAGCGCCTGCGCGCCGACGCGAACAACGCGACCTGGCGGCGCGGCTGCGCGCCCGGCGGCGGCGCCTACGGCACCGCGCGCGGCATGGTGGCGCTCTACCAGATGATGCTCGCCGGCGGCACGCTGAACGGCACGCGGCTGCTGTCGCCACGCACGCTCGCATTCGCGCTGCGCAACCACACCGGCGACCGCGTCGACCAGTACATGGGCATGCCGATGCACCGCGGCCTCGGGCCGCACCTGCGCGGCACGACGACCAACGTGCGCGGTCTGGGCTCGCTCGCGTCGCCGAACGCCTACGGCCACGGCGGCGTCGGCTCGTCGTACTGTTGGGCCGACCCGGACTCGGGCCTCTCGTTCGCCTACGTGACCAACAGCCGCGTGCCCGACCCCTGGCACTCGGTGCGGCTCGACCGCGTCTGCAACCTGGTGCACGCGGCGATCGTCTGACGCCGCCGCGCGTGCCTCAGCGCGTCCGCGCGGCGACCCAGTCGTCGACGATGCGCTCGAGCGCGGCGAGCCCGTCGGTGAGCGCCGCAGGCCCCGGCTGCAGGATGTCCGGCGACTTGATCTCGTGCAGCGCGCCGTCGCGGACCGCGGGGATCGCCTCCCAACCGGGCCGGGCGCGCACGTGTTCGGGCCGGAACTTCTTGCCGCACCACGAGCCCACGACGATGTCGGGTGCACGACGCACCACCTCCGCCGGATCCTCGACGATGCGGCCGCGCGCGCCCGGCGAGCGCGCGAGGTCGGCGAACACGTCGACGCCGCCGGCCGCGTCGATCAGCTCCGAGACCCAGCGGATGCCGCAGATCGGCGGCTCGTCCCACTCCTCGAAGTAGACGCGCGGCTTCACCGGCCGCGCGGCGGCGCGTGCGCGGGTCGCGTCGACGTTCGCGCGCAGCGAGGCGGCGAGCGCCGCGGCGCGCCCGCCCGCGCCGACCAGCTCGCCGACCGTGCGCACCATCGCGAGGATGCCGTCGATCGAGCGCTGGTTGAAGACGTGCACCTGCAGGCCCGCGCGCACCAGCGCGGCGGCGATGTCGGCCTGCATGTCTGAGAACGCGAGCACCAGGTCGGGCTCGAGCTCGACGATGCGCTCGATGCGCGCGGAGGTGAACGCCGAGACCTTGGGCTTCTCCCGCCGCGCCCGCGCGGGCCGCACGGTGTAGCCCGAGATGCCGACGATGCGGGCCTCCTCGCCCAGCAGGTACAGCGTCTCGGTCGTCTCCTCGGTCAGGCAGACGATGCGCGACGGGCGGTCGTCGCCCGCGGTCACAGGTAGGGTTTCGCCCACCCGAGGCCCGCCGAGGTGCCGGCGCGCGGCCGGTACTCGCAGCCGATCCAGCCGTCCCAGCCGAGCTCGTCGATCACCGAGAACAGGTACGGGTGGTTGATCTCGCCGACGTCCGGCTCGTGCCGCTGCGGCACGCCCGCGATCTGGAAGTGGCCGACGTTGCCGGTCGGCAGGTACTGCCGGATCTTCATCGCGAGGTCGCCCTCGACGATCTGGCAGTGGTACAGGTCCATCTGCACCTTCAGGTTCGGCGCGCCGACCTCGGCGACGATCGCGTGCGCCTCGGCCTGCGTGTTCAGGAAGAAGCCCGGGATGTCGCGCGTGTTGATCGGCTCGATCAGCAGCGCGAGGCCCGCGTCGGCGCAGCGCCTCGCGGCCTCCCGCAGGTTGCGCACGTACAGCGCGCGGCGCTCGGCGCGGTCCGCGCCCTGCGGGATCAGCCCGGCCATCGCGTGCAGCCGCGGGCACCCGAGCACCTTCGCGTAGCCGATCGCGCGGTCGACGCCCGACAGGAACTCCGCCTCGCGCCCGGGCAGCGACGCGAGCCCGCGCTCGCCGCCGTCGAAGTCGCCCGGCCAGGTGTTGAAGAGCACCTGCTGCAGCCCGTGGCGCTTCAGCTCCGCGGCGATCGCCTCGGCCTCGAACGCGTACGGGAACAGGAACTCGACGCCCCGGAAGCCGTCCTTCGCGGCAGCGCCGAAGCGCTCCATGAACGGCACCTCGGTGTACATCATCGACAGGTTCGCGGCGAACTTCGGCATGGAACGGGCCTCCTCTGCGCCAAGGGTAACGCAGGCTATGATCGACCCGGACAATGAGGGGAGACGCGGACGATGAGCTGGCAACCCGAACTCGACGAGATCGCGCGGCGCCGCGCGATCGCCGCCGGCCACGGCGGGCCCGACAAGGTCGCGAAGCACCGCGCGCAGGGTCGCCAGCCGGTGCGCGAGCGGATCGCGCAGCTGCTCGATCCGGGCAGCTTCGACGAGGTCGGCTCGGTGTCGGGCTTTCCCGAGTACGACGAGGCGGGCCGCCTCGTGTCCTTCGTGCCCGCGAACCTCGTCTGCGGCCGCGGCACCGTCGAGGGCCGGCCGGTGTTCGTCACCGGCGACGACTTCACGGTACGTGGCGGCGCGAACGACGGCGGCGTGCGCGACAAGTTCGCGTACGCGGAGACCCATGCGTCGCGCTGGCGCGTGCCCCTGGTGCGGCTGGTCGACGGCACCGGCGGCGGCGGCTCGGTCAAGCACCTCGAGACGATGGGCCGCACCTACCTGCCCGACGTCGAGGTGTTCACCGAGGTGCTCGACGCGATGTCCGAGGTGCCGATCGTCGCGCTCGGGCTCGGCTCGGTCGCCGGCATGGGTGCGGCGCGCGTCTGCGCGAGCCACTACTCGCTGATGGTGCGCGGCTCGTCGCAGCTCTTCGCCGCGGGGCCGCCGGTGGTCGAGCGTGCGTTCGGTGCGCCGATCGACAAGGAGACGCTCGGCGGCGCCGACATCCACGCGAAGGCCGGCACCGTCGACGATGCGGTGGACACCGAGGCCGAGGCGTTCGCGCGCGCGCGTCGCTTCCTGTCCTACCTGCCCTCGTCGGTGCACGAGGCGCCGCCGCGCGCGGCGCCGGCCGCGGACGACCCGCCGTCGCGCCGCGAGGAGCGGCTGCTGTCGGCGGTGCCGCGCGACGCGAGGCGGGTCTACAGGATGCGGCAGATCGTCGAGGACGTGGTCGACCGAGGCTCGTTCATGGAGATCGGCCGCGAGTGGGGCCGCTCGGTGATCTGCGGGCTCGCGCGACTCGACGGCTGGCCGGTCGCGATCCTCGCGAGCGACCCGTACCACTACGGCGGCGCATGGACCTCCGAGGCGTGCCGCAAGGCGATCCGCCACGTCGATCTCGCGCAGACCTTCCACCTGCCGGTCGTGCACTTCGTCGACATCCCGGGCTTCCTGATCGGGCCGGACGCCGAGCGCGGCGGCGTGATGCGCGACGGCTCGCGCGCGCTCGCGGCGGTGCGCCAGAGCACGGTGCCGTGGTGCGCGGTGATGGTCCGCAAGGCCTTCGGCATGGCCGCGCTCGCGCAGCGCAACGGCTCGGGCGCGTTCACGCGTATCGCGTGGCCGAGCGCGCAGTGGGGCTCGCTGCCGATCGCGGGCGGCGTGGCGGCCGCCTACCGCGCGGTGATCGAGGCCTCGCCCGACCCGGCTGCCGCGCGCGCGGCGATCGAGGCGAAGCTCGAGACGCTCCAGGACCCGCTGCGCACCGCCGAGGCCTTCGGCGTCGAGGAGATGGTCGACCCGCGCGACACGCGGGCGCACCTGTGCCGCTTCGCGACGCTCGCGGCGCCGCTGCGCGGCACCGGCCGGCCGGTGTTCGGCTACCGGCCCTGATCCGCGGCGCGGGGACGCGCGTCGAGCGGCGCACGCCTCGCCGCGCCGGTCAGCAGCCCGCCGCGCCGCCCACCTGGATGCAGGGCCGCCCACCCGGTCCGATCAGCACGTCGGTGCCGCCGACGCGCGGCATCGGCCGCCCGTTCGCATCGAAGCAGCCCGCCGGTCCGCAGCTCGGCAGCGCGATCGGCGGCCCGCCCGGCTCGCCCGGCCCCGGGATCGCGATCCGCGGCGGCGGCGCGACCGGCACCGCGGCCGGCGCATCCGGCTGGATCCGCGGCACGACCATCGGCGCGGGCAGCATGCTGCCGCGCCCCTGGCGCGCGTCGCGCTCGCGCTCGCCGGCTCGCCGGAGCTCGTCCGCGGCCGCCGGGTCGGCCGGCACGGGCGCGGACGGAGCCGCCGAGGCGGGCGGTGACGGCGAGGCCACGGCGGGCGGCGCGCCCACTCGCTCGCGCGCGCGTCGCTCGGCGTCGCGCGCGAGGTGGTCGGCCCCGCCGGCGTCGATCCACGGCGCGCCGATCGCAGCGTCCGGCGCGCGCCCGGCCGGCGGTGCCGACAGGACGAAGCCGCCGGCCGCCTCGGCGGGACCACTCACGCCCAGTCCGAGCGCGACCAGCGGCGCGAGCGACCGTACGGCCGCCCGCGCACGCCTCACCGCCCCCCCAGCCGCGCCGGCAGCGTCGTGAACCCGCGGAAGCGCACGCGCCGGTCGCGCGTCGGCGCGTCGCCCGGCCCGATCGACCGGAAGCGCGCGAGCAGCCGCCCGATCGCGACGCGCGCCTCCATCCGCGCGACGTTCATCCCCGCGCACGCGTGATCGCCGTGCCCGAACGCGAGCTGCCGGTTCGGCCGGCGGCCGACGTCGAAGCGCTCCGGATCCCCGAACTGCGCCGGGTCGTGGTTGGCCGCGCCAATGCACAGCGTGACAAAGGTGCCCGCGTCGAACGTGCGCCCGCCGATCGCGGTCGGCGCGGTCAACATCCGGTTGTTGAACTGCAGCGGGCTCTCCCAGCGCAGCATCTCCTCGATCGCGCTCGGCATCAGCGACGCGTCCTCGCGCAGCCGCCGCTGTTCGCCCTCGAAGCGCAGCAGCGCATGCAGCCCGTTGCCGATCAGGTTGGTCGTCGTCTCGTGCCCGGCGTTGAGCAGGAAGATGCAGTTGTGCAGCAGCTCGCCCTCGGTGAGGCGCTCGCCGCCGACCTCGCCCTGGATCAGCCGCGTCAGCACGTCCTCGTCGGGGTCGAGCGGATGCGCGCGCCGGTGCGCGATCAGGTCCTTCAGGTAGGCGACGAAGTCGGTGACCGCCCGGTGGCCCGCCTCGAGCATCGCGGGCGTCGGCCGCGGCTCGAGCGCCGCGAGGATCGCGAGCGACCAGCCGCGCAGCGGCCCGCGCGCCTCGTGCGGGAACGACAGCAGGTTGCCGATCACCTCGACCGGGATCGCGGCCGCGAAGTCCTCGATCAGGTCGACCTGCGCACCGCCCGCGGCCTTCGCGGCCATCGCCTCGAGCAGCCCGTCGACCAGTTGCACGACACCGGGCTCCATCCGCGCGACCGCGCGCTGCGCGACCGCGGGCAGCAGCAGCCGGCGCACGCGCGTGTGCGACGGCGGGTCGTTGAACACCAGGCTGCCGGTGTGGTGCTCGTAGAGCGGCGTGCCTTCGCCGTACTTCGGGCCGAACTCGCGCTTCTTGTCCGAGCTCGCCGACGGCGAGCGGTACATCGCCGCGACGTCGTCGTAGCGGGTCAGGAACACCGCGCCACCGTCGAGCACGCGCACCGGGTCGTGTTCGCGCAGCGCGCGGTAGGTCGGATACGGATCGTCGTAGAACGACGCCGGCAGCGACGACAGCTGGAACGCGCGGGCGATCGCCGCGTCGGTGGGGGTCTGCATCGCGGGATCGTAGCGCACCCCGGGCGGAGCGGGCGTCCCTGAGCGACGGGGTCCGGGGCCCGCCCGCGCCGGGGGCCCGCCCTTCGGGCGAGCGGCGTTATCCGCCGGCCGACGGCACGCCCGGCGCGGCCACCCGAGGCGACGCCGCGAGCGGTCGTCCCCGCGCATCGAGCCCCGCCCGCGCGCGCAGCGCCTCGGTCGTCTCGCCCGCGCCGTGCGGCGCCCAGCCGGGCGGGCCGAACAGGTAGCCGAGCGCGTCGCGCAGGCCCCGCGCGCGCCGCAGGTCGCGCGCCATCGCCACCCACTGGAAGAAGGCGATCTTGACCGGATTGAGCGTGCGCAGCGGCACCACCAGCCCGTAGCGCGGCTTCAGGTCGTCGCGCTCGGCCACGTAGGTGCCGAAGAGCCGGTCGAACACCATCAGCACCCCACCGTAGTTCGCGTCGAGGTACTCGAGGTCGGCCGCGTGGTGCACGCGGTGCGCCGACGGCGTGTTGAGCCAGCCCTCGAGCGGGCCGAGCTTCGGGATCCACTCGGCGTGGATCCAGAACTGGTAGAGCAGGTTGATCGCGTACATCGCCGCGACCGCCGGCGGCGGGAAGCCGAGCCAGCACAGCGGCAGGAAGAACAGCAGCGAGCCGCTGATGCGGCCGGTCCAGCTCAGCCGGTAGGCGGCCGAGAGGTTGAACGCGTTCGGGCTGTGGTGCACCCCGTGCGAAGCCCAGAACCAGCGCACGCGATGCGCCGAGCGGTGGTACCAGTAGTAGCAGAGCTCGAGCCCCAGCCCGAGCAGCACCCAGCTCCACCACGCGTCGAGCGGCGGCGACATGAGCCGGTGCTCGTAGAGCCAGTATCCGCCGGGCATCGCGATCCAGAGCGGCACGACGTCGACGAAGCGCCGCACGACCGCGACCGCGAGCGAGGCGAGCGACTCGCGCCAGTCGTAGGCGCGCTTCATCAGCGTGATCACGACGCCCTCGACCAGCGCGGCCGCGAGCGCGAGCAGCGACAGGCCGATCAGGGTCGTGCGCAGCGTGGAGAGCGTCTCGGGCGACATGGGACGGAGCGGCGGGCGGCGGGCGGCGGGCGGCGCCCGCCGCGGCGGCCTCAGACCACGGCCTGCGCCAGCTCGCCCTTGCGGTACTTCTCGACCATCACCGACAGCGACATCGCCTGCACCTTCGAGCCCTGCCCCGCGCAGCCGAACTCGCGGTAGCGCTGCATGCAGATCTGCTTGGCGGCCTCGCGCGCCGGCTTCAGGTACTCGCGCGGGTCGAACTTGTCCGGGTGCTCGGCGAAGAACTTGCGGATCGCGCCGGTCATCGCCAGCCGGATGTCGGTGTCGATGTTGATCTTGCGCACGCCGTGCTTGATCGCCTCCTGGATCTCCTCGACCGGCACGCCGTAGGTCTCCTTCATCGCACCGCCGTACTTGCGGATCTCCGCGAGCAGGTCCTGCGGCACCGACGACGAGCCGTGCATCACCAGGTGCGTGTTCGGCAGCCGCGCGTGGATCTCCTTGATCCGCGAGATCGCGAGGATGTCGCCGGTGGGCTTCCTCGAGAACTTGTAGGCGCCGTGCGAGGTGCCGATCGCGATCGCGAGCGCGTCGACCTGCGTCTTCTTGACGAAGTCGGCGGCCTGCTCGGGGTCGGTCAGCAGCTGCTCGCGCGTCATCGTCGCGTCGGTGCCGTGGCCGTCCTCCTTGTCGCCCTTCATCGTCTCGAGCGAGCCGAGGCAGCCGAGCTCGCCCTCGACGGTGACGCCGACCGAGTGCGCCATGTCGACGACCTTGCGGGTGACCGCGACGTTGTAGTCGTAGGAGGCGATCGTCTTGCCGTCTTCTTCCAGCGAGCCGTCCATCATCACCGACGAGAAGCCCAGGTCGATCGCGCCCTTGCAGATCGACGGCGACTGGCCGTGGTCCTGGTGCATCACGATCGGCACCTTCGGGTACGACTCGATCGCGGCCTGGATCAGGTGCTTGAGGAAGTGCTCGCCCGCGTACTTCCGTGCGCCGGCCGACGCCTGCATGATCACCGGCGCGTCGATCTCGGCGGCGGCCGACATGATCGCCTGCACCTGCTCGAGGTTGTTGACGTTGAACGCCGGGATGCCGTAGCCGTTCTCGGCGGCGTGGTCGAGCAGCTGGCGCATCGATACGAGGGGCATGGACGACTCCTGTGTGAAATTTCGCACAGCCCCGCGCCGCGTCCTCCGTGCCGAGGCTCTGCGAAAGTCCCAGGCGCGGATTATGCCTGCGGCGACAGGCCGTCGGCGGGAATTACGGCACGCCCGGACCGTCGGCGCACGCCCGGTCGCGGTGCGCCGCCGGACGCCCCGCCTAGCTGCGCTCGCCGACCCGGACGATCTGCAGCGTGTTCGTGCCGCCCGACTTGCCGATCGGGGTGCCGATGGTCATCAGCACCAGGTCGCCCCTCCCGACGATGCCGAGTTCGACCAGCTTCGCCTCGACCTCGAGCAGCAGGTTCTCGCGATCGTGCGCCTTGTAGGTCATCAGCACCGGGTGCACCTCGCGGTACAGCGACATCCGGCGGCGGCTCGACTCCTCGGGCGTCAGCGCGTAGATCGGCACGCCCGAGTCGAGCCGCGACATCCACAGCGCGGTCGAGCCCGACTGCGTCAGCGAGGCGATCGCCTTGACCTTCATGTGCGCCGCGGTGAAGAGCGCTGCCATCGCGACCGCCTGGTCGATCCGCCCGAAGGTGCGGTTCAGGAATTCCTTGTCGAGCGCGAACGAGCCGGAACGGTCGGCCTCGTCGCAGACGCGGGCCATCGCGGTCACGGTCTCGACCGGGTACTTGCCGGCAGCGGTCTCGGCCGACAGCATCACCGCGTCGGTGCCGTCGAGCACCGCGTTCGCGACGTCGGACACCTCCGCGCGGGTGGGCACCGGCGACTCGATCATCGACTCCATCATCTGGGTCGCGGTGATCGTCAGCTTGTTGTGCTCCTTGGCGAGGCGGATCATCCGCTTCTGCAGCGCGGGCACCGCCGCGTCGCCGACCTCGACTGCGAGGTCGCCGCGCGCGACCATGATCCCGTCGGAGGCCTTCAGGATCTCCTCGAGGTTGCCGATCGCCTCGTATCGCTCGATCTTCGCGATCATCAGCGCCTTGCCGCCGGCCGCGCGCACCAGCTCGCGCGCCATGTACATGTCGGACGCGTTCTTCGGGAAGGACACTGCGACGAAGTCCGCCTCGAAGCGGACGGCTGTCTTGATGTCGTCCATGTCCTTCGCGGTCAGCGCCGGCGCCGACAGGCCGCCGCCCTGGCGGTTGATGCCCTTGCGGTTCGACAGCACGCCGCCCAGCGTCACCGTGCACTCGATCGTGCGGTCGTTGACACGGTCCACGCGCATGATCATGCGGCCGTCGTTCAGCAGCAGCGTGTCGCCCGACTTCACGTCGTGGACCAGGTCCTTGTAGTCGAGCCCGACGCGCGACTCGTCGCCGAGCTCGCAGTCGAGGTCGAACGTGAACCGGTCGCCCTCGACCAGCGTCACCTTGCCGTCGGCGAACTTGCCGATGCGGATCTTCGGGCCCTGCAGGTCGGCGAGCACGCCGATGTCGCGGCCGAGCCGCACCGCGACCTCGCGGACCCGCTCCACCACCCCGGTGTGCTCTTCGGCCGTCCCGTGAGAGAAGTTCACCCGCACGACGTTGACCCCGGACAGGATCATCCGCTCCAGCACTGCGGACTCGGACGAGGCGGGGCCGAGCGTGGCGACGATCTTCGTGGCGCGGGGGATGGTCATCGGGGACGGATCCGTCTGCAGGGGTCGCGGGCCCGTCATCCTGCCATGAATCCACGCGATCCGACCGCGACTTGACCTGTGTCAAGTGACGGGCACGCCGCCCGGACCGACGGGCGGGCGCGATGGCTATGATCGATCGCACCTCCACCAGGCTCCGCACGGGCCCGCCACGCCGTCCCGATGTCCGTCCCCGACGCGTTCCTCCATCTCGACGACCCCGACGAGCTCGCCGAGGTCGCCCGCGCGCTGCCCTCGAAGGACGGCGAGCCGCGGCGGATGGAAGCGGTGCTGACGGTCGACGGCGTGCACTGCGCCGCGTGCGTGGTGTCGATCGAGCAGGCACTGCGCGGCGAGGTCGACGAGGTTTCGGTCAATGCCGCGACCCGGCGCGCGCGGATCGTCTTCCGCCCCGACGTGCAGCCGCTGTCCGGGCTGCTCGCACGGATCGCCGCGATCGGTTACGCGCCGCGGCCGGTGTCGCGCGCCGCGGTCGCGACCGCCGAGGCGGCGGGCCGGCGCGCGTCGCTGTGGCGGATGCTGGTCGCGGTGCTCTGCATGATGCAGGTGATGATGTACGCGGTGCCGCGCTACGTCGCGGGCGCCGGCGAGATGCCCGCCGACATCGAGCGCCTGCTGATGTGGGCCGAGTGGATGCTGACGCTGCCGGCGCTGCTGTTCGCGGCGGGGCCGTTCTTCCGCAGCGCGTGGCGCGACCTGCGTGCGCGCCGGATCGGCATGGACGTGCCGGTCTCGCTCGGCATCCTGGTCACCTTCGTCGCGAGCAGCGCGGCCGCGATCGAGGGCGGCGAGGTCTACTTCGACTCGCTGACGATGTTCGTCGCCTTCCTGCTGATCGGCCGCTGGCTCGAGGCGGGAGCGCGCGAGCGCGCGCTGGTCGGCGTCGCCGACCTGCTCGCGCGGCTGCCCGAGACCGTCGAGCGCCTCGATGACGCCGGCCGCGCCGAGACCGTCACGCTGCGCCGGCTGCACGTCGGCGACCGCGTCCGCGTAGCGGTCGGCCAGGCGGTGCCGGCCGACGCCGTCGTGCTCGAAGGCGGCTCGCACGTCGACGAGTCGCTGGTCACCGGCGAGAGCACCCCGAGGCCCAAGCGCGCGGGCGACGCGCTCGCGGCGGGCAGCATGAACCTGAGCGGCCCGCTGACCGCCCGCCTGGTCCGCGTGCCGCGCGACTCGCGGCTGCAGCAGATCGCCGACCTGATCGAGGCCGCGTCGGCCCGCAAGCCGCGGCTCGCGCAGCTCGCCGACCGCTGGGCCGGTCCGTTCCTCGTCGCGGTGCTGGTGCTGGCGGCGCTCGCATACGCGGTGTGGCACGTCATCGACCCGTCGCGCGCGGTGTGGGTGGCGGCCTCGGTGCTCGTCGTCACCTGCCCGTGCGCGCTGTCGCTCGCGACGCCGACCGCGCTCCTCGCCGCGTCCGGCTCGCTCGCGCGCCGCGGCCTGCTCGCGCGCTCGCCGCAGGCGATCGAGTCGCTCGCGGGCGTCGACGCCTTCGTCTTCGACAAGACCGGCACGCTGACGCTCGACCGGCTGTCGGTCGTGCGCACCGATGTCGCCGCCGGCGGCCCGGACGCCACACGCGCGCTCGCGATCGCGGCCGCACTCGAGGCAGGATCCCTGCACCCCGCCGCAGCGGCGCTGCGGCGCGCCGCCGGCGACGCGCCCGCGCCCGAGGTCGCCGACGTCCTCGAGCACGGCGGCGCAGGCGTGGCCGGCCGCGTCCGGCTCGACGGCGCGTGGCACGACGCACGCGTCGGCAGCGAGGCCTTCGCGGGCGGCGGCCCCGGCGCGCCGGGCGGCGTGCGCCTCGCGCTCGACGGACGCGCGGTCGCGCGCTTCGAGCTGTCGGAGACGCCGCGCGGCGACGCGGCCGCCGCACTCGCGGCGCTGCGCGCCGACGGCGCGTCGGTCGAGGTGCTGTCCGGCGACGAGCCCGCGCGGGTCGAGCGCATCGCGGCGCTGCTCGACGTGGACGCGTGGCGCGCGATGGCTTCACCGCAGGACAAGCTCGCGACGATCGAGGCGCGCCAGCGCGAAGGCCGGCGCGTCGCGATGGTCGGCGACGGCATCAACGACGCGCCGGTGCTCGCGCGCGCCGACGTCTCGGTCTCGTTCGCGACCGCAGCGCCGCTCGCGCAGCACCAGGCCGACCTGCTGCTGCTCGGCGAGCGCCTCGAGCCGCTGGTCGAGGCGCGCCGACTCGCGCGCCGCACGATACGCGTCGTCGCGCAGAACCTCGCGTTCGCCGCGGTCTACAACGCGGTCAGCATTCCGCTCGCGCTCGCGGGGCTCCTGCCGCCGTGGCTGGCGGGCATCGGCATGGCCGCGAGCTCGCTCGTGGTCGTCCTGAACGCGCTGCGCCTCGCGAGGCCGGTGCCTCGCGCGGTCGCGCCCGCGATGCCGCTCGCCGCGGGAGCGTCCCCGGCCGCCTGAGCGCGCCGCGGACAACCACGACGCGCACACCCACGAAGAGCCTGTCGATGGACATCCTGTACGTGCTGGTGCCGCTGTCCGTGGTGCTCGTCCTCGTCATCGTCGGCGTGCTCGCCTGGTCGGTCTGGAACGGCCAGTTCGAGGGCATCGAGCAGGAAGGCCGACGCATCCTCGAGGACGACGACACGCCGGGCGCACCACCTCCGCGGTGAGTGCTTGACCTGGATCAAGGCCCGGGTCGTGCTGCTAAGCACAATCGATCCTGGGTACTCTGGGGAGAGAACAACGTGAATCCTTCGTCATCCGCGACCTACAACTACACGGTCGTGCGGCAATTCGCGATCATGACCGTCGTATGGGGCGTGGTCGGCATGCTGGTCGGCGTGATCATCGCCGCACAGCTCGCCTTTCCGGCACTGAACTTCGACGTCCCGTGGCTGACCTACAGCCGCCTGAGGCCGCTGCACACCAACGCGGTCATCTTCGCGTTCGGCGGCTGCGCGCTGTTCGCGACCAGCTACTACGCGGTCCAGCGGACCTGCCAGACGCGCCTGTTCGCCGGGCCGCTCGCCGCCTTCACCTTCTGGGGCTGGCAGCTGGTGATCCTCTCCGCCGCGATCTCGCTGCCGCTCGGCTACACCAGCGGCAAGGAGTACGCCGAGCTCGAGTGGCCGATCGACATCCTGATCACGCTGGTGTGGGTCGCCTACGCCATCGTGTTCTTCGGCACGATCGCCACCCGCAAGGTCAGGCACATCTACGTCGCCAACTGGTTCTACGGGTCGATGATCCTGACGGTCGCGGTGCTGCACCTGGTGAACAGCGCCGCGATGCCCTCGGGCTGGATGACCTCGTACTCGGCCTACGCCGGCGTGCAGGACGCGATGATCCAGTGGTGGTACGGCCACAACGCGGTGGGCTTCTTCCTGACCGCGGGCTTCCTCGGGATGATGTACTACTACGTCCCCA
>JBILTM010000278.1:0-5470 GCA_044371545.1 Burkholderiaceae bacterium
GACGACGGTCAGGCCCGCGAGGGGTCCGGGATGCGGCATGGCGGTCGGCCTCGCGGCGGGGAACGGGGGGCCGATTATCGCCGGCGCGCCCGGGACCGTCGCGGGCCTGTCCGAGCGCCCCGGCGGCTCAGCGCGGCGCGCCGGCGCGGAACCAGGCGTCGATCGTCGCGCGCTCGGCGTCGGTGATCTGCGTCAGGTTGCCGATCGGCATCGCCTTCGCTACGACGGTCTGCTGGTGGATCGCCTGCGCCTGCCGGAGGATCGCATCGGGCGAGTCGAGCACCACGTTCTTCGGCGGCGACGCGAAGCCGGGGTACGTCGGCTGCGCGGCGTGGCAGCCCGCGCAGCGCTGCGCGACGATCGGTCCCACCTGCGCGAGGTCGGGCGCCTTCGCGCCGGCCTGCGGCGCGGGCGCCGAGGCGGGCATCGCGAGCGCGAAGGTGCCGGCGATCGCCGCGACGCCGACCGCGATCAGCGCGGGCTTCGACTGGCCGCGGTGCCGCAGCACGAACCACAGCCGGATCGTCGCGCCGGCCACCGCCATCGCGACCAGCGCGAGCCATGCGTGCCGGTGGTTGGTCAGGCTCGCGTAGTGGTTGCTGATCATCGTGAACAGCACCGGAAGCGTGAAGTAGGTGTTGTGCACGCTGCGCTGCTTGCCGCGCACGCCGTGGATCGGGTCGGGCGCGCGGCCCTCGGCCTTCGCGCGCACCAGGTCCTTCTGCCCGGGGATGATCACGAAGAACACGTTCGCCGCCATGATCGTGCCGAGCATCGCGCCGAAGTGGATGAACGCGCCGCGTCCCGAGAACAGCTGGCACAACGCCCACGCGGCCGCGGCGCAGCCGGCGAGCAGCACCGCGGCGAGCACCGGCTCGTTCGCGCCGAGCCGCGAGCGGCACAGCGCGTCGTACACGAGCCAGCCGCCGGCGAGGAACGCGGCCGCGATCGCGACCGCCACGCCCGGCGACAGGTCGGCGACCTGCGGGTCGACGAGATACACCTTCGCGCCGAGCCAGTAGACGAGCACCAGCATGAACATGCCCGACAGCCAGGTGCTGTAGGCCTCCCACTTGAACCAGTGCAGCGGCTCGGGCAGCTCGGGCGGTGCGACGCGGAACTTCTGCGCGCGGTAGAAGCCGCCGCCGTGCACCGACCAGACCTCGCCGGCGAGGTCGAGCCGCTCGCCTTCGGCGCGGTCGCGCGGCGCGTGCAGGTGCGCGTCGAGCCACACGAAGTAGAACGACGCGCCGATCCACGCGATGCCGGTGATCAGGTGCACCCAGCGGCCGAGCAGGTTCAGCCACTCGAGGAGGTAGGCGTCCATCGGGTCAGCTGCCGCGGTAGGTCGACCACGACCACGGCGAGACCAGCAGCGGCACGTGGTAGTGCCCGCCCGCCTCGGCGAGGCCGAAGTCGAGCGTCACCACGTCGACGAAGGGCGGCTCGGGCATCTCGACGCCGAGGCGGCGGAAGTAGTCGCCGGCGGCGAAGGTCAGCCGGTAGCGGCCGGGGCGCACCGCGTCGCCGGACAGCAGCGGCCCGTCGGTGCGACCGTCGGCGTTGGTCGTCGTGCGCGCCAGCTCGCGCCAGCCGTCACCGTCGGCGACCGACAGCACGACGGCGACGCCCGCCGCGGGGCGGCCGCGGGCCGTGTCGAGGACGTGGGTTGAGAGCTTGCTCATGGGGATCGCGTGGAGAGGTGGGCGCACGGCCCGTCGAGGTCCGGCTCGGCAGTGGAGCAACGATCATGCCACGGCGTACGCGTCGAGCGGCGTCGCCGGGCGGGCCGTCAGCCGCGCGCGGTCGAGGCCTTCGCCGCGAGCGCGCGGTCGACGAAGTCGAGCCGGTCCTGGCCCCAGAAGCGCTCGCCGTCGAGCACGAAGGTCGGCGCGCCGAACACGCCGAGCCGCTCGGCCTCGTCGGTGTTCGCGCGGTACGCGGCCTGGACCGCGTCGCTGCGCTCCATCGCCTGCAGCGCCGCGCCGTCGTAGCCGTTCTCGTCGGCGATCGCGATCCGCGTGCCAGGCTCGGAGATGTCGCGCTCCTCGGCCCACAGCGCGCGCAGGATCGCGTGCGACAGCACGAACGCGTCCTCGCCGCGCAGCTGCGCGGCGATCACCATCCAGCCCGCCTGCTTGTTCCAGTCGGGCGGCTGGCCGTCGGCCGGATAGTGCTTCGGCACGAGGTTCAGCGGCATGCCGAGGTACGTGCGCCAGCGGTCGAGCTCGAGCGCGTGGTAGGTCCGCCGCGGCTCGGGCCGCGTGCGCAGCGGGATGCCGCCGGTCTTCGGCACCACCGCCTGGAAGTCGTAGGGCTTGAGCAGCAGCGTCGCGCGGTGCCGGCGGACGACGTCCTGCAGCCTCGGGCCGGCGAAGTACGCCCAGGGCGACGAGAGGCTGTAGAAGCAGTGCAGCACGGGTCGGGTCATGGCGGCGTCGGTGCAGGCAGAATGACGGCCATTATGACCGCGCGCTCCTCCGTCCCGCCCGCCCGTTCCACGCCCGCCGCGCCGCGCGACTGGGGGCGCCTCGCGTCCTCCGGCGGGGCCCGCGACGAGCGCGCCGCACGCCGCGAGGATCCGGCCGGGCTGCCCGCGCTCGAGGCCCGCGTCGCGCACGACCTCGCCTGCCTCAACTACCCCCCGCCCGACTGGGTGCCGCCCACGCCCGGCCCCGACGGTGCCCCGATGACCGACGTGCTGGTCGCCGGCGGCGGGATGTGCGGGCAGACGGTCGCCTACGCGCTGCGGCGCGACGGCATCGGCCGGCAGCGGACGATCGACGCGCGCACCGAGGGGCTCGAGGGCCCGTGGGCGACCTTCGCGCGCATGGAGATGCTGCGCTCGCCGAAGCACCTGACCGGGCCCGACCTCGGCGTGCCCTCGCTGACCTTGCGCGCCTGGTACGAGGCGCGCTTCGGCGCCGACGGCTGGGCCGCGCTGCACAAGGTCTGGCGGCTCGACTGGCGCGACTACCTGCTGTGGGTGCGCCGGCAGGTCGGCGTCGCGGTCGACGGCGGCGTGCGGCTGGTGTCGATCGAACCGGCGCCCGGCGGGCTCGCGCTGCAGCTCGACGAGCGCGGCGCCGCGCGCACGGTGCACGCGCGCAAGCTGGTGCTCGCGCTCGGCCGGGAGGGCAGCGGGCTGCCGCGCCGGCCGGCGTTCCCCTCGCTCGATCCCGGCGCGCCTGCGGCCCGCGCGCGCGTCTTCCACTCGATGGACGAGGTCGATTTCCCGGCGCTCGCGGGCAAGCGCGTCGGCGTGCTCGGCGTCGGCGCGTCCGCGTTCGACAACGCGGGCCTCGCGCTCGAGCACGGCGCGGCCGCGGTCGCGATGTTCGCGCGGCGCGCGTCGATGCCGCAGGTCAACAAGTCGAAGTGGACCTCGTTCGCAGGCTTCTTCCGCGGCTACCCGGCGCTGCCCGACGCCGAGCGCGTGCGCTTCTATGCGCACGTGCTCGACGAGCAGGTGCCGCCGCCCTACGAGAGCGTGCTGCGCTGCGACCGCCACCCGGCGTTCTCGCTGCGGCTCGGCGAACCGTGGCTCGACGTCGCCCCCGACGCCGATGGCGTGACCGTGACGACGCCCTCCGGCCCGCATCGCTTCGACGCGGTGATCCTCGGCACCGGCTTCGACGTGAACCTGATCGACCGGCCGGAGCTCGGCGCGCTCGCCGCGCACGTGCTGTCCTGGGGCGAGCGCGTGCCGTCCGACGGCAGTGCGGCGCACGACGAGATCGCGCGCTTCCCCTACCTCGGCGAGGGCTTGCAGCTGCTCGCGCGGCCGGGAGCCGGGCCCGAGGTCGTCGACGCGCTGTCGCGGATCCACCTGTTCTCCTGGGGCAGCACGCTCAGCCAGGGCGCGGTCGCCGGCGACATCCCGGGGCTCGCGTTCGGCGCGACGCGGCTGTCGGCGGCGATCGCGGCCGACCTGCTCGTCGCCGACGCGGACCGCCACCACGCGCGCCTGCTCGCTCACGACGAGCGCGAGCTCAAGCCGACGCGGTGGTGGGACGGGCACCCGGCGGCGGGGCCGGCGGGCACCGAGTAGCGCGCGGCGAGGCCCTCGGGCACTTCACGGCGAGCCGGCGCCGCGCGCCGGTGCGACTCACGCCGCGACCACCCCCAGCACGTCCGCCTCCGGCCGCTTCAGGAGCTCCTTGAGCAGCGGCGGCTCGAAGTGCCGCTGCACGGTGATCGCGTAGAAGGTCTCGGACAGCTCCGGCACCACCGCGTACTCGACGAGCCGTCCCGCGCGCAGCTCGTCCTGCACGACGACGGTCGGCAGCAGCGCGACGCTGTCGGAGTCGCGCGCGAGCAGCCGCAGCATCGCCATGTCGTCGACCTCGGCGCGCAGCCGGTAGCGGATGCCGCGCTGCTCGCACATCAGGTCGAAGCCGGCGCGGATGTCGTGGTCCGGGCCCGGCAGCAGCAGCGGCACCTCGGCGAGCTCCTCGGGGAAGCGGAACGCGCGCCGCTTCGGGCGCGGCCGGCCGACGAGGCTGACCGGCTGGCGCGCGATCCGGCGGCAGCGCCACGGATCGTCCGGCGTGCCGTGCACGCGCCGGTTCGACAGGACCACGTCCAGCGTGTGCACGCGCAGCCGTCCGAGCAGCTCCGCGAGGCCGCCCGACTGCAGCACCAGCTCGACGTCCTCGCGCTCGAGCAGCGGCCGCACGAAGTTCTCCTGGAAGTTCCTCGACAGCGTCGAGACCGCGCCGATCCGAAGCACCTGCCGGTTCGCGCGCCGCCCCTCGCGCAGCAGCGCGACCAGCTCGCCGCCGGCCGCGAAGATCGACTCGGCGTACGACATTGCGAGCCGCCCTGCCTCGGTCAGCTGCAGCGTGCGGCCGCGTCGCTCGAAGAGCGCCTGCCCGAGCTGGTCTTCCAGCTGGCGGACCTGCACCGACAGCGCCGACTGCGACACGTGCAGCCGGGTCGCGGCGCGCGTGAGGTTGCCCTCCTTCGCGACGGCCCAGAAGTAGTGCAGGTGGTGGTAGTTCAGTCGCTGCACGGGGCGCTCCGGATCGTTCTGTCGGGAGGAACGATAGCGCACGAACGATGAGTTTTTCGGATGACCTCCGGCGCGACCCGCCTGCGATCAGTCGATCGTCACGCCGACCTGCCGCACCACCTGCGTCCAGCGCGCGCGGTCGGCCTTCACCGTCTCGCGGAACTGCTGCGGCGTCTCGATGCGCACGCTGTTGCCCGCGCCGTTGAGCCGCGCCGCGATCTCGGGCGTCTCCAGCACCTGCCGCACCGCGCCGTTGATGCGCTCCACGACCGCCGGGTCCATGCCCTTCGGGCCGAGCACGCCGAACCAGATGTAGCTGTTGAAGCCCAGATAGCCGGACTCGGCGATCGTCGGCACGTCGGGCACCGTCGCGACGCGCTTCGGCGTGGTCACGCCGAGCAGGCGCACCTTGCCCGCCCGCCACTGCGGCAGCACCGTCTGCACCTGGTTCATGAT
>JBILTM010000279.1:0-5460 GCA_044371545.1 Burkholderiaceae bacterium
GTCCTGGAAGCCGGCCCGCCCGCGCGAGCCGTCCTCGGAGATCTGGAAGACGCGCGACTCGGCCTCGTCGAGGATCTGCCGCGTGTCGCGGCCCTGCGGGTTCAGCGCGGTGGTGGCGATCTCGTCGGAGACGGTGATCAGCCGGCGCAGCACGGCGCGGTCGCGGACGATCTCGGCGTAGCGGCGCACGTTGGCAGCCGACGGCGTGCCGCTCGCGAGCGCGTTCAGGTACGACAGCCCGCCTGCCTCCTCGAGCTTGCCGGTGGACTTCAGCGCGTCCTGCAGGGTGAGCACGTCGGCCGGCTGGTTGCGCTCGAGCAGCTTCGAGAGGTGCTGCCAGATCAGCCGGTGGTCGTGCCGGTAGAAGTCGTCCTCGCGCAGCACGTCGCCGATCTTCTCCCAGGCGGCGTTGTCGAGCAGCACGGCGCCGAGCACCGACTGCTCGGCCTCGACCGAGTGCGGCGGCACGCGCAGCGCGGCGACCTCGGCGTCGACGGGCTGGGAACCGGGGAACGGGGTCGGCTGGGCGGACATGCGGTCGATGGTACTCGCGGGTCGGCGGGCCCGAAAGCGGGCCCACCGTGGATCGGCGCGGGCCTCGCGCGGCGGGGCCCGCAAAGCACGAGGGGCCCGTGCGGGCCCCTCGTGCGCGTCGGACGACGCCCCGTGAAGGGGGCGCGTGCGGCGATCCGGTGCTTACTGCTCCGGGCTCACCGCGACCTTGATCGCGGCGACCACGTCGGCATGCAGCGCGACCGTCACGTCGTACTCGCCCACGGCCTTCAGCGGGCCGTTCGGCAGGCGCACCATCGCCTTCTCGACCTGCGGGAAGCCCTGCTTGCCCAGCGCGGTCGCGATGTCGAAGTTGGTGACCGAGCCGAACAGGCGGCCGTCGACGCCGGCCTTCTGGCTGATCGCGACGGTGACACCGTCCATCTTGGCGCCGGTCGCCTGGGCGGCGGCGAGCTTCTCGGCCTGGGCCTTCTCGAGGTCGGCGCGCTTGGTCTCGAACTCCTTGATCGCGGCCTCGGTCGCGCGGCGCGCCTTGCCCTCGGGGATCAGGAAGTTGCGGGCGTAGCCGTCCTTGACGCGGACGACGTCACCGAGGCCACCCAGGTTGACGACCTTCTCGAGCAGGATGATCTGCATGTTCGGCTCCCGCTCAGTGGTTGTCGGTGTACGGCAGCAGGGCCAGGAAGCGGGCGCGGTTGATCGCGTCCGACAGCTGGCGCTGGTACCGGGCCTTGGTGCCGGTCAGGCGGGCCGGCATGATCTTGCCGGTCTCGGTGATGAAGTCCTTCAGCACGTCCACGTCCTTGTAGTCGATCCACTCGACCTTCTCGGCGGTGAACCGGCAGAAGCGCTTGCGCTTGAAGAGCGCGCTCTGCGACTGACGCTTCGGTTTCTTGTCCTTGCTGCCTCGGCGCATGAATGCCATGACGTTTCCTCTGTCTTTCTATGCGTTCCGCTCGACGGTCGGGTCGAGCTCGAATTCGGTGACGTGCAGGACCAGGGCCTTGACGTTGCGGCGCCGGGGGGCGAGGAAGCCTTCCAGCTTCAGCCCGGTGCCCAGCGCGACGCGGTCGATCCTCAGCGCTACACGGTCGGCGGCGATCGCGGAGATCTCCAGCTCGACCGTCCGATCGGTGCCGGCCTCGCGCTGCACCGAACGGTGCGAGAGCTTCAGCCCCACGATCGGCACGCCCGCGGGCGTGTAGCGGATCGGCTCGCGCTCGATGAGCGACGCGGTCAGGCCGACCCGGTTCAAGCGGCCCTTTCGGTCCTCTCGACGCGGTCGCCCCGGTCGCCGCGATCGCCACGGTCACCGCGGTCCGGACGATCGCCGGAACCCTCGGTGCTCGCCGCGCTCTTGCGGGCCTCTTCCTTCTGGATCCGGCGCAGCATCGGCGAGGCGCCCGTCTCGGCCTTCGGCATGCCGACGACCAGGTGGCGCAGCACCGCGTCGTTGAAGCGGAACGCGTGCTCGAGCTCTTCCAGGGTCTTCTGGTCGCACTCGATGTTCATCAGCGCGTAGTGGGCCTTGGCGACCTTCTGGATCGGATAGGCCAGCTGCAGGCGGCCCCAGTCCTCGATCCGGTGCATCGTGCCCTGATGGCCTTCGACCAGGGTCTTGTACCGCTCGATCATCGCGGGCACCTGCTCGCTCTGATCGGGGTGGACGATGAAGACGATCTCGTAGTGACGCATCGATTCCCCAATTGTGGAGTGTTCTGGTGACGGGCGCGCCGCGGTGGTCTCGTGAAGACGACCGTCCGCGCGCGTGCCCCCGTGTTCCTCGAAGGCGGCTCCGATCGCTCGGGGCCGGCCGCCGGCTCGTGTCGGGGTGTCCGGCCGGACGAGCCACGCGCGGAATGTCCGCGACGGGCCCGCCGGCACAGGTCCGTGCGGCGAGGAACCCTCGATTCTAGCCCGGGCGGGTCAGTGCTGTCCAGCGCGTCCGACGGGGTCGGGTTCGCCCGCCCAGATCCGGGCCATCAGCGCGCGCTCGCGGTCGATCACCGTGCGCATGAACACGTCGGCACCCTTCATCGCCTTGAAGGCCCGGAAGCCGGAGGCGAGGAACTCGTGCATCGCCGCCAGCCCGGCCATGCGCGCCGGCCCCTCCATCGCGCCGAGCAGGCCGCCCAGCAGCGGGTGCCGCACCAGCCGGTCGAGCGCCCGCCCGATGTGCTCGACCAGCTCGACCTGCCGCTCGCGGTCGGTGCGCGAGCCGGCCGCCCGGAAGGCCCGCGCGTAGGCGTCGTCGTCGATCGGCCGGCCGCGGATCGCCGGGTCGGCGACCAGCGCCTTCGCGGTCGCCAGGTCGAGCCGCTCGGACAGCGCGTCGAGCTCGACCGCGTCGGCGATCGTCCCGAGCGCGGCCTCGGGCAGGAAGCGGGTGAGCGTCGGGATCACGCGGGCGAGTTCGGCGTCGCGCTGCGAGAAGTCCTTCACGCCGTACAGTTCGTCGAGGAAGAACCGCGTTGCAGCCCGGTAGCGCGGCGACTCGAGCAGGTCGGCGTGCGTGAACGCGAGTCGCCGCGCCTGGAACGCGCGCAGCTCGTCGCGGCGCGCGCGCGTGGCCGCGTCGATGCCGTCGAGCGTGCGCAGCGCGGCCACCTCGGCCGCGCCGGCGCGGAGTCGTTGCGATGCGTCCATGCACGGGAAGGCTCGTGGGGTCGGCGGAAGTATGCCGCAGCGCGCAGGACCTGCCGTCGGGTTGCGGCACCATTAGAGCCGCACCTCTAGCGGCCGAACCTAGAATGGCCGCATGCACCGACGCACCCTGCCGAACGCCGGCGGCCCGCTCGCATGATCGCGCGGCTGCAGGCGTGGCTGCTCGTCGGGCAGTTCGTGCTCGGCGTGGTCCTCGCCGGCTGGCTCGGAGGCAGCGGCCGCACGTCGATCGCGGTCGCCGTGGCGATCGGTGTCGTCGCACCGCTCGCCCTGCACGCCGGCATCCTGACGCTCGACTTCGCGCTCGCGTGGGCGGTGCGCGGCGAGCGGCCCACGGACGCGCCACGGCACGGCTTCTGGCCGTCGCTGCGCTCGTGGCTGGTCGCCTACGTGCGCGAGATCATCGACTCGACCCGCACCTTCAGCTTCGCGCAGCCGCTGCTTGCGGCGCGGCCGTTCGCCACCGGCACCGTCGCCGGCGAGCGGCTGCCGGTGCTGCTGATCCACGGCTACTTCTGCAACCGCGCGCTGTGGCGGCCGATGGCCGCGCGCCTCGCCGCGGCCGGCCACGCGGTCGAGGCGCTCGACCTCGAGCCGCCGTTCGCGTCGATCGACGACTATGCGCCGCGGATCGCCGAGGCGGTCGAGGCGCTGCGCGCGCGCACCGGGGCCGCGCGCGTCGCGCTGGTCGGCCACAGCATGGGCGGGCTCGCCGCGCGGTCCTACCTGCGGGCGTTCGGCGACGACGCGGTCGCCTGCGTCGTCACGCTCGGCACGCCGCACCGCGGCACCGTGCACGCGAACTTCGGTCGCGGCCGCAACGTGCGGCAGATGCGCCGCGACAGCGACTGGTTGCGCGCGCTCGCGGCCGAGGAACCGGGAGGGCGGCTCGAGCGCTTCACCGTCGTGCTCTCGTGGCAGGACAACATCGTCGCGCCGCAGGCGATCCAGACGCTGCCCGGCGCGCGCACGGTGGTGCTGCACGGGCTCGGTCACGTGACCCTCGCGTACGACGCCCGGGTCGCGGGCATCGTGCTCGAGGCGCTGGCCGCGGCCGAGACCGGCCGGACCGCCCGCGAGGCGACACCCGGCGAGATCGGCTGAGCGCGAAGACACGTCGCCCGGGCGGCGGCGACCCCGCCCGAGCCCGTCGCGTCAGAAGTGGATGCCCCGCATCAGCTGCTGGAACGCGACCTGATCGGCCGACAGCTGGGGCGGCTTGTCCCCCTTCACGCCCTTGGCCGCTTCAGAGTCCGGGAACATCCGGAACGAGGTGTTCATCACGATCTGCGCGAGGCGCGGCACGGTCGCATGCATCACCGCGCCGACGATGCCGAGCCGCGTCGCGATCCGCGCCGGCTTGTGGACGATCGCCTGCACGATCAGGTCGCCGGCCTCGTCGGGCGACAGCGTCGGGACGTTGTTGTAGAGCTTGGTCGGCGCGATCATCGGCGTGCGGACCAGCGGCATGTTGATCGTCGTGAAGCGCACGCCGAGGTCGGCGTACTCCGACGAGGCGCACATCGTCCACGCGTCGAGCGCCGACTTCGACGCGACGTAGGCCGAGAAGCGCGGCGCGTTGGTCAGCACCCCGATCGACGAGATGTTGATCACGTGGCCGCGCTTCTTCGCGACCATGCCCGGCAGCAGCCCCATCGTCGTGCGGATCGCCCCGAAGTAGTTGAGCTGCATGCAGCGCTCGAAGTCGTGGAAGCGCTCCTGGCTCGACTCGATCGCGCGGCGGATCGAGCGGCCGGCGTTGTTGACCAGGTAGTCGACGCCGCCGTGCGTCTCCATCAGCCACTTGACCATGCGGTCGACGTCGGCCATGTCGGCGAGGTCCACGCTGAACGTGTGCAGCACGTGGCCGTCGGCCTCGACCAGCGCCTTCGCCTCATCGAGCTTGTCCTGGTCGCGGCCGCAGATGATCGTCACCGCGCCGGCCTCGGCGATCTTGCGCGCGGCGGCGAGGCCGATGCCCGACGAGCCGCCTGTGATCAGCACGACCTTGCCGGCGACCTGGCCCTTCAGCGTGCGGTCGATCTGCAGGTCCGGGTCGAGGTGGCGCTCCCAGTAGTCCCAGATCGCCCACGCGTAGTCCTTCAGGCGCGGGCAGGCGATGCCGCTGCCCTTGAGCGCCGAGGTCGTGTAGCGGCAGTCGAAGCGCGTCGGGTAGTTGACGAAGTCGAGGATGTCGTCGGGCAGCCCCAGGTCCTTCATCACCGCGCCGCGGATGCGCCGCACCGGCGTCAGCGCCATCAGGCTCTTCTTGACGCCGCGCGG
>JBILTM010000096.1:0-18466 GCA_044371545.1 Burkholderiaceae bacterium
CGCGCGCCGACCACCCCTCGGGCACCGACCGCCTCGCCGAGGCGGCCGATCTCCTCGGCCTCGCCGACGACGAGATCGTCGTCAACGTGCAGGGCGACGAGCCACAGATCCCGCCGGCGCTGGTCGCCTCGGTCGCGGCGCTGCTGCACGCGAGCCCCGACTGCGCGATCGCGACCGCCGCACACGCGGTCGGCGACGCGGACGACTGGATGTCGCCCAACGTCGTGAAGGTCGTGCTCGATGCGAGCGGTCGCGCGATGTACTTCTCGCGCGCCCCGATCCCGTTCGCGCGCGATGCGCTCGCCGGCTTCCCGCGGCGGCTGCCGCTCGAGCTGCCGGCCGCGCTCGCCGGCACGATCCTGCGCCACGTCGGCCTCTACGCGTACCGCGTGTCGTTCCTGCGCGCCTACCGCGCGCTCGCGCCCTCGCCGCTCGAGTCGATCGAGGCGCTCGAGCAGCTGCGCGCGCTCTGGCACGGCCACCGGATCGCGGTGGCAGTCACCGACGAGGCGCCGCCCGCGGGGGTCGACACGCCGGCGGACCTCGAGCGCGTGCGACGCGCCTTCGCGCGGGCGCGCGGCGGGCCGTCGAATTGACCCCCGCGACGCTTTGCGGTTAACGTCGGACCACACCCCGCCGGGCCCGCCGCGCGCCGGCCAGAGATCCACAACGCTCCCAGGACGTCCCCCATGCGCTTGATCCTCCTCGGCCCGCCCGGCGCCGGCAAAGGCACCCAGGCCGCCTTCATCAAGGAGAAGTTCGGCATCCCGCAGATCTCGACCGGCGACATGCTGCGCGCCGCGGTCAAGGCGGGCACGCCGCTCGGGGTCGCGGCGAAGAAGGTGATGGATTCGGGTGGCCTGGTGTCGGACGACATCATCATCGGTCTGGTCAAGGACCGCCTCGCGCAGCCCGACTGCGCCGGCGGCTACCTGTTCGACGGCTTCCCGCGCACGATCCCGCAGGCCGATGCGATGAAGGACGCGAACGTCGCGCTCGACTTCGTGCTCGAGATCGACGTGCCCGACTCCGACATCGTCGAGCGCATGAGCGGGCGGCGCGTGCACGTCTCGAGCGGGCGCACTTACCACGTGCGCTTCAACCCGCCGAAGACCGCGGGCCGCGACGACGCCACCGGCGAGGAGCTGATCCAGCGCGACGACGACCGCGAGGAGACGGTGCGCAAGCGCCTCGAGGTCTACCAGTCGCAGACGCGCCCCCTCGTCGACTACTACTCGAAGTGGGCCGCGACCGGCGACGCGCGCGCACCGCAGTACCGCCGGATCTCCGGGCTCGGCTCGGTCGACGAGATCCGCACGCGATCGTTCGCCGCGCTCGTCTGAGTCCCCGCGCGGTCGGCAGGACGCGCCCCGCGGCGCGCCGGTCGTCGCTCGCGCTTCGCGCTCACGGCGGTTTCACGGGCGTGAGGCGCGCGTCCGACGGGGTGGGCGTCGACCTTGCCAAGCGCACGACGCATCGGCGAAGATCCCCCGGGCTCCGGTCGGCGACCGGGGCCGTCGTTCCCAGAACCATTACATACATCGAACGGAGATTGCACTCATGAGCGGAGGAGCCTCATCCACGGCCGTGTGGTTCGCGCTGGCCTGCGGCGCGCTGGCCGTGTTGTACGGCATCGTGTCCAGCCGATGGATCCTCGGGCTGGACGCCGGCAACCCCAAGATGCAGGCGATCGCCACGGCGATCCAGCAGGGTGCGAAGGCCTACCTGAACCGGCAGTACCGGACGATCGCGATCGTCGGCGTGGTGCTGTTCGTCGTGATCCTCTTCGTGCCGGGCCTCGGTTGGACGACCGCGCTCGGCTTCGCGATCGGCGCGATCCTGTCGGGCGCGGCCGGCTACATCGGCATGAACGTGTCGGTGAAGGCGAACGTGCGCACCGCGCAGGCCGCCACGCGCGGCCTGAACGAGGCGCTCGCGGTCGCGTTCCGCGGCGGCGCGATCACCGGGATGCTGGTGGTCGGCCTCGGCCTGCTCGGCGTGGCCGGCTTCTTCATCTTCCTCGGCGGCATGACCGCCAAGCCCGAGGAGATCCACGACCTGATCCGCCCGCTGATCGGCCTGGCCTTCGGCTCGTCGCTGATCTCGATCTTCGCGCGGCTGGGCGGCGGCATCTTCACGAAGGGCGCGGACGTCGGCGCCGACCTGGTCGGCAAGGTCGAGGCCGGGATCCCCGAGGACGACCCGCGCAACCCGGCGGTGATCGCCGACAACGTGGGTGACAACGTGGGCGACTGCGCCGGCATGGCCGCCGACCTGTTCGAGACCTACGCGGTCACGCTGATCGCGACGATGCTGCTCGGCGCGCTGATGCTGACCAACGCGCCGATCCAGGCCGCGATCTACCCGATGGCGCTCGGCGCCTTCGCGATCATCGCGTCGATCATCGGCTGCACGGCGGTCAAGGCGCAGCCCGGCAAGAAGATCATGAGCGCGCTGTACCGCGGCCTGATCGTCGCGGGCGTGCTCGGCCTGGTCGCGTTCTACCCGATCACCGCCTGGCTGATCCCCGACAACGCGCTCGGCGGCACCGGTGCGGTGATGAAGGTCTACGGTTCGGCGGTCGTCGGCCTCGTGCTGACCGGCCTGCTGGTCTGGATCACCGAGTACTACACCGGCACCGAGTACAAGCCGGTCCGCTACGTGGCCGCCGCGTCGGAGACCGGCCACGGCACGAACATCATCGCGGGCCTCGCGGTGTCGATGAAGTCGACCGCCTGGCCGGTGCTGATGGTGTGCGCCGCGATCATCGTGTCGTTCTCGCTCGCGGGCCTGTACGGCATCGCGATCGCCGCGACCTCGATGCTGTCGATGGCCGGCATCATCGTCGCGCTCGACGCCTACGGCCCGATCACCGACAACGCCGGCGGCATCGCCGAGATGGCCGAGATGCCGGACTCGGTGCGCGACATCACCGACCCGCTCGACGCGGTCGGCAACACCACCAAGGCGGTCACCAAGGGCTACGCGATCGGCTCGGCGGGCCTCGCCGCGCTGGTGCTGTTCGCCGACTACACGCATGCGCTCGAGGCGGCCGGCAAGGCGGTGTCCTTCGACCTGTCGAACCACATGGTGATCGTGGGCCTGTTCATCGGCGGCCTCGTGCCCTACCTGTTCGGCGCGATGGCGATGGAGGCGGTCGGCCGCGCCGCGGGCTCGGTGGTCGTCGAGGTGCGCCGTCAGTTCCGCGAGATCCCGGGCATCATGGAAGGCACCGCGAAGCCCGAGTACGGCCGAGCGGTCGACATGCTGACCACCGCGGCGATCAAGGAGATGATCGTCCCGTCGCTGCTGCCGGTGGTCGTGCCGATCCTGGTCGGCATCTTCCTCGGCCCCGAGGCGCTCGGCGGCATGCTGATGGGCACGATCGTGACCGGCCTCTTCGTGGCGATCTCGATGTGCACCGGCGGCGGCGCGTGGGACAACGCCAAGAAGTACATCGAGGAAGGCCACCACGGCGGCAAGGGCAGCGAGGCCCACAAGGCGGCGGTCACCGGCGACACGGTGGGCGACCCGTACAAGGACACGGCCGGCCCCGCGGTCAACCCGCTGATCAAGATCATCAACATCGTCGCGCTGCTGCTGGTGCCGGTCATCGGCGGCACCGGCGGCGCGCCGGCCAAGAAACCGCACTCGGCCGCCCCGCAGGAGCCGGTCGCGATCGTCGCGCCCGCGCCGGCCGCGGTCGTCGTCGAGGCGCCGCGCGCGATGGTCCCGCGCAACTGACCCCGGAGGAACGAGCATGCAGTTCAAGGACACCGTCGTCATCGTCACCGGCGGCGCGTCGGGCCTCGGCGGCGCGACCGCCGACGCGATCGTCGCCGGCGGCGGCAAGGTGGTGATCGCCGACGTCAACGCGGCGCTCGGCGACGAGAAGGTCAAGGCGCTCGGTGCGGCCGCGCGCTTCGTGAAGTGCGACGTGACCTCGGAGGCCGACGGCCAGGCGGTCGTCGACGCGGCCGTCGCGTTCGGCGACCTGCGCGGGCTGGTGAACTGCGCGGGCATCGGCACGCCGGGCAAGACCGTCGGCAAGGACGGTCCGATGAAGCTCGCCGACTTCACGCGCGTGATCAACGTGAACCTGATCGGCACGTTCAACATGATCCGGCTCGCCGCGGCCGCGATGGTGAAGAACGCGCCGACCGGCGACGGCGAGCGCGGCGTGATCGTCAACACAGCGTCGGTCGCGGCCTTCGACGGCCAGATCGGGCAGGCGGCCTACTCGGCGTCGAAGGGCGGCATCGTCGGCATGACGCTGCCGATCGCGCGCGACCTGTCGCGCGACGGGGTGCGCGTGGTCACGATCGCGCCCGGCCTGTTCCTCACGCCGTTGCTGCTCGGCCTGCCGAAGGAGGCGCAGGAGTCGCTCGGCAAGCAGGTGCCCTTCCCCTCGCGCCTCGGCCGCCCGCCGGAGTACGCGCAGCTCGTGCAGCAGATCTTCGAGAACACGATGCTGAACGGCGAGACGATCCGCCTCGACGGCGCGATCCGGATGGCGCCGCGCTGACGCGTGTCGTGGCGGCCCGCGCGGGCCGTGCGCTTCCCGAAGCGGTCGCCCCCGGGCGGCCGCTTTTTTTCTCCCCGGTGTCGATCGGCAGGCGCACCGCGCATCGAAGGACCGCGAGCGGCGGACGACGCCGCGCCCGCCGGCCGGCTACCCTGCCGACGGCCCCTTCGACGCGCTGGCCGACGCGTTCGCGACGGCGCTCGAACGGTGGCCGCGCGACGGCGTGCCGGCGAACCCGCAGGCCTGGCTGACGACGGTCGCGAAGCGGCGTCTCCTCGAGGCCGCCCGGCGCGCGCGCCGGGCGATCGGGCTCACGGAGGACCCGAGGATCCGCGCGTACCTCGCGGCGACCGCGGCCGACGCGACCTGACCGGCACAGCGGTCGGCGGCGTTCGTGCCGCCCGCGACGGGCGGCGCCGTTCAGCCGCGCGCGACCCCGCCGCCCTCGAACCAACCCCCGAGCGCGAGCACCGACGCGTCCCGATCGCGCGGCCCGACCACCTGCAGCGACGCGGGCAGCCCGTCGGCCTCGCCCATCGGCAGCGCGAGCGTGGGCAGCCCCGCGAAGCTGAACGCGAGCGTCTGGCCGAGCACCGCCTCGCGCACGGTCAGCGTGCCGCCCTCGACCGCGACCTCGGCCTGGCCGCGTTTGGGCGGCGGCACGGCGGTGGTCGGCAGCACCAGCGCGTCGTGGTCGCGCAGCACCGCGTCGAGCTCGGCGCACAGCGTGCCGCGGAACTTCAGCGCGTCGATGTAGACCTGCGCGTGCTGGCACTCGCCGTCGCGCATCGGCGCGAGCACGCCGTCGGAAAAGCCCTCGCCGCCGGCCGCGAGCGTCACGCGGTGCACGTAGGCGGCCTCCGCGCGGACGATCGCGGTGTAGTGGCGGATCGCCGCGTGCAGCGTCGGGACGTCTACCTCGACGACGTCGGCCACCCCGCGCAGCGCCGCGAGCCGCGCATCGAACCAGGCGCGCGTGGCGGGGTGCAGGCGGCCCTTCAGCCACGCCGCAGGCACGGCGAGCCGCGGCCGGCGCGCGACCGTGCCGTGCTCGGTGCGCCGCCCGGACATCGCCTCGAAGAGCAGCGCCGCGTCGTCGACCGAGCGCACGAGCGGGCCGGCGTGGTCGCAGGTCCAGGACAGGTGCAGCGCGCCCGCGAGCGGGATCGCACCGAAGCTCGGCTTGAAGCCGACGACACCGCAGAACGCGGCCGGGACCCGCACCGAGCCGCCGGTGTCGCTGCCGAGCCCCGCGAAGCCGATGCCGACCGCGGTCGCGACCGCCGCGCCGCTCGACGAGCCGCCCGCCTGGCGCGACGGGTCGAACGGGTTCTTCACGTCGCCGGTGTGCACGTTCTCGCCGGTCGCACCCAGCGCGATCTCGTGCAGGTTCGTCTTCGCGAACGGCAACGCGCCCGCGTCGCGCAGCCGCGTGACCGCCACCGCCTCGCCGCCGAGCTCGGGCAGCGCCGCGCGCGTGCCGGCGGCGGTCGGCGCGCCGTCGACGACGTAGAGGTCCTTGATCGTCACCGGCACGCCGTGCAGCGGACCGGTCGCGCCGCCGGCGCGCGTGCGCGCGTCGAGCGCGTCGGCCGCCTTCGCGGCCGCATCCCAGTCGACCCACGCGATCGCATTGAGCTCGCGGTGGCGTTCGGCGGCCGCGCGCGACGCGTCGAGCAGCGCGCGCGCGCTCGTGCGGCCGTCGCGGATCGCGGCGACGGCCTCGCGGATGCCGGTGCGCGGCACCGGCGGGAACGGCGCGTCGGGCGCGAAGGCGGCGGACGCGGGCGGGGCGGAACAGGCGTCGGAGGTCATCGCCGTATAGTAGCGGCTGCCCTCCGCCGCAGCGCCGCCGATGCCCGCCCGCCCGTTCCGTCTCCTCGCGCTCGCGGCGTCGCTGTTCGCAGCCGCGGGCGTTCACGCGCAGCCGGCCGGCGCGCCGTCGCAGCCCGAAGGCGCGAGCGGCTTCGCGCCGCGCGCCGCGCTCGAGGCCCGGCGCGAGATGGTCGCCACCGCGAACCCGCACGCGAGCGCCGCGGCGATGGCGGTGCTCGCGCGCGGCGGCGGCGCGCTCGATGCGGCGATCGCCGCGCAGATGGTGCTGACGCTCGTCGAGCCGCAGTCGTCCGGGATCGGCGGCGGTGCGTTCCTGCTGCACCGGGATGGCCGCAGCAACGCGGTGGTGGCCTGGGACGGCCGTGAGACCGCGCCCGCCGATGCCGACGAGCGCCTGTTCGTCGGCCCCGACGGCAAGCCGCTCGCGTTCTTCGACGCGGTGGTCGGCGGCCGCTCGGTCGGCGTGCCCGGCGTGCTCCGGATGCTCGAGGCCGCACACGCGCGCCACGGCCGGCTGCCCTGGGCGACGCTCTTCGAGCCGGCGATCCGGCTCGCGACCGAGGGCTTCGAGGTGAGCCCGCGGCTGCATGCGCTGCTCGCGTCCGAGCGTCACCTCAGGCGCGACGCGGCCGCGGCCCGGCACTTCTACGCGCCCGACGGCACGCCCTGGCCGGTCGGCCACCGGCTGCGCAACCCCGAACTCGCCGACACGCTCGCTCGGATCGCGCGCGAGGGCAGCCTCGCGCTGCACGCCGGCCCGATCGCGCGCGAGATCGTCGCCGCGGTGCGCGGCCACCCGACGAACCCCGGGCGCCTCGGCGAGCGCGACCTCGCGTTCTACGCGCCGGTCGCCCGCGAGCCGCTGTGCACGCCCTGGCGCCGCTGGGTGGTCTGCGGCATGCCACCGCCCTCGTCCGGCGGCGTCGCGGTCGCGCAGATCCTCGGCATCCTCGAGGCGGCGCGCGCGCCGGCGCTCGCCGGACCCGACGGCGCGCCGCGCGCCGACGGCGTGCACGCCTTCGCGGAGGCGGGCGCGCTCGCGTTCGCCGACCGCGGCCGATACATCGCCGACCCCGCCTTCGTCGCACCGCCCGCGGGCCTCGTCGCACCGCGCTACCTCGCCACGCGCGCCGCGGCGATCGGCGAGCGCGCGATGGGCCGCGCGCGGCCCGGCTCGCCCGACGGCGCGCCGCGCGCGGCGGCCCACGAGGCGACGCTCGCGCAGCCGTCGACCTCGCACCTGTCGATCGTCGACGCGCGCGGCGACGCGGTCGCGATGACGACGACGATCGAGGACCAGTTCGGCGCGCGGATCATGGTCCGCGGCTTCCTGCTGAACAACCAGCTGACCGACTTCTCGTTCGCCGCGACCGAGGACGGCGCGCCGGTGGCCAACCGCGTCGAGCCGGGCAAGCGGCCGCGCAGCTCGATGGCGCCGACGCTGGTGTTCGAGCGCGCCGGCGGCACCGACGACGCGCCACGGCGCGGTGCGCTGGTGATGTCGCTCGGCTCGCCCGGCGGCTCGCAGATCATCGGCTACGTCTCGCGCACCCTGCTGCTGACCCTGCGCGACGGCCACCCACTGCAGGCCGCGATCGCGATGCCGAACCTCGGCAGCCGCAACGGCCCGGTCGAGCTAGAGGCCGGCCGCGTGCCGGCGGGCGTCGCCGCGGCGCTGCGCGAGCGCGGCCACGAGGTGCGCGAGATCCCGATGACGAGCGGGCTGCAGGGCATCATGCGGCGCTGCGACGCCGCCGGCCGGTGTACGCTCGTCGGCGGCGCCGACCCCCGCCGAGAGGGCGAGGTGCTCGGGCGCTGAGGACCGCCCCGCGAACGAGGAGACCGCGATGCAACGTCGACCGCTGCACACCGACCGCCTGAAGTCCGCCGGCTACGACGCGCGCGAGCGCCGGCTCGAGATCGAGTTCTCGAACGGCGACGTCCGGGTCTACAAGGCGGTCCCCGACGAGGTCGCGCGCCGCTTCTTCGCCTCGCCGAACCCGGCCGCCTACTGGGAGGACCGGATCGCCGAGGAGTACGTCGTCGAGCGCGCCGCGGGCGGGGGCGACGCCGACGCGCGCGCGAAGCTCGACGACCTGTTCGGCCGCAAGGACTGACCCACCCCATTCCAACGAGGAGACCCGCATGAGCCTGTTCGACCTGACCGGCAAGGTCGCGATCGTCACCGGATCGAGCCGCGGCATCGGCCGCTCGATCGCAGAGAACCTGGCCGCGCACGGCGCGAAGGTCGTCGTCTCGAGCCGCAAGGCGGATGCCTGCCAGGTCGTCGTCGACGCGATCCGCGAGGCCGGCGGCACCGCCACCGCGATCCCGGCCAACATCTCCGACAAGGCCGGCCTGCAGCGCCTCGTCGACGAGACCCGCAAGGCCTTCGGCCCGATCGACGTGCTGGTCTGCAACGCCGCGTCGAACCCCTACTTCGGGCCGTCGTCCGGCATGGGCGACGAGGTGTTCGAGAAGATCATGCGCAACAACGTGCTGTCGAACCACTGGCTGTGCCAGATGGTGCAGCCCGACATGGCGGCGAGGAAGGACGGTGCGATCATCATCGTGTCCTCGATCGGCGGCCTGAAGGGCTCGACCGAGATCGGCGCCTACTGCATCTCGAAGGCAGCCGACATGCAGCTCGCGCGCAACCTCGCCTGCGAGTGGGGCCCGCTGAACATCCGCGTCAACTGCATCGCACCGGGCCTGATCAAGACCGACTTCGCGCGCGCGCTCTACGAGGACCCGGCCCGCAAGGCCGCGGCCGAGGCGCGCTTCCCGCTGCGCCGGCTCGGCGAGCCGGACGACATCGGCGGCATCGCGGTGATGCTCGCGAGCCGCGCGGGCGCGTTCGTCACCGGGCAGAGCATCGTCGCCGACGGCGGCGCGACGATCACCGGCTGAGCGCGACGGCCCGGGCCGCAGCGCGCGGCCCGCGGCCCGCGGCCGCGGCCGCGCGTGAGCGCCCCGGCGCCGCAGCCCCTCAGGCCGCCTTCTTCGCCGCCGCCCCGCCGTCGCGCAGCTCGCGCCGCAGGATCTTGCCGACGTTGCTCTTCGGCAGCTCGACTCGGAACTCGACGTGCTTCGGGCGCTTGTAGTTCGTCAGGTGCTGCGCGCACCAGGCCTGCACGTCGCGCTCGGAGAGCCCCGCATCGCGCCGGACCACGAACACCTTGATCGCTTCGCCCGAATGCGCGTCGGGCACGCCGATCGCCGCGCACTCGAGCACGCCCGGGTGCTGCGCGACCACCTCCTCGATCTCGTTCGGGAACACGTTGAAGCCCGACGACAGGATCATGTCCTTCTTGCGGTCGACGATCTTCACGTAGCCGGTGGTGTCGATCACCGCGATGTCGCCCGACTTGAAGAAGCCGTCGGGCGTGAACGCGCGCGCGGTCTCGTCGGGCCGCTGCCAGTAGCCGGCCATCACCTGCGGGCCGCGGATGCAGATCTCGCCGCGCTCGCCGATCGGCACTTCGCGGCCCTCGTCGTCGCGCAGCGAGACTTCGACCGAGGGCATCGGCAGGCCGACGGTGCCGGTGAAGCGGCCGAGCCCGGGCGGGTTGCTGGTCGTGATCGCGCAGGTCTCCGACAGGCCGAAGCCTTCGCCGAGCGCGACCCCGGTCACCGCCGCCCACTTGTCCGCGACCGCCTGCTGGGTCGCCATGCCGCCGCCGGAGGCGAGCACCAGGTTCGAGAAGTCGAGCTTCGCGAACTCCGGGTGGTTGGCGAGCGCGTTGAACAGCGTGTTGAGCAGCGGCATGGTGTGCACCGGCCACTTGCGCAGCGTCTCGATCAGCCCCGGCAGGTCGCGCGGGTTCGGCACCAGCAGCTGGCAGCCGCCCGACTTCAGCGACAGCCCGAAGGCGAGCGCCAGCATGTAGATGTGATAGAGCGGAAGCGCGCACAGCGAGCGCATCTGCGCGTCCGCGCCGAAGCGCCGCTCCACGTCCGCGTAGGCCGGCTGCAGCCAGGCCTCGGCCTGCAGGATCGCGGCCACCACGTTGCGGTGGGTCAGCACCGCGCCCTTCGACAGGCCGGTCGTGCCGCCGGTGTACTGCAGGAACGCCGCGTCGGCGCCCGAGCACTGCACCGGGCGGTACTGCAGCCGCCCGCCGGCCTCGAGCGCCTCGCCGAAGCGCGTCGCGTTCGCGAGCTCGAACGGCGGCACCATCCTGCGCAGGTGGCGCACCGCGAAGTCGACGACGCGGCCGCGCACCGGGCCGAGCAGTTCGCCGATCGAGGCGAGCACGACATGGCGCACGCGGGTGCGCGCGACCACCTGCTGCAGCGTCGCCGCGAAGTTCTCCAGGATCACGATCGCCTCGGCGCCCGAGTCGACCAGCTGGTGCTCGAGCTCACGCGGCGTGTAGAGCGGATTGACGCAGACCGCGGTGCAGCCGGCGCGCAGCACCCCGGCCGCGGCGACCGGGAACTGCAGCACGTTGGGCAGCATGATCGCGACGCGCGCGCCGCGCTCCAGGCCGAGCGAGCCGAGCCACGCCGCGAACGAGCGCGAGCGATCGTCGAGCTCGCCGTAGGTCATCGCGCGGTCCATGCACACGTAGGCGACCTTCGGGCGGTGCTTCGCGAGGCTCTCGTCGAGCAGCGCGTTCAGCGACGGGTAGGCGTCCGGGTCGATGTCGGCCGGCACGCCGGGGGGATAGGACTTCAGCCAGAAACGGTCCACGCGGTCTCCTCCGGGCAGGCGCGGTCTGTGCCGCGCGTGCCGGGATCATAGCCCGACGTCGACCGCCGCCGCCGCCGCGCGGCGGCGGCGCGGCGGTCACGCCGCACCGGTGCGGCCCGTGCGCGCGGCGCGGCTTGCCGCGAGCCGCCGGAACGCCCAGCTGCGGGCGGGCTCCACGCCGGTACGGACGAACTGGATCGGGCTCGGGTCGAGCAGGAAGCGGCGCTGGATGCCCTCGGCCCATTCCACGCCGGCGAGCAGCAGGCGGTCGCCCGGCGCGAGCGCGGTCTCGGGGCCGGGCAGCGCCGCGTCCTCGCGCGGCGCGCCCCGGGCGACACCGATGCCGGCCCGGTCGAGGACGTTGACCGGCCGCTGCGCGGCACGGCTCGCCGCGGCCCGCCGGCGCTCGGCAGCCGCCGCCCCGCCCGGCGCAGGCTCGGACCGGAACCCGCGCACGAGCAGCAGCGGCATCGCCGGCAGCGCGACCGAGGGGTCGCGCGGGTCGCGCAGCAGCTCGCCCACCCGCAGCGGCTCGCCGGGCGTCGACAGCGCCTGCCGGATGCCCGGCTGGTCCGGATCGCAGTCGAAGGTCCAGACCCAGGGCACCCGCGTGCCGAACGCCGCCTCGAGCCGCGCGCAGGCCTCGTGCGCGACCGCGCCGTCGCCCTCGCGCGCGAGCTCGAGGAAGCGTTCGAGCAGCGGTGTCGTCAGCGACTGCAGCACCTCGTGGACCATCAGCTCGCCCTGCACGAACGCCACCGTCGGTTCGGCCGCGTCGATCAGTGCGCGGTTGTAGGCACGGTTCTGCCGGACGATCACCGCGGCCTTCGGGTTCGCGCGCCGCGCCATCTTCACGACCGCGAGGTTCACCGTGTCGTTGTCGGTGCCGGCGATCACGCCGACCGCCCGGTCGATGCCCGCCTCGCGCAGGCCCTCCTCGGTGCCGCCGCAGGCCTGCACCCGGTCCTCGGCCTCGTCGGGCGGCACGAAGCGCGGATCGAACGCGCGCCACGACTGTTTCGATGCGCCAAGCGCGGCCGCGAGCGGTCGTCCGAAGCGGCCGTAGCCCGCGAGCACCCAGTGGCCCCGCGGCAGCTTCAGCGGCTGCGGCCGCTCGGCACCGGGTGCACCGGTCAGCCACTCCTCGAGCTGCAGCACCGCCGGCGCCGCGAACGCCATGCCGACGTTCGCGGCGAAGCTGCGGAACGGATTGACGACGTGCACGCCGCCGAACTCGTCGAGGTTCGCGTGGACGACCGGATCGACGACCCGCGCGATCACCAGGGTCGTCGGATCGAGCACCCGCGTGCCGATCGCGATCGTCTGGTTCGCCTCGTCGTCGCCGGTGATCGCGAGCACCGCGCGGCACTCGGGTTTCGCGATGCCGGCCGCGCGCAGCACCTCGGGCCGGCGCGCATCGGCGACCAGCGCGAGCGGCGCGACCGCGAACGGCTGCACCGCGATCGCGGCGAGCTTCGCCCCGTCGGGGTCGACCACCACGACCCGCACGCCGAGCGCGTCGAGCGCCTGGGCGATCGACTGCCCGCTGCGCCCGTAGCCGCAGACCACGACGTACGGCTCGCGCAGGCCCGACACGCGCCGCACGAACAGGCTGCGCGCGGCGGCCGCCCGGAAGGTCGCGTCCTGCGTCAGCGCGAACACCGAGCCGAGCGCGTACGCCCAGCCGATCACCGACAGGTAGATCGCGAAGGTCACCCAGAGGCGCTGCGCATCGGTGAACGGGTACGGGATCTCGCCGAACCCGATCGTCGTCGCGGTGTAGCTCATCACGTACAGCGCGTGGAAGAAGCTCATCCGCCACGGTCGGCCCTCGCCGTCGACGCCGGGGATGGCAACCAGCCCCACGACCGACACCGCGTAGACCAGCAGCAGCGTGATCAGCGGCGCGCGCAGCCGCCGCAGCACCAGGAACAGCACGTCGCCCATCGTCCCGCCCCGCGCCTCCTCGTCCGTTCGACCCGACCGCTCGGCGCTCAGCGGCTCGAGCGCAGCGTCTCGCCGATCAGCAGCGTCACCGACACCAGGTTCGCGAGCAGCGCGCCCCCCGACAGCGAGACGATGGTCGCCATCGTCCCGGGCGTCATCGGCGCCTGCGCGACGTGCGCGCTCCAGGTCCAGACGAGCGCGGCGGCGATCAGCTGCAGGCACGACGCGAGGCTCGTCGCGAGGTGGGTCGCGCCGATGTGCGTGCGGTCCCCGAACTTCAGCACCAGCGCGATCAGGTTGACGACGATCGCCGCGAACAGTTCGCCCGGGTGGTGGTACTCGCCCACGCCGATGTCGCCGACGAAGAAGCCGAAGTTCACCGTGCAGGCGAGAATGATGAAGAAGCCGAAGACGATCTTCTCGAGATTCATGGCGTCGGGGCGCGGCGGCCCGGGATGGGAGCGCGTCGATCATCGCACGCGCCCGGCGGCACGCGAAGCCGGCCGGCGCGGCGGCGCTGTGCTTCAATGCGGGCTGTCGCCGCGACGCGGCTTCGACGGGAGGCCGGTCGGCCGATGGAGGCGCTCAGGGGCGTGTTCGGGATCGCGGCGATGCTCGCGATCGCGTGGGCCTTGTCCGAGCGACGCCGCGCGATCGCATGGCGGCCCGTCTGGAGCGGCATCGCGCTCGCCGCGGCGCTGCTCGCCGCGATCCGCTGGGTGCCCGGCGCGCGCGCGGCGATCGAGTCGACGAACGCGCTGCTCGACGCGCTGCAGGCCGCCACCGCCGCCGGCACCGCGTTCGTGTTCGGCTACCTCGGCGGCGGGCCACCGCCGTTCGCGCCGACGAACCCCGCGGCCGGCTTCGTGCTCGCGACGCAGGCGCTGCCGCTGGTGCTGGTGGTCTCCGCGCTGTCGGCGCTGCTGTTCCACTGGGGCATCCTGTCGGGCATCGTGCGCGCGTTCGCCTGGGTGCTGGTGCGCACGCTCGGCGTGGGCGGCGCGGTCGGCGTGTCGGCCGCCGCGAACGCGTTCGTCGGCATGGTCGAGGGGCCGCTGGTGATCCGGCCCTGGCTCGCGCGGATGAGCCGCGGCGAACTCTTCGTCGTGATGAACTGCGGGATGGCGACGATCGCGGGCACGGTGCTGGTGCTGTACGCGACGATGCTGCGGCCGGTGCTGCCCGACGCGCTCGGTCACCTCCTCGCCGCCTCGGTCGTCGCGATCCCGGTCGCGATCGCGGTCGCCGCGCTGATGGTGCCGTCCGACGCGCGCAGCGACCGCGCCCCGATCGCACTGCCCTCGGAGGACGCCAACGCGATCGCGGCGCTGACGCGCGGCACGCTCGAGGGGCTGCAGCTGCTGCTCAACGTGATCGCGATGCTGCTGGTGTTCGTCGCGCTGGTGGCGCTGGTCAACCGCGGGCTCGCGCTCGCGCCCGAGGTGGCCGGCGCGCCGCTGTCGGCCGAGCGCATCCTCGGCGTCGCGTTCGCGCCGCTCGCCTGGCTGCTCGGCGTGCCGTGGTCGGAGTCGGCGGTCGCCGGCCAGCTGCTCGGCAAGAAGACGGTGCTCAACGAGTTCGTCGCCTACGCCGAGCTCGCCGCGCTGCCGCCCGACGCGCTGTCCGAGCGCTCGCGGCTGCTGATGACCTACGCGCTCGCCGGCTTCGCGAACTTCGGCAGCCTCGGCATCATGGTCGGCGGGCTCGCGCCGCTCGTGCCCGCCGAGCGGCGCGCGGACCTCGCGCGGCTCGCCGCACGCTCGTTGCCGGCGGGGCTGCTGTCGACCTGCATCACCGCGGCCCTGGTCGGGCTGATCGCCTGAGGCGCACGATGGACCGCTTCCGGCAGATCGAGACCTTCGTCGCCGTCGCGACCCGCGGCAGCCTGTCGGCGGCCGCGCAGGCCGAGGGCGTCGCGCCGGCGGTCGTCGGGCGCCGGCTCGACGCGCTCGAGGAGCGTCTGGGCGTGAAGCTCCTGGTGCGCACCACGCGGCGCATCACGCTGACCTTCGAGGGCAGCGCGTTCCTCGAGGACTGCCAGCGCATCCTCAACGACTACCACAACGCCGAGGCCTCGGTGTCCGCGGGCGGGGTCAAGGCGAGCGGGCACGTGCGCGTCACCGCGCCGGCGGGCTTCGGCCGCCGGCACGTCGCGCCGCTGGTGCCGGCCTTCCTCGCCGCGCACCCCGACGTCACCGTCTCGCTCGACCTGTCGGACCGGCTGGTCGACATCGTCAACGAAGGCATCGACGTCGCGGTCCGCATCGGCCAGCTCGACGACTCGAGCCTGGTCGGCATCCGGCTCGCCGACAACCAGCGCGTCGTCGTCGCGAGCCCGGCCTACCTCGCCGCGCGCGGCACGCCGGTGCATCCGGAGGACCTGCAGCACCACGCGTGCCTCACCTTCGGCACCGGCGGCAGCCAGTCGCGCGGCTGGCTCTTCACCGTCGAGGGCCGCGTCGAGCCGGTCCGCGTCGGCGGCCCGATGGAGTGCAACGACGGCGCGGTGCTGCACGCGTGGGCGCTGGCCGGCCACGGGCTCGCATGGCGCTCGATGTGGGAGGTGGCCGACGAGATCGCGTCCGGCCGCCTCGTCACCGTGCTCGACGACTTCCGCGCACCCGACAATGCGATCCACGCGCTGTTCCCGCAGCGCCGCCACCTGCCGCTGCGGGTGCGCATGTTCATCGACCACCTGAAGCACACCTACGGCAATCCGGCCTACTGGGCCGGCACGAGGAGCGACTGACCCTCGGCGATGCGCTGCGCCGCGGGCGCGGCGTCGCCGGGTCAGCCGAACGCGTAGACGGTGGTCTGGCGGTAGGTCTGCCCGGGCCGCAGGATCGCGTCGGGGAATCCGGGTCGGTTCGGCGAATCGGGGAAGCGCTGCGCCTCGAGGCAGACCGCGCCGTGGCGCGGCCACGCGACGCCGCCGGGGCCGAGCAGCGTACCGTCCAGCCCGTTGCCGGTGTAGACCTGCAGTCCGGGCTCGGTGGTCGCGACCCGCAGGCAGGGCGCGCCGCCCGGCGCGACCAGCTCGGCGGCCGAGCGCAGCGGCCCGGGCGCGTCGGCGAGCACCCAGCAGTGGTCGAAGCCGCCGGCGATCCGGACCTGCGGATCGTCGGCGGCGACGCGCTCGCCGAGCGCGACCGCATGCCGCAGGTCCATCGGCGTGCCGTCGACGGGGCGCAGCTCGCCGGTCGGGATCAGGCCCGGGTCCACCGGCAGGAACCGATCCGCATGCACGCGCAGCCGGTGCCCGAGCACGTCGCCGCCACCGGCGAGGTTGAAGTAGGCGTGATGCGTCAGGTTGACCAGTGTCGCCCGGTCGGCGGTCGCCTCCCAGTCGAGCCGCAGCGCGTCGGCGCGCAGCCCGTAGCGCAGCGACACCCGCAGCGTGCCGGGAAAGCCGTCTTCCCCGTCGGGGCTGGTCACCGACAGCAGCAGCCACGGGCCATCCGCGTTCTCGCCGCCGCTCGCATGCCAGACCGCCCGCGACAGGCCGCGCTCGCCGCCGTGCAGGTGGTGGAGCCCGGCGTTGCACGCGAGCGCGTACGGCGTGCCGTCGAGCGTGAAGCGCCCCTCGGCGATGCGGTTTGCCCAGCGCCCGACCGCGGCACCGACGTAGGGGTGAGCGCCGAGGTACGGCGCGAGCGCGTCGAAGCCGAGCACGACGTCGCGGAGTCCGTCGGGCGCGGGAATCCGCAGCGACACCAGCGTCGCGCCCCAGGTGGCCACGACCGCGACCGGCCCAGCCTCGTGGCGCATCGTCCAGCGCTCGACCGGCTGGCCGTCGGGCGCCACGCCCCAGGACTCGAGCTCGAGGCTCATCGTGCGCCTTGCGCCCCGGACGCGCGAACGCCCTCGGGCACCGGCGGGTACTCGAGGCTGGAGGTGTCGGGCAACGGCAGGTGCCCGGCGTCGGCGAGGCTGGCGGCCATCGGATCCATGATGCCCCAACCCGCGCCGGCGCATGCGCTGCGGACCCGCCGCGGGTTTGCGGTAACCTCGGCCGATGGACCGCCCTGCCCCCACCCTCTTCGAGCCCGTGCGCATCGGCGCCTGGGACTGCCCCAACCGCGTGCTGATGGCGCCGCTGACCCGCTGTCGCGCCGACGCCGACACGCTCGCGCCGCGCGCGCTGAACGCCGAGTACTACGCGCAGCGCGCGTCGGCCGGGCTGATCGTCTCCGAGGCGACGCAGGTCGAGCCGCGCGGCCTCGGCTACATGCGCACGCCCGGCTGCTACAGCGAGGCGCAGCGCGACGGCTGGCGGGAGGTCGCCGATGCGGTGCACGCCGCGGGCGGTCGCATCGTCGCGCAGCTCTGGCACGTCGGCGCAGTCTCGCACCCCGACCTGCAGCCCGAAGGCGCGCTGCCGGTGTCCTCGTCCGAATACACCGCGGTCGGCACGATCCACACGCCGCAGGGCAAGCGCGAGCGCGTCGCCGCGCGCGCGCTCACCACCGACGAGGTCCGCGGCGTCGTCGCCGCGTACCGCCACGCCGCGACGCTGATCCGCGACGCCGGCCTCGACGGGGTCGAGCTGCACTCGGCCAACGGCTACCTGCTCGAGCAGTTCGTCCGCGACTCGGTCAACCGCCGCACCGACGACTACGGCGGCAGCCTGCAGAACCGCATCCGCCTGACGCTCGAGTGCGTGGACGCGGCGATCGAGGTGTTCGGGCGCGAGCGCGTCGGCATCCGCCTGTCGCCGGTCACCGCGGCCAACGGCTGCCCGCAGGACTCGAACCCGCAGGCGACCTACATGGCCCTCGTCGAGGCGCTCGAGGCGCGCCGCATCGCCTACCTGCATTTCATCGAGGGCAACACCGGCGTCGAGCACCATGCACGGGGCTTCGACTTCGGGGCCGCACGCCGTGCGTTCCGCGGCACCTACATCGCGAACAACAAGTACACCCGGCAGATGGCGATCGACGCGCTCGCCTCGGGTACGGCCGACGCGGTCGCCTTCGGCGTGCCGTTCATCTCGAACCCCGACCTGCCGCGCCGGCTCGCGCTCGACGCGCCGCTCGCGCCGGCGAACACCAAGACGTACTACGGGCCGGAGGCGGTCGGCTACACCGACTACCCGGCGCTCGAGACCGCCTGACCACGGCCGCGGCGAAGCCCGATCTGATGTCCTCGACCCCCTACTCCGAGACGGCCCCGACGCGCGACGAGGTCGACGCGATGAAGGGCCCGGTGCTGCTCGACTTCGGTACCGAGTGGTGCGGCCACTGCCGCGCCGCCCGCCCGCTGGTCGACGCTGCGCTCGCCGCGCGGCCCGGGGTGCGCCACCTGCGGATCGAGGACGGGCCGGGCCGCCGGCTCGGCCGCTCGTTCGGCGTGAAGCTGTGGCCGACGCTGGTGTTCATGCGCGACGGGCAGGAGCTCGAGCGCCTCGTGCGCCCGCGCGAGCCGGACGCGATCGACGGCGCGCTCGCGGCCATCGAACCGGC
>JBILTM010000280.1:0-5457 GCA_044371545.1 Burkholderiaceae bacterium
AGACCGCGCCGGTGGACGGATCGACGACCGGCAGCGACTCGCCGCCGTCGGCGGGGACCGACTCGTTGTCGATGAAGTGGACGAAGCGCATGGGGTTGTGAAGCATCGGGAGACTCCGGCGGGCGGAGAGGCCGCGCCGTGCGGCCCCGGAATGGTCGTGTGCGGGCCGATTATCCGCGATGATTCGGGCGACACCCGGCATGCTGCAGTGCAGCATCGACTGCTACAATGCCGGAAACGAATCCGAACTCCACTCCTCGAGACACCACCATGAACCTCGACCGCGTCGACTCCGGCCGCGACATCCCGAACGACTTCAACGTGATCATCGAGATCCCGATGAACGCGGATCCGATCAAGTACGAGGTCGACAAGGAGACCGGCGCGCTGTTCGTCGACCGCTTCATGATGACCTCGATGCACTACCCGTGTAATTACGGGTACATCCCGCACACGATCGCCGACGACGGCGACCCGGTCGACGTGCTGGTGATCACGCCGTACCCGATCACCGTGGGCGCGGTGGTCCGCTGCCGTCCGCTCGGCGTGCTGAAGATGGACGACGAGGCAGGCGGCGACTCGAAGCTGCTCGCCGTGCCGATCGACAAGGTGCTGCCGATCTACTCGCACTGGAAGAAGCACGACGACATCAACCCGATCCGCCTGCAGCAGATCCAGCACTTCTTCGAGCACTACAAGGACCTGGAGAAGGGCAAGTGGGTCAAGGTGCTGGGCTGGGGCGGCCCGGAGGACGCGGCCACGGAGATCGTCGACGGCCTGGAGCGCTTCAGGTCGGCCAAGGACAAGCCGCAGTTCTGATCGCGACGGGACGCGCCGGCGCGCGCGCTCATCCGGGCGCGGGCCCCCCGCACGCCGTGCCCTCCGAGGGCCCCGCATCGGCGCGCGCGCGCAACGGCGAGCGTTCGTCGAGCTCGTCGAGGTAGGCGTCGACGCCGTCTGTCTCGCGTTCGAGGAAACGCTCCACCGCATCGGCGAACGCCGGATGCGCGAGCCGGTGGAACGAGCAGGTCCGCACCGGCAGGAAGCCGCGCGCCATCTTGTGCTCGCCCTGGGCGCCGCCCTCGAAGCGGTCGATGCCGTGCGCGATCGCCCACTCGATCGGCGCGTAGTAGCTCGCCTCGAAGTGCAGGCAGGGCACGTGCTCGACCGCGCCCCAGTAGCGGCCGTAGATCGCCTGCGCGTCGCGCATCAGCAGCGCGCTCGCGACCGGCTTGCCCGCGCGCGTCGCGCGCGCCATCAGCAGCGCCTCGGGCATCGTGCGCGCGAGCTCGTCGAAGAACGCGCGGTTCAGGTAAGGGGTCGAGTGGTGCTGCGCGTAGGTCGTGCGGTAGCAGCGCGCGAAGAACGCCCAGTCGGCCTCGCCGATCTCGTCGCCGGCGAGCATCCGCACCTCGACGCCGGCCTCGGCGACCTTGCGGCGCTCGGCGCGGATCTTCTTGCGCTTGGGCTGCGACAGCGCGGCGAGGTAGTCGTCGAAGTCGCGCCAGCCCGGGTTGCGCCAGTGGAACTGCACGCCGTGGCGCTGCATCAGGCCGGCACTCGCGAGCGCGGCCGCGTCGACGTCACGAGGAAAGAGCACGTGCAGTGACGACAGCCCGAGCGCGTCGCACTCGCCGCACAGCGCGCGCACCAGCGCGTCGCGCGCGGCGTCGTCGCGCGCGAGCAGCCGCGCGCCCGGCACCGGCGTGAACGGCACCGCCACCAGGCCCTTCGGGTAGTACTCGAGCCCGTGGCGACGGTAGGCGTCGGCCCAGGCCCAGTCGAACACGTACTCGCCGTATGAATGGCCCTTCAGGTAGAGCGGCGCCGCGGCCGCGAGCGCCCCCGACGCGTCCTCGAGCACGACGAACCGCGGCAGCCAGCCGCTGTCCTCGCCGACGCATCCGGTGGCCTGCAGCGCGGCGAGGAACGCGTGCCGCACGAACGGCCCGGGGCCGGCCTCGCCGGCCAGCGAATCCCATTGCGCGGCGTCCAGCGCGCGGACGTCGGCCACGACGCGCATGCGATAATCGCCGGCTCGCGCCGCATTGCCCTTGCCGCTCATGCCCATCCGGATCGCCAGTGCTCAGCTGAACCAGGTCGTCGGTGATTTCGAAGGCAACCGCGGCCGGATCGCCGCGGCTGCGCAGCGCGCCCACGAGTCCGGCGCGCAGGTGCTGGTGACGCCGGAGCTCTCGCTGACCGGCTACCCGCCCGAGGACCTGCTGTTGCGCGGGTCATTCTATGACAGGACGCGCGCCGGGCTCGCCGCGCTGGTCGAGCAGTCGAGGCAATGGCCCGCGCTGCGCCTCGTGATCGGGCATCCGAGCGAGGAGGGCGGGCGCCGCTACAACGCGGCGAGCGTCGTGCACGCGGGCCGCGTGCTCGGCGAGTACCGCAAGCGCGAGCTGCCCAACTACGGCGTGTTCGACGAGCAGCGCTACTTCGAGCCCTGCGATGCGCCGCTGGTCGTCGACGTCGACGGGGTGCCGGTCGGCGTGGTGATCTGCGAGGACTTCTGGTTCCCGAACGCGCCGGCCGCCGCGAAGGCCGCGGGCGCGCGCGTGCTGGTCGCACCGAACGCGAGCCCGTACCACCTCGACAAGCAGGGCGAGCGGGTGGACACGGTCCGCCGCAACGTCTGCGCGCAGGGGCTGTCGATCGTGCTCTCGAGCCTGGTGGGCGGCCAGGACGAGCTGGTGTTCGACGGCATGGGCTTCGCGCTGAACGCCGACGGCGCGCTCGCCGCGCAGGCGCCGGCCTTCGTCGAGGACCTGCTGCTGGTGGACGTCGCCGACGACGGCACGCTGTCGGGCCCGATCGCGCCGGCCGCCTCGCTCGAGGCGCAGGTCTACGCGGCGCTGGTGCTCGGCGTGCGCGACTACCTCGGCAAGAACGGCTTTCCCGGCGCGATCATCGGCCTGTCGGGCGGCGTCGACTCGGCGCTCACGCTCGCGATTGCGGTCGACGCGCTCGGCGCGGACAAGGTGCGCGCGGTGATGATGCCCTCGCGCTACACCGCCGACATCAGCTGGATCGACGCGCGCGACATGGCCGCGCGGCTCGGCGTGCGCTACGACGAGATCCCGATCGCGACCTGCTTCGACGCGTTCCTCTCGACGCTCGCCGGCGAGTTCGAGGGCACGAAGCCGGACACGACCGAGGAGAACCTGCAGGCGCGCATCCGCGGCACGATCCTGATGGCGCTGTCCAACAAGTTCGGCTCGATCGTGCTGACCACCGGCAACAAGTCGGAGATGGCGGTCGGCTACTCGACACTCTACGGCGACCTCGCCGGCGGCTTCGCGGTCATCAAGGACATCGCCAAGACCCTGGTCTACCGGCTCTGCACGTACCGCAACGGCGTGTCCGAGGTGATCCCGGAGCGGATCATCACGCGAGCGCCGAGCGCCGAGCTGCGGCCCGACCAGAAGGACCAGGACTCGCTGCCGCCGTACGACCAGCTCGACGGGATCGTGCAGATGTACATGGAGGAGGACCGGCGCGTCGACGACATCGTCGCGGCCGGCTATCCGCGCGACGCGGTCGAGAAGATCGTGCGGCTGATGCGGATCAGCGAGTACAAGCGCCGGCAGGCGCCGGTCGGCATCCGGGTGACGCCGCGCGCGTTCGGGCGCGACTGGCGCTACCCGATCACCTCGAAGTTCCGCGACTGATCACCATCGAACGGGCCGCGTGCCCCTGGAGAGCGCCATGAAACGCATCACCGCGATCATCAAGCCGTTCAAGCTGGACGAGGTCCGCGAGGCGCTCGCGGAGGTCGGCGTCACCGGCCTCACCGTCACCGAGGTCAAGGGCTTCGGGCGGCAGAAGGGACACACCGAGCTGTACCGGGGCGCCGAGTATGTCGTCGACTTCCTGCCGAAGGTGAAGGTCGAGGTGGTGGTGACCGACGCCTCGCTCGACGGCGCGATCGACGCGGTGGTGCGCGCCGCGCGCACCGGCCGGATCGGCGACGGCAAGATCTTCGTCACCGCGGTCGAGCAGGTGATCCGCATCCGCACCGGCGAGACCGGCGACCAGGCGATCTGAGCCCGACGTGATGACGAACGCCGCGCGCACCTACCTGCTCGTCCACGGCGCGTGGCACGGGGGCTGGTGCTGGGCGCGGGTTGCGCCCCGGCTCGCGGCGGCCGGCCACCGCGTGCTCGCGCCCTCGCTCACCGGGCTCGGCGACCGCGCCCACCTGTTCGGCGCGCAGGTCTCGCTCGCGACGCACGTCGACGACGTGCTCGGGCTCGTCGAGGCCGAGGAGCCCGAGGGCGAACTGGTGCTGGTCGGGCACAGCTACGGCGGCAACGTGATCAGCGGTGTCGCCGACGTGCTGCGCGAGCGCATCGCGCACTGCGTGTTCCTCGACGCGGTGGTGCCGCCCCCGGGCACGACGCGCTGGCGCTGGGCCGACTTCAACACGCCCGAGGACCGGCAGCTGCGCCTGGCCGCGATCCGCGAGCACGGCGCGGGCGTGGCGCTGCCGCCGCCGGCGCCCCAGGTGTTCGGCGTCACCGCGATCGACGACGTCCGCTGGCTGCAGCGGCGCATGCGACCGATGCCGGCGGGCACCTACGTCGGCGAGATCGTGCTGCGCCACGGCGGCAGCGAGGGGCTGCGCCGAACCTACGTCGCGGCCGCGAACCCGCCGTTCCGCTCGATGCAGCCGACCTATGGCCGGCTGAAGGACGATCCGAGCTGGACGTACCGGACCATCGACAGCGGCCACGACATGATGGTCACCGCGCCGGCAGACCTGGCGAACCTGCTGCTGGAGCTCGCCTGAATAGCCGGCGAAAGCCGCGCACCAGCCAGCTCACCAGCAGCACCGCGGCGACCAGGAACAGCGCGAGCAGCACCAGGAACACCGCCGGATAGGTGATCGCGAGCCAGCTGCCGCCGATCACCAGCGCGTCCTCGGCGAACGACAGCCCGAGGTTGGAGAACGGCTCGGGCGAGGTGTTCGCCGCGGCGCGCGCGCCGGCCTTCGAGAAGTGCGTCGCCGCGGTCACCGAGCCGCCGAGCAGCGCCGCCGCGAGCGCGACGCCCGCGCCCGAGTCGCCGAACACGCCGGCGGCGAGCGCCGCGCCCGCAGGGATCCGCACGAAGGTCTGCAGCCCGTCCCACAGCGTGTCGAGGAAGGGCAGTTTGTCGGCGAAGAGCTCGACCGTCGCCATGAAGCCGGCGGCGCCGATCACCACCGGGTTGGCGAGCAGCCGCAGGTGCTCGGGCAGCGGCAGCAGGCCGTACCAGCCGGCCAGCCCGAGGCCGAACACGACGAGGTACAGGCGCAGGCCCGCACCCCAGGCGAGGGCGCCGGCGAGCGCGAGCTCGGGGAGATGCTGGACGATCGCATCCAAGGCGGGCAGTCTCCGGTGCGTGGGACGTGACGACGATGCCTCCTCATCGTACGCCTGGCCGGACGTCGATGTCCGGCATTGGGGC
>JBILTM010000163.1:0-12172 GCA_044371545.1 Burkholderiaceae bacterium
GCCCCCCCGGCGGGGGGGGGCGCGGGGGCGCGGGCGGGGCGGGGGGGCGGGGGGGGGGGGGGGGGGGGGGGGGGGGGGGGGGGGGGGGGGGGGGCGGAGCCGCCGGCGCGACCCCGGTCGCCGCGCGCCCGCGGACCGAGCTCATCGAGGGCCGGGCCCGCGATGTGTCGCCGGCGCCTGCGCACCGCACGCGCACCCCGCACGCGCGCCGCACCGTCGAGGCGGCCCGATGAGCTCGGTGCGTCCCGGCGCCGCCGCGCCGCGCTGGCTGCTCTACGCGCGGCTGCTGCGCCTGCACAGGCCGATCGGCACGCTGCTGCTGCTGTGGCCGACGCTGTGGGCGCTGTTCGTCGCCGGGCACGGCGCGCCGCCCGCGTACGTGCTGGTCGCGTTCTGCGTCGGTACGCTGCTGATGCGCTCGGCCGGCTGTGCGATCAACGACTGGGCCGACCGCGACTTCGACCGCCACGTGAAGCGCACCGCCGAGCGGCCGCTGACCGCCGGGCTGATCCGGCCCGGCGAGGCGCTCGCGCTGTTCGTCGTGCTGTCGCTCGTGTCGTTCCTGCTGGTGCTGCCGTTGAACGGCCTGACGATCGGCCTCGCGTTCGTCGGCGCGTTCCTCGCGGCGAGCTACCCGTTCACCAAGCGCCTCCTCGCGATCCCGCAGGCCTACCTCGGCATCGCCTTCGGCTTCGGCATCCCGATGGCCTGGGCCGCCATCCAGGGCACGCTGCCGCTGTCCTCGTGGGCGATGCTCGCCGCGAACGTGTTCTGGGCGATCGCCTACGACACCGAATACGCGATGGTCGATCGCGACGACGACCTGAAGATCGGCATCCGCACGTCCGCGATCACCTTCGGCCGCTTCGACGTCGCCGCGGTGATGGCTTCGTACGCGGCGACGCTCGCGCTGCTCGCGTGGGTCGGCCGCCTCGAGGAGCTCGGCCCGGCCTACTACGCGGGCCTCGTCGTCGCGGCCGGCATCGCCGCCTACCACTGGACACTGATCCGCGACCGCAGCCGCGAGGGCTGCTTCCGCGCGTTCAACCACAACACCTGGTTCGGTGCCGCTGTGTTCGCGGGGATCGCGGTCGACTTCGTGCTCGCCTGACGGCGGGTGGCGCGTCCGGCTCAGGCCGACGCGCCGAACTCCCGTCCGAGTTCCTCGGAACGCCTGCACGCGGCGGCCATCGCGTCGGCCACCATCGACGGCAGCCCGCGCTCGGCCATCACCGCGAGGCCCGCGGCGGTGGTGCCGCCCTTCGAGGTGACCCGCTCGCGCAGCACCGAGGGCGGCTCGTCCGAGGTCGACGCGAGCTGCGCCGCGCCGAGCGCCGTCTGCAGCGCGAGCCGTCGCGCCTGCTCGGGGCTCAGCCCGAGCGCGACGCCGCCCTCGATCATCGACTCGATGAACCGGAACACGTAGGCCGGGCCGCTGCCGCTCAGCGCGGTCACCGCGTCGAGCTTCGACTCGTCGTCCACCCACACCGCGATGCCGACCGCACCCACGATCGATTCGGCGAGCCGGCGGTCCGCCTCGGACGTGCCGGGGAAGGCGGCGAGCCCGGTGGCGCCCAGGCCGACCAGCGCCGGCGTGTTCGGCATCGTGCGCACGATCCGTGCGTGGCCGTCGAGCCAGCGCGACACGTCGGCCGCGCGCACGCCGGCCGCGACCGACAGCAGCAGCGGCGCACGCAGGTGCGGCGCGATCGCGGTCACCGCCTCGCGCATCTGTTGCGGCTTGACCGCGAGCACGACGACGTCGGCGTCGAGTGCCGCGGCCGACGGCGCGGCGTGCGTCGCGATGCCGAAGCGCGAGGCGAGCGACGCGCGCTGCGCGTCGGACGGGTCGATCGCGGCGATCCGCGAGGCGGCCGCGCCGCGCGCGACGAGGCCGCCGATCAGCGCGGCGGCCATGTTGCCGCCACCGACGAAGGCGATGCGGACGGAGTGGATCGGATCGGTCATCTGGAGTCTCCGGTGCGACGCACGAACTGGCGGGGCCGCAGGCCGAGCGCGGCCAGCGTTCCGAGGTAGAGGAGGGCGCCCGCGCCGACGAGGCCGAGCACCAGGGCCGCGCGCGTCAGCGGCTCGACCTTCATCGCGACCCAGTCGAAGCGCGGGACCGCGACCGCGAGCAGCGCGGCAAGCAGCACGAGCGCGACCGCGAGCTTCGCGCCGAACGCGAGCCAGCCGGGCTGCGGGCGGTAGATGCCCCGTCGCATCAGGCCGGCGAGCAGCAGCGCGGCGTTCACCATCGCCGCCACCGAGATCGACAGTGCCAGGCCGGCGTGGCCGAAGGCGGGCACGAACGCGACGTTCAGCGCCTGGGTGACGGCGAGCACGACGAGCGCGATCCTGAACGGCGTGCGCACGTCCTGCTTGCCGTAGAAGCCCGGCGCGAGGATCTTGACCGCGATCAGCCCCAGCAGGCCGACCGAGTACGCGAGCACCGCGCGGCCGGTCATCTGCAGGTCCTGCGCGTCGAAACGGCCGTAGTGGTACAGCAGCGCTGTCAGCGGCTCGGCCATCAGCGCGAGCCCGACCATGCAGGGCAGCGCGAGCAGCGCGGCGAGCCGCAGCCCCCAGTCGAGCAGCGCCGCGTACTCGTCGCTCTGCCCGGCGGCGTTCGCCCGGGCGAGGCTTGGCAGCAGCACCGTGCCGAGCGCGACGCCGAGGAGCGCGGTCGGGAACTCCATCAGCCGGTCGCCGAACGACACCCACGAGACCGCGCCCGGGCCGAGCCGCGACGCGATGTGCGTGTTGACGATCAGGCTGACCTGCGCGACCGACACCGCGAGCACCGCCGGCCCCATCTGCCGGACGATCCGCCGCACCTGCGGATCCGCGACCGCCGCCTTCAGGTCGAAGCCGATCCGCGGCAGCATGCCGATGCGCATCAGCGCCGGGACCTGCAGCGCGAGCTGCGCGACGCCGCCCGCCACGACGCCCGCGGCGAGCGCGTAGACCGGCGGGTCGAAGCGGGGCGACAGGAACAGCGCCGCGCCGATGAACGCGAGGTTCAGCAGCACCGGCGTGAAGGCGGGCACCGCGAACTGCCGCCATGTGTTCAGCACGCCGGCCGCGAGCGCGACCATCGAGATCAGCAGGATGTACGGGAACATCCACCGGGTCATCACGACGCCGGCCTCGAACGCGCCCGGCTCGGCGGCGAGGCCCGAGGCCATCGCCCACACCAGCGCCGGCGCCGCGACGACCCCGAGGGCCGACACCGCCACCAGCACCCAGAAGAGCACGGTCGCGACGTGGTCGACGAGACGGTGCATCGATGCGTCGTCGCCCCCCTCGCGGGCGGCGGCGAGGATCGGCACGAAGGCCTGCGAGAACGCACCCTCGGCGAACATCCGCCGCAGCAGGTTCGGCAGCCTGAACGCCACGAAGAACGCGTCGGTCAGCGCGGATGCGCCGAAGATCGTCGCCGTCAGGTTCTCGCGGATCAGCCCGGTGATCCGCGACAGCAGCGTCAGCCCGCTGACGGTCGCCGCCGAGCGCAGGAGGTTCAAGAACCGGCTCCGTGGGGCCGCGGACCGTCCCGGCTTGCCAGGGCGGTGCAAAGTGCTTTATGATTCAAGGCTTTCCCGAATTTTCCGGCCTGCAGCCGAGCGCGTCCCCGCGAAGAACGGACGCGATGCCTGCGGCCTCTCCTGAGAAAGAGATTTTCGCATGGCCAACATCGCTTCGGCTCGCAAGCGCGCCCGCCAGGCTGCCAAGCAGAACGCGCACAACTCCAGCCTGCGCTCGCGCCTGCGCACCGCGATCAAGTCGGTCCGCAAGGCTGTCGCCACCGGCGACAAGACCGCGGCCACCGCGCAGCTGCGCGCATCGCAGAGCGTCATCGACTCGATCGCAGACAAGCGGATCATCCACAAGAACGCCGCGTCGCGTTACAAGAGCCGCCTCGCCGCGGCGCTGAAGCGGATGGCCTGACGATCCGCCGGGCGGCGCCTTACGCGCCGTCCCTGCGAGACGGGGCCGACGCGCCGCACGCGACGCCCCGCCCGCGGCACCCCGCCGCGGAGTGCGCCGGCCGAGGCCGGCCTTCCAGACGACATCACGGCTGCGCCCGCCCTGCACGGCGGCGCGCGCGGGCCGGTGCGCTCTCGATCCGCGGCGGCGTATGCCCGCCTCAGGCCGCCTTGCCCGGCCGCGCCCCGAACAGCGCCGTGCCGACGCGCACGATCGTCGCGCCTTCGGCGATCGCGGCCTCCAGGTCCCCCGACATGCCCATCGACAGCGTGTCGACCGGCAGCCCGGCCGCGCACATCGCCTCGAACACCGCCCGCACCCGGGCGAACTGCGCACGCTGCGCGCCCGGATCGTCGGTCGGCGCCGGGATCGCCATCAGGCCGCGCAGCCTCAGCCTCGGCATCGCCGCGATCGCCGCGCCGAGCGCGATCGCCTCGGACGGGTCGCAGCCGCTCTTGGTCGCCTCGCCGCTCACGTCGACCTGCACGCAGACCTGCAGCGGCGCGAGGCCCTCGGGGCGTTGCTCGGACAGCCGGCGTGCGACCTTCTCGCGGTCGACCGAGTGCACCCAGTCGAAGGCCTCGGCGATCGCCTTGGTCTTGTTGGACTGGATCGGGCCGATGAAGTGCCACGACGGCCCGGCTGTCGCCGGCTCCGTGTGCCACGACGGCCCGGCTGTCGCCGGCTCCGTGTGCCCCGACGGCCCCGCCGACCGTCCGGACGCCCGGAGCGCCCACCGGTCGCGGACCGCTGCCATCTTGGGCAGCGCTTCCTGCAAATAGTTCTCGCCGAAGGCCCGCTGTCCGGTCGCGGCGAGCGCGAGCACGGTGTCGGCGTCGAAGGTCTTGCTCACCGCGAGCAGCGCGACGTCCTCCGGCGCGCGCCCGCAGGCCCGTGCGGCGGCGTCGATCCGGGCGCGCACGGCCGCGTGGCGGTCGCGCAACGACCCGTCACCGTCCGTCGCAGCCGGCGACGGGCCTTCGGACGGCGGCTCGGTCGGCGCGCGCGTCGGCCTAGGATCCTCTTTCCGTAGACCGGTCATCTCGTTCGGAACATTCATGGACATTGCGGAACTGCTCGCGTTTGCGGTCAAGAACAAGGCGTCGGACCTGCACCTCTCGGCGGGCCTGCCCCCGATGATCCGCGTGCACGGGGACGTCCGACGGATCAACCTCCCGCCGATGGAGCACGAGGCGGTGCACGGGATGATCTACGACATCATGAACGACGCGCAGCGGAAGGACTACGAGGAGAACCTCGAGTGCGACTTCTCGTTCGCGATCCCCGGGCTCGCGCGCTTCCGCGTCAACGCGTTCCAGCAGCAGCGCGGCGCCGGCGCCGTGATGCGGACGATCCCGTCGAAGATCCTGACGCTCGAGGAGCTCAACGCGCCGAAGATCTTCGCCGAGCTCTCGATGCAGCCGCGCGGGCTGATCCTGGTGACCGGCCCCACCGGCTCGGGCAAGTCGACCACGCTCGCCGGGATGGTCAACCACATCAACGAGAACGTCTACGGTCACATCCTGACGGTCGAGGACCCGATCGAGTTCGTGCACGACGCCAAGCGCTGCCTGATCAACCAGCGCGAGGTCGGCCCGCACACGCTGTCGTTCAGCAACGCGCTGCGCTCGGCGCTGCGCGAGGACCCGGACATCATCCTGGTCGGCGAGCTGCGCGACCTGGAGACGATCCGCCTCGCGCTGACGGCGGCCGAGACCGGCCACCTGGTGTTCGGCACGCTGCACACCTCGAGCGCGGCCAAGACGATCGACCGGATCATCGACGTGTTCCCGGCGGCCGAGAAGGAGATGACGCGCGCGATGCTGTCGGAGTCGCTGAAGGCGGTGATCTCGCAGTCGCTGCTGAAGACCAAGGACGGCGGCGGCCGCGTCGCCGCGCACGAGATCATGATCGGCACGCCCGCGATCCGGAACCTGATCCGCGAGGCCAAGGTCGCGCAGATGAACGCGTCGATCCAGACCGGCGCCTCGGTCGGCATGCAGACGCTCGACCAGTGCCTGACCGACCTGGTCCGGCGCAACGTGATCTCGATGGCCGAGGCGCGCAACGCCGCGGCGAACAAGGACAACTTCCCCGGATGACGGGCAGGAGCAGCTGTTGATCGCCATCTCACCGGATCTCAAGGTCCCCGGCGCCGCCCCGGGCTCCCGCTCCAGCGGCATGGAGCGCGAGCAGGCGTCGAAGTTCCTGCACGACCTGCTGAAGCTGATGCTGTCGAAGCGCGGCTCGGACCTGTTCCTCACCGCCGAGTTCCCGCCCGCGTTCAAGATCGACGGCAAGGTGATGCCGGTCTCGAACGTGCCGCTCACGCCGCAGCACACGGTCGAGCTCGCGCGCGCACTGATGAACGACCGGCAAGCGAGCGAGTTCGAGGCGAACAAGGAGCTGAACTTCGCGATCAGCCCGACCGGCATCGGCCGCTTCCGCGTCAACGCGTTCATGCAGCTCGGCCGCGTCGGCGTCGTGCTGCGGACGATCCAGAGCCACATCCCGCGCTTCGAGGAGCTCGACCTCCCGCCGATCATGCGCGACCTGTCGCTGACCAAGCGCGGGCTGATCATCATGGTCGGCGCGACCGGCTCGGGCAAGTCGACCTCGCTCGCCGCGATGATCGGCTACCGCAACGAGAACACGCACGGCCACATCGTGACCATCGAGGATCCGGTGGAGTACGTGCACCCGCACCGCAACTGCATCGTCACGCACCGCGAGGTGGGCGTCGACACCGACAGCTGGGAAATCGCCCTCAAGAACACGCTGCGTCAGGCGCCCGACGTGATCATGATCGGCGAGATCCGAGACCGCGAGACGATGGAGCACGCGATCGCGTTCGCCGAGACCGGCCACCTGTGCATGGCCACGCTGCACTCGAACAGCGCGAACCAGGCGCTCGACCGGATCATCAACTTCTTCCCCGAGGAGCGGCGCCACCAGCTGCTGATGGACCTGTCGCTGAACCTGAAGGCGATCGTCTCGCAGCGCCTGCTGCCGCTGGCCACCGGCAAGGGCCGCGTGCCCGCGGTCGAGATCCTGCTGAACACGCCGCTGATCGGCGACCTGATCTTCAAGGGCGAGGTCAGCGGGATCAAGGAAGTGATGAAGAAGTCCCGCGAGCTCGGGATGCAGACCTTCGACCAGGCGCTGTTCGATCTCTACGAGGCGCTCAAGATCGGCTACGAGGACGCGCTGCGCAACGCCGACTCGGTCAACGACCTGCGGCTCAACATCAAGCTGAACAGCAAGCGCACCGCGCGCGACCTGAACCGCGGCACCGAGCACCTCGACATCGTTTGACCTTCGAGGTCATCGCGTCGCGGTCGCGCTGATGGGAGACTGCCTCCCATGAGCCGCTGCGCCGCGCCTTTCGCCCGAATCGCCTTCCTCGCCTGTGTCGGCGCGATGGTCGCCCACGAGGTCGACGCGTCGCTGCGCGCCGAGTGGAGGCTGCTCTACGGGCTGCGATCGTTGCCGGACGACGTCGCGGCGCAGCTGTTCGCGGTCCTGCACCTGCCGCTCTTCGTGGCGATCGGACATGTCGTCTCGCATCCCTCGGAGCGGCTGAGGGAAGGGTCCCGGGCGGCCTTCTCGGCGTTCGCGATCCTGCACGCCGGCCTGCACTGGCGGTTGCGGGACGATCCGCTGTCCGACTTCGCGAACCCGTCGTCGATCGCCTGCATCGCGGGGAGCGCGATCGCCGGCGTCGCGTGGTTCTGTGCGAAGGCGTGTTCGGGAAGAGCGCTCCCGAGTCGCACGACCGGAGCACGGGGCGCCGCGCGCTGAGCCCTGCCGAGGCGGCGGGGACGCTCAAGCGTCCGGAACGTCGGCGCCCGGCCCCCCGTCCTTGGGCCGCCGGGCCGAGCCCGCCACCATCTCGAACCTGAACAGCCGGCACTCGAGCGCGCCGTTGAAGAGCGGCGTGCGCTTCGACGGCTTGAGCCGCAGCCGTTGCGGCAGCTCGAGGTCGCTGGTGAAGAGGCAGGCGGACCAGCCCGCGAAGCGCTGCTTGAGCAGCGTCGCGAACGCCGGCCAGAACCGGTCGGCCTGCGCGAGCGACTGGCGCCCCTTGACGTCGAGGCGCTCGCCGTAGGGCGGGTTCGCGAGCAGCAGCCCGGTCTCGGCCGGCGCGCGGTCGAGGTGCAGCGCGTCGAGCTGGCGCAGCGCCACCCACGCGGGGTCCGCGCCGCAGCGCGCGAGGTTCGAGCGCGCCGCGGCGAGTGCGGCCTCGGACACGTCCGAGCCGAAGATCGTCGCCGCGGCGGGCGCGGGCCGCGGCGCGACGCGGCGCATCCGGTCCCACGCGCCCCGGTCGAAGCCGCGCATGCGTTCGAATGCGAAGCGCCGGTTCGCGCCCGGTGGCACGCCGGCCGCGATCATCGCGGCCTCGACGACGATCGTGCCCGAGCCGCAGAACGGGTCGAGCAGCGGCGTGCCCGGCGTCCAGCCCGAGAGCGCGAGCAGGCCCGCGGCGAGGTTCTCCTTCATCGGCGCGTCGACGCCGTCGCGGCGCCAGCCGCGCTTGAACAGCGACTCGCCCGACCAGTCGAGGTAGAGCGTGCAGCGGCCCGCCTCGAGGAACGCGAACACGCGCCGCTCGGGCCGCTGGCGATCGATCGAGGGTCGATCTCCGAAGCGCTCGCGCAGCCGGTCGACCAGGCCGTCCTTGATGCGCAGCGTCGCGAACTGCAGGCTGCGCACCGGCGCGCCGATCGCGGTGGTGTCGATCCGCAGCGACGCGAGCGGCTCGTGCCAGCGCTCCCACTCGGTGTCGTGCGCGAGGCGGTAGAGGTCGTCCTCCGACCGGTACGACGCGTGCGCGACCTGCTGCAGCACGCGGCTCGCGATCCGCGAGTGCAGGTTGGCGGCGAGCCCGAGCGCCGCGTCGCCGTCGAATCGCACGCCGCCCGCCGGCGTCGCGACGACGTCCGCGCCGAGCGCGCGCAGCTCGTCGGCGAGCGCGGCCTCGAGGCCGCGCGGGCAGGGTGCGAAGAAGGCGGTCGACGTCACGATCGGGCGGGCCGGAGGGCGTGCGGTGCGTGCGCGGCGGGGGCGTGCGTCGGCGCCGCCCGCTCAGCCGCGCGCGAGCGCGCGCTCGACGAACTCGAGCCGGTCCTGGCCCCAGAACGGTTCGTCGCCGACGACGTAGAACGGCGCGCCGAACACCTGCCGCTCGATCGCCTCGTCGGTGTACGCATCGAACAGGCGCGCGGCCTCGTCGGCCTTCGCGGCGAGCGCGGCGGCGTCGAGCCCCTGCGCGGCGACGAGCGCGGCGACGGTGGCGGCGTCCGACACGTCGCGCTCCTCGGCCCAGCACGCGCGCATCAGCGCGCCGGCGAACGCCAGCGCCGCGTCGGTGCCCGCGACGAGGTCGGCGGCGACGATCGTCTTCGCGGCGAGGTCGGCCGGCACCGGGAAGTGCTTCGGATGGATGTTCAGCGGCACGCCGACGTGGTCGCGCCAGCGCGCCAGCTCGTGCAGGCGGTACGCCTGCCGCTGCGGCGCGCGCTTGGCGAGCGGCACGCCGCCGGAGACCGGGAACACGCGCCCGAGATCGCAGGGCCGCAGCAGCACCTTCGCGCCGTGGCGCCGCGCCATCGCGACGAAACGGTCGTGGCCGAGGTAGGTCCACGGGGACACCGGGGTGAAGAAGTAGCGGACGGTCTGCATGGACGCGGTCTCCTCGCGCGGGCCCGGGGCCCGATGGGGTGGGTCCCGCCTCGCGAGGACGGGATCAGAAGGGCTTGACGACGACGAGGATCACCGTTGCCACCAGCAGCAGCACCGGCGCCTCGTTGAACCAGCGGTACCAGACGTGCGAGCGCGCGTTCTCGCCGCGCTCGAAGCGCTTCACCATCGCGCCGCAGACGTGGTGGTAGCCGACGAGCACGACCACCAGCGCGAGCTTCGCGTGCATCCACCCGCCGCCGAAGCCCCAGCCGAGCCACAGCCAGATCCCGAAGGCGAGCGCCAGCACCATCAGCGGGCCCATGAAGCGATAGAGCTTGCGCGCCATCAGCAGCAGCCGCGCGCGCTCGGCGTCGGAGCCGGCGGGGACCATCGCGAGGTTCACGAGGATGCGGGGCAGGTAGAACAGGCCGGCGAACCAGCTGGTGACGAAGACGATGTGCAGCGACTTGACCCAGAGCATGCGTCGATTGTACCGGCTCGCCCGGCCCGACCGGCGGTCCCGGGGCCGTCGGCCGTGCCGGCGATAGAATCGTCGGCTTTCGCAACCCCACGGACGAGACGATGGCCCCCTCCCTGCACGACACCGCGGTGCCGGTGTTCGATTCGATGCTGAAGAACCTGTCGACGCTGCTCGACAAGGCCGTCGCGCACGCGCAGGCGAAGGGCTACGAGCCGGCCGTGCTGCTGCAGTCGCGGCTCGCGCCCGACATGTTCCCGCTCGCGCGGCAGGTCCAGATCGCGACCGACGCCGCGAAGTTCGGCGTCGCGCGGCTCACCGGCGTCGAGGCACCGAAGTTCGCCGACGACGAGACCACGTTCGAGCAGCTGAAGGCGCGCATCGAGAAGACCCGCGCGTTCGTGGCGGGCGTGCCGCGCGACGCGTTCGAGGGCGCCGAGGCCCGCCGCGTCGAGGTGCCGACCCGCATCGCGACCTACGCGTTCGACGGCCGCACCTTCCTGCTGCACTGGGCGATGCCGAACTTCTACTTCCACGTGGTGACCGCGTACGACATCCTGCGCCACAACGGCGTGGAGGTCGGCAAGCGCGACTACCTCGGGCCGGTGCCGACGCTCTGAGCCGTCACGGCGGGCCGCGGCGCGGCCCGCGCCGGCCGGGTCAGGTCCGCACCTGGCCCGAGCCGAACACCACCCACTTCAGCGAGGTCAGTCCCTCGAGCCCGACCGGCCCGCGCGCGTGCAGCTTGTCGGTCGAGATGCCGATCTCGGCGCCCAGGCCGTACTCGAAGCCGTCGGCGAAGCGCGTCGAGGCGTTGATCATCACGCTGGACGAGTCGACCTCGCGCACGAAGCGCATCGCGCGCGAGTGGTCCTCGGTGACGATCGCGTCGGTGTGCCGCGAACCCCAGCGCTCGATGTGGTCGATCGCCGCGTCGAGGCCGTCGACGACGCGGATCGACAGGATCGGCGCGAGGTACTCGGTCGCCCAGTCGGTCTCGGTCGCCGGCACGCACGACAGGCCGGCCGTCGACAGGATCTCGCGGGTCGCGTCGCAGCCGCGCAGCTCGACGCCCTTGGCCGCGTAGATCGCGCAGAGCGGCGGCAGCAGCCGCGGCGCGATCCCGCGGTCGACCAGCAGCGTCTCCATCGTGTTGCACGGCGAGTAGCGCTGGGTCTTTGCGTTGTCGCAGATGCGGATCGCGCGGTCGAGGTCGGCGGCGGCGTCGACGTACACGTGGCAGATGCCGTCGAGGTGCTTGATCACCGGCACGCGCGCCTCGGCCGAGATCCGCTCGATCAGCGACTTGCCGCCGCGCGGCACGATCACGTCGACCCACTCGGGGCTCGAGATCAGCGCGCCGACCGCCGCACGGTCGGTGGTGTCGATCAGCTGCACCGCGTCGGCGGGCAGGCCGGCGGCCTGGAGGCCCTCGCGCACCAGCGCGGCGAGCGCACGGTTGCTGTGGATCGCCTCGGAGCCGCCGCGCAGGATCGTCGCGTTGCCGGACTTCACGCACAGGCCGGCCGCATCGATCGTCACGTTCGGCCGCGATTCGTAGACGATGCCGATCACGCCGAGCGGCACGCGCATCTTCCCGACCTGGATGCCCGAGGGCCGGAAGCGCATGTCCGAGATCTCGCCGACCGGATCGGGCAGCGCCGCGATCTGCTCGAGGCCGACGGCCATCGACTCGATGACCTTCGGCGTCAGCGCGAGCCGGTCGACGAACGCGGCGTCGTGGCCGGCGGCGCGCGCGGCCTCGAGGTCCTTCGCGTTCGCGGCGGCGAGCGACGCGGCCTCGCGGCGGATCGCGGCGGCGGCGGCGAGCAGCGCCGCGTCCTTCGCGGCGGTGGCGGCGCGGGCGGTCGCGCGAGACGCGGCGCGCGCGCGGCGGCCGACCTCGGCGACGTAGACCGGGATGTCGATCGGATTCATCGTCGGAGCTCCTTGGGGGCGCGGGCCGGCGCTCAGCCGCCGGCCGCCTCGGCCTCGAGCGCGAGCGACGATGCGCCGGCCAGC
>JBILTM010000258.1:0-6280 GCA_044371545.1 Burkholderiaceae bacterium
CCTTGGCGATTCTATCGGTGCGGGCGCAGGCCCGCAGCAGGCGGCGCAGCGTCGCGGTGTCGAGCCGGCGCAGCGCCGCGGCGTAGGTGCGCTCGCGATCGCCCCAGACCCGCGCCTCGCGCAGCGCCTGGCCGGCCGGCCGTCCGGCGTCTCGCGCGCCGGCGGCGCGCGCGAGTGTGCGCACCGCTTCGGCGAGCGCCCACAGCACGACCGGCACCGCGGTGCCCTCGGCGCGCAGGCCGGCGAGGCAGCGCAGCGCGCGCGGCGCGTCGCCGGCGACCGCGGCGTCGACCAGGTCGAACGCGTCCCAGCGCGCGACGTCGAGCACCGCCGCGCGGACCGCCTCGGCATCGAGCGCGCCCTGCGGGAACAGCAGCGCCAGCTTGTCGACCTCCTGGCGCGCCGCGAGCAGGTTGCCCTCGACGCGCTCGGCGATCAGCCGCAGCGTCGCCGCGTCGGCGCGGCGGCCATCGCGCGCGAGCCGCTCGCCGATCCAGGCGGGCAGCCGGTCGCGTTCGACGACCGGGATCGCCACGTACCATCCGAGGCGCGCGAGCCGTGCGAACCACGCGGACTCCGCGGTCGCCTTGTCGAGCCTGGGGCTCGTCGCGAGCAGCCGCACGTCCTCGGGCAGCGCCTCGAGCGCGTCGGCGAGCGCCTCGCCGAGCTCCTTGCCCGGCTTGCCGGTGAAGCGCAGCTCGAGCAGCCGGCGGCTCGCGAACAGCGACAGCGCGCCGGCCTCGGCCACGAGCGCGTCGATGCGGAACGAGCGGTCGACGTGGAACACCTGTCGCTCGTCGAAGCCGGCGCCGCGCGCCGCCGCGCGCACGCGGTCCGCCGCCTCGAGCATCAGCAGCGGCTCGTCGCTCGCGATCCAGGTGACCGGCGGCGGCACGCCGCCCGTCTTCGCGAGCGCGGCGTCGAGTTGCGCGTCGCGCAGCGCGGTCACGGGCGCGGCCTCATGCGCGGTGCCTCACAGCGGCGCGACCTTCACCGTCGAGAGCCGCCGCAGGATCTGCGCGACCGCGTCGACCCGCATGTCGCGATAGAGCAGCGCGACCTCGTCCGCGTTCAGGATGCCCTGCACGTCGAGCACGGTGATCAGCCGCCGCAGCAGCATCTCGTTCGGCGCGATCAGCTCGCCTTCCTTGGCGTCCTTGACGCCCCAGCGCAGCCGGTAGCGCAGCTGGTACTCGCGCGGCCGGCCGCTGGTCGACAGCGCGGTGATCTCCTGCTCGACCGCCTCGGACAGCATGTCGAAGCGCACCTGCGCGTCCTCGCGCCGGTCGACCACGGTCGCGCCGTTGATCCGCACCGAGCGCCGCAGCTCGCCGCCGAGCTGCGAGCTCTGCGGCAGCGCGGTGTAGAAGGTCTTGAACGGCAGCTCGGTCGCGCCGCGCAGCTTGAAGCCGCAGCCCGCGAGCAGCAGCACGGGTGCCGCCGCGAGCGCGAGGCGACGGCCGCCGCGGAGCGCGGGCACTCGCCGCATCAGACCACCACGTTGACCAGGCGACCCGGCACGACGACGATCTTCTTCGGCGCGCGGCCCTCGGCGTGGCGGGCGACCGCCTCGGAGGCGACCGCGGCCGCCTCGATCGCCGCGCGGTCGGCGCTCGCCGGCACGCGCAGCGCACCGCGGACCTTGCCGTTGACCTGCAGCACCAGCTCGAGCTCGTCCTGCACCAGCGCGACCTCGTCGAGCGTCGGCCAGGGCGCGTCGAGCAGGTCGCCGTGCGCGCCGGCGTAACCGAGCGCGGTCCACAGCCCGTGGCCGAGGTGGGGCACCACCGGGTAGAGCACGCGCAGCAGGATCGACAGCGTCTCGCGCAGCGCCGCGGCATCGGCCGCGGTCGCCTCGAGCTTCGCGCCCTCGAGCGCGTTCAGCATCTTCATCGTCGCCGAGACGACGGTGTTGTACTGCTTGCGCTCGTAGTCGTAGCTCGCCTGCTTGAGCACCGTGTGGATCTCGCGGCGCAGCGCCTTCGCGGCCGCGGACATCGCGCCCGCGTGCTCGGCCGCCGACGTACCCGCCGCGCGCGCGACCGCGTCGCGCGACGCGTGGCCGAACGCCCAGACGCGCCGCAGGAAGCGGCTCGCGCCCTCGACGCCGGCGTCGGACCATTCGAGCGTCTGCTCGGGCGGACTCGCGAACATCACGAAGAGCCGCGCGGTGTCCGCACCGTACCTGTCGATCAGCGCCTGCGGGTCGACGCCGTTGTTCTTCGACTTCGACATCGTGCCCACGCCCTCGTACTCGACGCGCGAGCCGTCGGACTTGAGCACCGCGTGCGTGACGCGACCGTCCGGACCGTGCACGTCGGAGACCTCGTCGGGCCAGAAGTACTCGATGCCGCCCTTCGCGTTCTTGCGCGAGTAGATGTGGTTCAGCACCATCCCCTGGCAGAGCAGGCGCGTGAACGGCTCGTCGAAGGCGACCAGGCCGCGCTTCGGGTCGGACGGCACGTGGCCGGTGACGTCGCGCATCACCTTCGTCCAGAAGCGCGCGTACAGCAGGTGCAGCACCGCGTGCTCGATGCCGCCGATGTACTGGTCCATCGGCATCCAGTAGTCGGCGCGCGCGTCGACCATCGCCGTCGCGTTGTCCGGCGAGCAGTAGCGCATGTAGTACCAGGCGGAGTCGACGAAGGTGTCCATCGTGTCGGTCTCGCGCCGGGCGGGCTTGCCGCACTTCGGGCACGCGCACTTCAGGAAGCGCTCGTCCTTCGCCAGCGGATTGCCGCTGCCGTCCGGCACCAGGTCCTCGGGAAGCACCACCGGAAGCTGGTCGTCGGGCACCGGCACCGGGCCGCAGTCGGCGCAGTGGATGATCGGGATCGGCGTGCCCCAGTAGCGCTGGCGCGAGATGCCCCAGTCGCGCAGGCGGTACTGGACCTTCCGGTCGCCGAGGCCCTTGGCGGCGAGGTCGGCGGCGACCGCCTCGATCGCGGCCTCGTAGGCGAGCCCGTCGTACGCCCCGCTGTTCGTGCAGGCGACGTTCGACTTGTCCTCGTACCAGGCCTGCCAGCGCTGGTCGGTGAAGGCCTCCTCGCCGTCGCGCGGGGCGCCGACGCGCGCGATCACCTGCCGGATCGGCAGCCCGTACTTGCGCGCGAACGCGAAGTCGCGCTCGTCGTGAGCCGGCACGCCCATCACCGCGCCGTCGCCGTAGCTCATCAGCACGTAGTTGCCGACCCAGACCTCGACCTGCGCGCCGGTCAGCGGGTGCTCGACGAAGAGGCCGGTCGCGACGCCCTTCTTCTCCATCGTCGCGAGGTCGGCCTCCATCACCGAGCCGCGCTTGGCCTCGGCGACGAAGGCCGCGACCCGCGCGTCACGCGCGGCGGCGACCGTCGCGAGCGGATGCTCGGGGGCGACCGCGACGAAGGTCACGCCCATGATCGTGTCGGCGCGCGTCGTGAAGACGTGCAGCCTGCCGTCGCCCACCGGCGCGCCGTCGGCGCCGCGGATCGAGTGCGGGAACGCGAAGCGCACGCCGATCGAGCGGCCGATCCAGTTCGCCTGCATGATCCGCACGCGCTCGGGCCAGCCGTCGAGGTGGTGCTCGACCTGCTCGAGCAGCTCCGCCGCGTAGTCGGTGATCTTCAGGTAGTACCCGGGGATCTCGCGCTTCTCGACCACCGCGCCGGTGCGCCAGCCGCGCCCGTCGATCACCTGCTCGTTGGCGAGCACGGTCTGGTCGACCGGATCCCAGTTGACGACCTGCGTCTTGCGGTAGGCGATGCCGCGCTCGAGCATCCGCAGGAACAGCCACTGGTTCCACCTGTAGTACGCCGGGTCGCAGGCCGCGATCTCGCGCGACCAGTCGATCGCGAGCCCCATCGCCTGCATCTGGCGCTTCATGTAGGCGATGTTCTCGTACGTCCACTTCGCGGGCGCGACGCCGTTCTTCATCGCCGCGTTCTCGGCCGGCAGGCCGAACGCGTCCCAGCCCATCGGCATCAGCACGTTCCAGCCGTTCATGCGCAGGTGCCGGTACTGCACGTCGTTGATCGTGTAGTTCCGCACGTGGCCCATGTGCAGCTTGCCCGACGGGTAGGGCAGCATCGAGCACGCGTAGTACTTGCCCTTCGGGAAGCGCGGGTCGTGCTCGACGGCGCGGTAGGCGTCGATCGCGTTCCAGTGCTGCTGGGCGGCGGATTCGACTTCGGCGGGGGCGTAGCGTTCTTGCATGCGGGGCGATGCCGGGACGGCTCGACGGGAAAACCCTCGATTATACGGGCTGCCGCGGCCCGAAGGCTGGAGAATCAGTCACTTACGGGCGCCGGCCCGGTGGCGCCGAAGCGCGCGGCGAGCGCCGGCCCGAGGCCCGCCTGCTCGCGCGCGGGCAGCGGCGCGAGGCTGCCGGTGCGAGCCTTCGCCGGCGCCGCATCGACCAGCATCTGCGCCATCCGCACCGCGCAGGTGACGCCGTCGACGATCGGTACCGGCACCCGCGGCTGCAGGCGCGTCGCGACCCCCGCCATCACCGCGCCGGTCAGCACGACCGCCTCGCAGTCGTCGCGCGCGGCGAGGTCGATCGCGGCCTCGATCGCGAGCGCGTCCGATGCGCGCGTGTCCCCGGCGGAGTAGGGCGCGTTCGACGCGATGCCGCGCCACGCGACCACTCGGCCGGACAGGCCGTGCCGGTCGACCACCTCGCGGTAGATCGGCAGAACGCGGTCGCCGAACACCACCATGCCGATCCGCGTGCCGAGCATGCACGCGGTCAGCAGCGCCGCCTCCGTGATGCCGACGACCGGGATGTCCAGCATCTCGCGCGCCGCCCACAGCCCGCAGTCGTAGGACACCGCGATCACCGCGGCGTCGCATCCCGGCGCGTGCTCGGCCAGCAGCTCGACGGTGGCGTGCTCGGCGACCGCGAGCTCGGTGCGGGTCGCGATGACCTTCGCGCCGAAGCGGCCGGTCACCGCCACGACGTCGGTGCCGGGTCTCGCGGCGATGCGCGCGCCCTCGGCGACGCGGCCGGTGACGAAGTCGGAGGTGTTCGAGTTGACGACGAGCAGCTTCATCGGCGGGGCTCCGGAAAGACACGCGCGGGGGCTGCGCGCTAGCACGACTCTTGCATCGTATCGGCACGTCCGGGCCCGCGGACGCGATGCACCGCGGCGTCGCCCCGCCGCGCACCGCGCCGGGGAGGCGATGGCGGCGCGCACCGCGCGAGTGCGCCTCGGGTCGTCGACGTCGCGTGAATGCATTGTCGACGATCCGGTACGCTGCTGTCGACGAACCGGACGACCCGACCGCCCCCATCCACTCCGAGGATCCGACGATGTCCCGCCTGCTCTCCGTGCTCACCCTGTGCTCGCTCCTCGGTCTCGCGTCCGGCGCTCAGGCCGCCGATCCGACGTCGATGCGCGTCGCCGGCAACTTCTCGTCGAACCGCAACCACGTGGAGGGCGTCGAGAAGCCGTTCTTCACCGCGCTGCCGAAGCTGATGGGCGCCAACCTCGCGGTGAACTACAACCCGATGGACGTGCTCGGCGTGCAGGCGGCCGACGCGCTGCGGCTGCTGCGCTCGGGCACCTTCGACGTGATGAGCGTGCAGATCGGCATGGCCTCGCGCGACGATCCGTTCTTCGAAGGCATCGACCTGATCGGCGTGTCGACGAACATGGAGGACCTGCGCAAGGCCGTCGACGCGTACCGCCAGGCCTTCGACGAGCGGCTGCAGCGGCGCTTCAACGCGAAGGTGATGACGCTGTGGCCGTTCGGGCCGCAGGTCTTCTACTGCAACAAGCCGATCAAGTCGGTGGACGACCTGAAGGGCCTGAAGGTCCGCAGCTTCACGCCCTCGATGGCGGCGCTGATCCAGAGCTTCGGCGCAACGCCGGTGACGATGCAGTTCTCCGAGGTCTACCCGTCGCTGCAGCGCGGCGTCGCCGACTGCGGCGTGACCTCGCCGACCTCCGGCAATTCGGGCAAGTGGCCCGAGGTCACGACGCACTTCCTGCCGCTGTCGGTCTCCGGCTCGGTGCAGGGCCACTTCATGAACCTCGACTACTGGAACAAGTTCTCGCCCGAGGCGCAGAAGAGCCTGGTCTCGCAGTTCAAGAAGATGGAGGACGAGATGTGGTCGCTCGCGCTGCGCGCGAACGGCGACGCGATGAACTGCAACGTCGGCAAGGAGCCGTGCAAGGAGAACACCAAGTTCGCGATGACCCTCGTGCCGGTCACCCCGGCCGACGAGAAGAAGGTCAAGGACGCGGTGACCAAGGTCGTGCTGCCGATCTGGAAGGCTTCTTGCAACAAGGTCGACCCG
>JBILTM010000097.1:0-18387 GCA_044371545.1 Burkholderiaceae bacterium
TCGACGTCGCCGGCCACGACGAGGATCGCATTCGACGGGGAGTACCACGCGTCGTACCAGGCCTGCGCATCGGCGACCGTCATCGCCTCGAGGTCGTTCATCCAGCCGATGATCGGGTGGCGGTACGGGTGCGCGTTGAACGCGGCGGCCAGCAGCTGCTCGTAGACGAGCCCGGTCGCACGGTCCTCGGTGCGCAGCCGGCGCTCCTCCATCACGACGCGGATCTCCTTGGCGAACTCGTCGGCCGACAGCTGCAGGTTCGCCATCCGGTCGGACTCGAGCCGCATCACGTCGGGCAGCCGCGAGGTGTGGATCTGCTGGAAGTAGCCGGTGTAGTCGCGCGAGGTGAACGCGTTCTCGCGCCCGCCCATCGCGGCGACGCGGCGCGAGAACTCGCCGGGCGCGAGCGTCTTCGTGCCCTTGAACATCATGTGCTCGAGCACGTGGGCGACGCCGGTGCGGCCATTGACCTCGTCCATCGACCCGGCGCGGTACCAGACCATGTGGACCGCGGTCGGGGCACGGTTGTCGCGCTTGACCAGCACCTTCATGCCGTTGGGCAGCGTGCGCTCGAATGCCTGCGCAGACGACGCCGCACCGGGCGCGGCCGGCGTGCCGGCGGGCGGGGCCGGGGCCTGGGCGCGCGCGGCGGGGACCCACGCCGGCACGACCGCGAGCGTGGCGAACGCGGCGACGAGCACGGGACGCACGAATCGCGCGGCGCGTCCGCGCACGGTCGGAGGGGTCATCGGTGCAGCGTAGAATCGGGGCGGTCGAGTGTACCCCGGCGCCCGAAGCCCCCTGCGGCCGTGCGGGCCCCCCACGGCTCCCCAGGTCCTCCCCATGTTCGGATTCCTTCGCCGCAAGAAGCCGGCCGAGACCCCAGCCTCGCCGCTCGAGGCGGCCGCCGAGCCGCCCGAGGCCGTCGCGGCGCCGTTCGCGCCGGCCGACGCGCCCGGCGCCGGCGAGGTCGACGAGCGCGCGCTCGAGGCGGCCGCGCTCGCGGCGGCGCCGGTCGACGACTCGGTGCGCGAGGCGCTCGCCGGCGAGGCGCCGGGCGCGGCCGAGCAGGCGCCCGCCGCGAAGCCGGGGTTCTGGTCGCGGTTCATCCCGGGCGGCAAGGCGCCGGTGCAGACGGGCGAACCGACGGCCGACACGCGTCGGGAGGCACTTCCGGCCGGGACGCCGGCGTCCGAGACCGCGCCCGCCGCGCCGGCCGCACCCGACGTTTCCGCGGAAACGTCCTCGGGGCCGTCGACCGTCCCTGGCGCGGCTGCGAGCGCCGCCGCCCCGGTCGCGCCCGGCGGCGCGTCGAGCGCGCCGGTCCCCGCGCCGCTGCCCGACCGCACGCCCTGGCTCGCGCGGCTCAAGCAGGGCCTGTCGCGCACCAGCGGCAACATCGCGACGCTGTTCGTCGGCGTCAAGGTCGACGAGGCGCTCTTCGAGGAGCTCGAGACCGCGCTGCTGACGAGCGACACCGGGGTGGAGACCACGACCTTCCTGCTCGGCGCGCTGCGCGAGCGGGTGAGGAAGGAGCGGCTGACCGACCCGATGCAGGTGAAGGCCGCGCTGCGCGCGCTGCTGGTCGAGCTGCTCGCCCCGCTCGAGCAGCCGATCGACATCGACCGCGCCGAGCCGCTGGTGATGATGATCGCGGGCGTCAACGGCGCGGGCAAGACGACCTCGATCGGCAAGCTCGCGAAGCACCTGCGGCGCGAGGGCAAGACCGTGCTGCTCGCCGCCGGCGACACCTTCCGCGCGGCCGCGCGCGAGCAGCTCGCGCAGTGGGGCAGCAGGAACGAGGTCGAGGTGATCGCACAGCAGGGCGGCGACCCGGCCGCGGTCGCGTACGACGCGGTGTCCGCGGGCATCGCGCGGCGCACCGGCGTCGTGATGGTGGATACCGCGGGGCGGCTGCCGACGCAGACGCACCTGATGGACGAGCTGCGCAAGGTGCGCCGCGTGATCGGCAAGGCGATGCCCGACGCACCGCACGAGGTGCTGCTCGTGCTCGACGGCAACACCGGCCAGAACATGCTCGCGCAGGTGAAGGCGTTCGACGACGCGGTGCAGCTGACCGGCCTCGTCGTCACCAAGCTCGACGGCACCGCGAAGGGCGGCGCGCTCGCCGCGCTCGCGCACACCCGCCGCGCGAAGCCGGTGCCGGTCTACTTCATCGGCGTGGGCGAAGGCATCGACGACCTGCAGGCGTTCTCGGCCGACGAGTTCGCGGCCGCGCTGCTCGACTGAACCGCCCGCGCGCCGGATCGGTACGCACGGCGCCGACGCGCGCGCCGCACCGCGCTAGACTCGGTGCAGGAGGACGACGCATGGACATCGAGCACGCCGCCGACGCGCTGTGGGCGGGCATCCGCCGCGGCGAGCACATGCCCGGGGCCTGGAAAGGCCGGCTGTCGATGGCCGACGCCTATCGCGTGAACCTCGAGATCCTGCGGCGCCGCGTCGCCGACGGCGACGCCCAGGCCGGCTGGAAGGTCGGCCTCACCGCCGACGCGATGCGCGCGCAGTGGGGCATCCCCGAGCCCTGCTTCGGCATCCTGCTGGCGAGCGGCCACCGGCCGAGCGGCACGCGCTTCGCGTTCGACGACCTGATCGCGCCCGGCGTCGAGCACGAGCTGTGCGTGACGATCGGCGAGACGCTGCGCGGCCCCGGCGTGACGCCGGCCCGCGCGCGCGCCGCGATCGCGGCGGTGGCGCCCGCGATCGAGCTGGTCGAGGTGCGCGGCGACTTCGCCGGCGACCTCGCGCTCGCGATGGCGGACAACGCGCAGCAGAAGGCCTTCGTGACCGGCGAGGCGGTCGCGCTCGATGCGTCGGTCGCGCTCGCGGCGTCGACGGTCGAGGTGCGCTTCGGCGGGACGGTGCGCGACCGCGCGGGCGGCGCCGAGGTGATGGGCGGCCCCGAGCACTCGATCGCGTGGCTCGCCAACAAGCTCGCCGAGTTCGACCTCGCGCTCGAGGCCGGCATGCGCGTGATGAGCGGCAGCTTCACGCGGCAGTACAAGGTCGAGCGCGGCGACGAGGTGGTCGCGGCGTTCGCGCCGTTCGGGACGGTGCGGGCGCGGTTCGACTGATCAGCCGGCCGGGGCGCGCCGGACGGCCGGCCCGGGCGGGCGGCGGTGCGCGAAGCTGCGCCGCCAGGCCGCCGGCGACACCCTGACCTGCTCGCGGAACCGGGCCCGCAGCACCGCCGCCGAGGCGAAGCCGCAGCGCTCGGCCACGCGCTCGACCGGCTCGTCGGTCGTCTCGAGCAGCGTGCGCGCGCGGGCGACGCGCTCGGCGACCAGCCACTGCATCGGCGAGTCGCCGACGAGCTGCCGGAACCGGCGCGTGAACGTGCGTCGTGACAGGCCCGCGCGCGCGGCCAGCGAGTCGAGGTCGTGGGGTTCGTCGATGCGCGCCCTGACCTCGTCGAGCAGCCGCGCGAGCCGGCGGTCGGCCAGCGTCGCCGGGACCGGATGCTCGACGAACTGCGCCTGGCCGCCCTCGCGTTGCGGCGCGACCACGAGGCGGCGTGCCACGCGGTTGGCCGCCTCGGCCCCGTGCGCGGCGCGCAGCAGGTGCAGGCAGCAGTCGAGCCCGGCGGCGGTGCCGGCCGACGTGATCACGTCGCCTTCGTCGACGTAGAGCACGTCCGCCTCGACCCGCACGCGCGGGAAGCGGCGCGCGAAATCGTCGGCGCAGGACCAGTGGGTCGTCGCCCGCCGCCCGTCGAGCAGGCCGGCCTGGGCGAGCACGTAGGCCCCGAGGCACAGGCCGACGAGCCTCGCGCCGCGACGATGCGCGGCGGCGAGCGCGCGCAGCAGCGGCTCGGGCGCCCGCTCCTGCGGCGCGCGCCAGCTCGGCACGATCACGGTGTCGGCCCACTTCAGGCTCGAGAGCCCGTGGCGCGTCAGCACCTCGAAGCCGGCGGTGCTGCGCAGCCGACCTGGCTCGCCGGCGCAGACCCTGAGATCGAAGACCGGCGCGCCCGGATGGCGGTCGCCGAACACCACGCACGGCACCGACAGGTGGAACGGGCTGATCCCGTCGAAGGCGAGCACGGCGACCCGGGGCCGTCCGTCGATCCGCGCATCCATCCGTCACTGCCCTCCAGGTGGCCCGATTCCTGCGGTCATTGTCCCTCGGGCCACTCGCCGGATCCAGCGGCCCGCCGCGAGAATCCGATGCAGGAGACCCGCCATGAACCCGAACCCCGCCGCCCTCAGGATCCTGCTGCTCGCCGGCGTCGCGTACTTCTGCGCGATGGCCGTCGCGCACTTCTTCGGGATCAAGGTGCCGCTGCTCTTCGTCTACTACGACGTGCCCTACCACGCGTACCAGGACAAGATCATCTCGTTCGCGGTCGTCGCCTATGCGTGCCTGTTCCACTCGGCCGCGGCTCGGCGCGAGGTCGTCCCGGCCGCACTGGTCGCGCTCGCGGTGACGGTGCTCGGGCTCGCCGCGGTCAATGCGTCGGACGCGCTCGCCTCGGTACTCGACGGCCGATCGACCGCCGCCTACTGGCTGCAGACGGCGCTGTTCGCGGGCTATCTCGTCGTGCTCGCCGCGCTGCACCTGCGCGCGGGTCGCACCGCCTGAACGGGCGCGCATCGCGATGGCCGCCTTCGACGAGTACGAGCGGTACGACGCGCTGGGCCTGGCCGAGCTGGTCCGCGCCGGACAGGTGTCGTCGGCGGAACTCGTCGAGGCGGCGACGCTGCGGATCGCGGCCCGAAATCCCCGGCTGCGCGCGGTCGTGGACCTGTACGCGGGGGCGACCTCGGCCCGGCGCGCCATGGACGGGCCGTTCGCGGGCGTGCCGTTCCTGCTGAAGGACCTCGGCGTCCAGGTGGCCGGCGAGCGCATCACCAACGGCAGCGCGTTCTGGGCCGGGCAGGTCGCGGTCAAGGATTCGACGATCGTGCAGCGCTATCGCGCGGCCGGACTCGTGCTGCTGGGCAGCACCGCCACCGCGGAGTACGGGCTGTCGTGCGACACGCGACCGGCGCTGCACGGGGCGACCGTGAACCCGTGGAACCCGGACCGCATGCCCGGCGGCTCGAGCGGTGGCGCGGCGGTCGCGGTCGCCTCGGGCATGGTCCCGGCCGCGCACGCCACCGACGGCGGCGGCTCGATCCGGATCCCCTCGTCGTGCTGCGGGCTGTTCGGGCTCAAGCCGTCGCGCGGGCGCAATCCCGTCGGCCCCGACGTCGGCGAGGGCTGGAACGGGCTGTCGGTGCAGCACGTGATCACCCGCAGCGTGCGCGACAGCGCCGCGTTCCTCGACGCCACGCACGGGCCGGAGCCCGGCGACCCGTATGCGGCGCCCGCACCGGAGGGCGCCTTCCTGCAGGCGCTGGGAGAGCCCTTCGCGCCGTGCACGATCGCGTTCCAGACCGCCGACCACTTCGGCGTGCCGGTCGCACCGGCGCTGGCCGACGCGATCCGTCGCACGGCCCGGCTGCTCGAGTCGCTGGGACACCGCGTCGAGGAGGCCCGGCCGGAGTTCGACGCCGCCGCGCTGAAGGCCGCGATGTTCACGATCGTCGGCTGCAACGCGGCGCACGCGGTCCGCACGCGCGAGTCGGCGCTCGGGCGGCCCTGCCGCGACGGCGACGTCGAGCCGATCACGCGCCTGTGGATCGATCGGTGCGCCGGCCGCAGCGGCGAGGACCTGGTCCGCGCGATCGGGACGATCCACGCGACCGCGCGGCGCTTCGGGCGCTTCTTCGAGCGCTTCGACCTGCTGCTGACGCCCACCTGCGCGAGCCCGGTGCTGCCCGCCGGGTCGATCGACATGCAGGGCCGCGACCTGGACGCCTACTACGACCGGCTCTACGCGCACAACGGCTTCACCGCGCCGTGCAACTGCATCGGCATCCCGGCCGCGAGCGTGCCGCTCGAGCAGGACACCGACGGGATGCCGATCGGCCTGCAGCTCGCCGCACCGCTCGGCGGGGAGCGGCGCCTGCTGCAGGTCTCGGCCCAGCTCGAACTCGCGCGGCCCTGGGCCGACCGCCGTCCGCCGGTCGCCGCGGCGTGACGCCGCCCGCGGTCGCGCAGACGGCCGCGGTCGCGCAGACGGCCGGGGGGCGCGCCTCGCGGCCCCCGCGCCCGTCAACCGCCGAACGCCCGCGCCGCGCTGCCCTCCGGGCAGGCCGGCAGCCGCGCGCGCAGCGTCTTGACCAACGGCGCGTCCTCATCGCGCGGGGTGCGCGAGAAGCGGCAGCCGTAGGTCGGCGCGGCGACCGTCGCGGGGTCGAGCACGTCGTCGCCGTTCGGGCGGCGGCCGAAGCGCACCCAGGTCGCCATCGCGTCGAACGCCTCCTCTTCCTCGGCGAGCGTGAAATCGCAGTGGCCGAGGCCGCGGGTCGCGCGCTGCACGAGCCGGTCGGCGGTCCCGGCCGCGTCGGCGCGCCGCTTGTACACCTGCTGCATCGAGAACCAGACGTAGCTGTCGCCGATCGTGTGGATCGACACGACCGGCACCGACACCTGCGCCGGCAGCACCGGGATCCAGCGCACGCCGTCGCGCCGCGGCAGGTTGGCCTGCGGGTCGGCGGCGACGCGCAGCGCCGAGCGGTTCAGGTCGGCCTCGAGCGCCGCGTCGCCCGGCACCCGGTAGACGACCGAGCGCGTGTCGAAGCCGGGCCGCGCGAGGATGCCGTTCAGGCGCGTGTCGCTGCCGAAGCCGCCCCAGACGACCGAGGTGAAGCCGCCGCCGCCCGGGGGCAGCGTGAACGCCTCGCGCGCGCCCGGGCGCTCGCCGCCGCTCAGCCCGACCCACGCGTCGCGCAGGCGCTCGCCGTCGGCGGTCAGCACGCCGGGCACGTTCGGCGCGGGGAACGTCGCGAAGAAGCGCTCGCGCACCTTCGGCGCGAGCGCCGGCCAGTCGGGGATCGGCAGGGCCTCGGCCTTCACTCCGGCCATGCGCAGCGCGGCCGCCTGGAACGCGGTGAAACCGTCGAAGAGCGCGGTGTCGCCCATCACGCCGCACATCGGCACCGCGCCGTCGTAGCGGACCGTGTTGCGGGCGCGCTCGATCGTCTCGCGCTCGACCGCCGCGGCCGCGATGTGCCCGCCCATCGAGTGGCCGGTCACGAAGCGGCGGGTCGGCTCGGGGAGGGTGCGGCCGTTCTCGCGCGCGATGCGGGTGAACGCGAGCGCGAGCGCGTTGGTGTCCTCGACCCCGGCGCGCACGTCGTAGTGGTTCGCGGAGTAGCTCGACGCGGCCCAGGCGTAGCCGTTGGCGACCAGGTGGCGGCGGATCCGCGGCGGCGTGACCGTCAGCGCCTCGCCGGTGCCGCGGTAGCCGTGCGTGTACATCACCAGCTCGCCGTTCCAGTCCTTCGGCACCTCGATCTGGTACGCCGCGCCGTCGAGCACGCCGACCCAGCGGTCGGTGGCGACCGTGGGCAGCGGGCCGAACGCGCCGTGGCCGCGCAGCGCGGCGGCGTCGGTCGGGGTCAGCGTGGCGCGCAGCGCGATCGGGTCGACGGTGTAGCGGCGCGCATCGTGCTCGCGCGGCTCGTCCGGCGCCATGCCGGAGGGGAACGCGGCGCAGCCGGCGAGCGCGAGCGCGAACACGACGAGAGGGGCGTGCAGCGTGCCGCGGCGAAGGGTCGGGGTCATCGGGGTCGGGGTCTCCATCGGGGTGCTCACGAGGTGTTCGGGGAGCGCCGCGACGCGCGGCGGGGAACGTCGTGCCGGCCTAGTCGATCCGGCCGCCTGCCTCGGCGAGCGCGCGCCACTGCGCGTCGTCGTGGCTGTAGAGGAGCGTCGCGCCGTCGCGGTCGCGCATCGCGCGCAGCCGGGCCATCGAGTCGGTCATCGTCGGCGCGTGCCACACGGCGGCCGGCGGCGGCAGCGCGTCGTCGTCGAGGTGGCGTGCGGTGTAGATCGCGTCGCCGACCAGCACGACGACGCGGCCCGAGCCGAGCCGCACGCGCAGCGACTGGTGGCCCGGGGTGTGGCCGGGCGTGGGCACGGCGACGACCGTGCCGTCGCCGAACACGTCGTGCTCGCCGTCGACGGTCTCGGGCGGGCGCGCCGGGTCGTCCCACTCGCCGGGGTCGTCGGCGCCCGCGGCGCGCGTGGCGCGCATCGCGTCGAGCTCGGCGCGCTGCACCAGCACGCGCGCGCGGCGGAAGCAGCGGTTGCAGCCGCAGTGATCGAAGTGCAGGTGCGAGTTGACCACGTGGGTGACGTCGTCCGCCCCGAGGCCGAGCCGCGCGAGCGAGGCGAGCGCGTCGTCGCCCGGCGGCGAGCCGACCGCGAAGCGGCCCGCGCGGCGCGCGCCGAGCCGGCCGAGCGGGTCGGCCGCGGTGTCCGGGTGCAGGCCGGTGTCGAACACCAGCCGGCCGCGCGGATGCTCGACCAGCCAGCAGGCGACCGGCACCGAGATCGTCGCGTCGTCGGGCGCATCGGCGAAGAACAGCGCACGCTTCGCGTCGAGGCGGCCTCCGGACAGCGCGCGGACGGTCACCGCGGCGGCGCTCACGCGCGTGCCCTCAGCTCGCGGCGCGCGCCGCGTCAGGCTGCTTCGACGGCTGCGCGGCGTCGAACGCGGGCAGCGCCATCAGCGCGTCGAACACCCGCATCGTGGTCGGGTAGGCCTCGAGAGGACACTCGAAGCGCTTCGCGTTGAAGACCTGCGGCACGAGGCAGCAGTCGGCCATCGTCGGCGTGTCGCCATGGCAGTAGCGTCCGGCCGGGGCGCGCGCGAGCTCGCGCTCGAACGCGGCCAGGCCCTCGGCGACCCAGTGGCGGTACCAGGTGTCGATGGTCGGCTGGTCGTGGCCGAGCGTCCGCTTCAGGTACTTCAGGATCCGCAGGTTGTTGACCGGGTGGATCTCGCAGGCGATCAGCTGGGAGAGCGCGCGGACCCTCGCGCGGCCGAGCGGGTCGGCGGGCAGCAGCTTCGGGCCGGGCTTGGTCTCGTCGAGGTACTCGATGATCGCCATCGACTGGTTCAGCACGTGGCCGTCGTCGATCAGGGTGGGCACCAGCTGCTGCGGGTTCAGCGCGGCGTAGGCGTCGGACTTCTGCTCCTCGGTCAGCAGCCAGACGACCTCGGGCTCGTACGCCAGGCCCTTCAGGTTCAGCGCGCAGCGCACGCGGAACGCGGCCGAGCTGCGGAAGTAGGTGTAGAGCTTCATCGGGTCACTCGCCCTCGTGCTCGCGCCACAGGTGCAGCGCCTGCTGGATCGGTCGGTCGGAGAAGCTGAAGAGCACCGTGTCCTCGCGCGCGTGCAGGCGGTGCCGGTGCCACGACGGGATCACGAAGGTGTCCCTGGGGCCGACGTCGTAGGTGCGGTCGTCGAGCTCGACGCGCGCCGAACCCTCGACGACGGTGAACACCGTGCCGTCGGTGCTGCGGTACGGCGCGCCCGCGAAGCCCTTCGGCAGCCACTGCAGGAACGCGCCGATGGTGGCGATCGGGGCGCCGCCGGTGGCCGGGTTCACGTAGCGCATCTTGATGCCGTGGCAGCGGTGCCGCGGGCCGTCGGCCATCGCCGCGAGTGCGGCACGTGAGGTGCGGTACGGATAGCAGAACACCGGCGTCACGCCGTTGCGCGGCGCGTAGTCGACCGGCAGCATGCCCGAGCCGTAGCGCGCGGCCGCGTCGCCCTCGGGGCGCGAGACCGGCTGCGCCTCGTGGCCGTGGTTCTCGCGGAACTGCGCGCCGAGCATGCGCACCACCGCGATGTCGAGGCCGTCGAGCCAGACGACCGGCTGGTCCCCGGGGTTGCCGTGGTCGTGCCAGGTCCACATCGGCGTGATGATGAAGTCGCCCGGCGACATCGTGACGCGCTCGCCGTCGACCGCGGTGTAGGCGCCCTCGCCGTCGACGACGAAGCGCAGTGCGGACTGCGTGTGCCGGTGCGCGGGCGCGACCTCGCCGGGCAGGATCAGCTGCAGCCCCGCGTACATCGTCGGCGTGGTCGTCGACTGGCCGGGCAGCCCCGGGTTCTCGAGGATCAGCACGCGACGCTCGGCCTCGCGCGCAGTGATCAGCGCACCCGACTCGGCGATGAAGGGCCGCACGTCCGACCAGCGCCACAGCGCGGGCACCGCGTCGGTCATCGGCTGCGGGGGCACCAGCGCGGCGAGCACCTCCCACAGCGGCTTGAGCGAATGCGCGGCGATGCGGTCGTAGTAGGCGCGGCGTGCCGCGGCGTCGTCGATGCGCGCGTTCATGGCGGTCTCCCTCGGGGCGTCGGCGTGGATGATACGCGCGCGCCGCGGCAGGGCGGACCGCGCGCGGGCGCGGCCGGAACGCGGACAGGTCAGCGCGGCGGGTAGACGCAGCGGAATCCGACGTAGACCGCGAAGAAGCGCGCGGGCTTCCACTGCATGCCGTCGGCACGGGTCTGCGCGGCGCCGTACCACCACGAGCCGCCCGCGGTCAGGCGGTCCTCGCCGCGCGCGTCGGCGAGCCACTCCCACACGTTGCCGGCCATCTCGTGCAGGCCGTTGACGCCGGCCGCGGTCGCGCCGTTCGGCGCGTGCCGCTCGAAGCCGTCGGCCGCGCCCTGCAGGTTCGCGCCCGCCGGCGAGTCGCCCGTGGGGTACGGATAGGTGCGGCCCGCGACGAAGGGCGCGGGCGGCGCCGCGCGGCGCTCGACGTAGGCGGCCTGCGCCCACTCCTCGCGCGTCGGCAGCCGGCCGCCGGCCCAGGCACAGAAGTCCGCGGCCTCCTGCCACGACACGTGCGCGGCCGGGTCGTCGGGCCGCGCGGGCGCGCCCGAGGGCGCGCGGAACGTCCATCCGGGGCGACGCTCCCAGCCGGCGCCCCACTCGAAGCCGCCGCCCTCGCGCTCGGCGGTGCTGGTGCGTCCGCTCGCCTTCAGGAACGCGTCGAAGCGCGCGACCGGGACCTCGACGCGGTCGATGCGGAACGCGTCCCCGATCGGCACGGCGGCCGCGGCGCCGCGATCGCCGGCGGGCTGCGCGGCGGGCTGCGCGGCGGCGGGCGCGGCGACGGCGACGGCGACGGCGAGCGCGCTGCGGGCTGCTGCCGTGCGCGGGCGCGCGCGGCGGGATCGGGGATCGGAGTCGGGGCGCGTGGCGGCGACGCGGGGCACGGTGGTCAGCATCCCACGATGCTAAAGGCTGCGCGGGCGCCCCGGCCGCGAGACCCCGCGCAGCGGGCGCTCGCGCGCCCTCGGGGCGCGACCTCTCGCCCATCGGAATCCTGCGCAGGCCGCCGCCGGCGCAACGGCTATGATCGATCGACGGGCCGCCCGCCGCCGTGCGCGACGGCCCGCATCCGGAGACGCCATGGGCCCGACCCGCCAGCACGCGCTGCTGCTGAACCTCGCGCATCTGCTCGACCACTTCTTCATGCTGATCTTCCCGACCGCAGTGCTCGCGATCTCGAAGGAGTGGGGCCTGTCGTTCTCGCAGCTGCTGCCGCTGTCGCTGCCGGCGATGGCGATCTTCGGGCTCGGCGCGCTGCCCGCGGGCTGGCTGGCCGACCGCTGGAGCCGGCGCGGGATGATGGCGGTGTTCTTCTTCGGGATCGGCACGGCGTCCGTGATGGCCGGGCTCGCGCGCGACGCCTGGCAGCTCGGCGCGGCGCTCGCGCTGATCGGCGTGTTCGCCGCGATCTACCACCCGGTGGGCATCGCGATGCTGACGATCGGAAGCCCGCGGCTCGGCTGGACACTCGGCGTCAACGGCGTCTGGGGCAACCTCGGGCTGGGCGTCGCCGCGCTGGTGACCGGCCTCATCGTGCAGTACGCGGGCTGGCGCGCGGCGTTCGTCGTGCCCGGCCTCGCGACGATCGCGCTCGGCTTCGCCTACCTCGCGGCGAGCCGCGGCGCGACGAACGCGGCCGGCTCGAAGAAGGCCGCGAGCGTCGCGGTGCCGCCCGAGGTGATGAAGCGCCTGGTGGTGGTGTTCCTCGTCGCGGTCGTCTGCAACGGGCTGCTGTTCCACGCGACGACGGTGTCGATGCCGAAGCTCTTCGACGAGCGGCTGCGCGGCGTGCTCGCGGGCGAGGCGGGGCTGGGCGCGATCGGCGCGATCATCGCGGTGGTGTATCTCGTCGCGGCGATGGCGCAGCTGCTGGTGGGCTCGCTGATCGACCGCATCAGCCTGCGCACCGCGCTGCTCGGCGTCGTCGCGCTGCAGGCGCCGCTCTTCCTGCTCGCGATCGGCGGCAGCGGCTGGGGGCTGGTCGCCGCCGCGATCGGCATCATGTTCTTCGTGTTCGGGCAGATCCCGATCAACGACGCGATGGTCGCGCGCTACACCAGCGACCGCTGGCGCGCGCGGGCCTACGGGCTGCGCTACGTCGCGAGCTTCCTGGGGAGCGCGGGCGCGGTGACGCTGGTGTCGTCGCTGCACGCGGGCGGCGGCTTCGCGAGCGTGTTCGTCGCGCTGGCGGGCGTCGCGGTGCTCGCGCTCGTGGCAGCGGTGATGCTGCCGCGGATCGGCGAGCCGCCGGCCGCCGCGCCGGCGTCCTCGCGCGCCTGAGCCTTCGGAACCCGCAGGCCGCGCCCGACGGGCCGCTACCGGTCAGAGACCGGTAGCGGCTCCGTCGCTGCGCGGGTCCGACGCGCCCTCGATGCGCCCGTCCGGATGGCGCACCAGCGCACCCGCGTGGCCCATGGTGTCGCTGAATGCCGCGGGCAGCAGCTCGACGTCGTGGCCGGCGGCGCGCAGCGCCGCCACCAGCGCCGGGTCGAAGCGGCTCTCGAGCTTGAGTGTCGTCGTCGTGTCGCCCCAGGTCCGCCCGAGCAGCCAGCGCGGCGCGGCGACCGCCTGCGCAAGCGGCATGCCGAAGCGCGCGTGCCGCGTGAACACCGCCGCCTGCGTCTGCGGCTGGCCCTCGCCGCCCATCGTGCCGAACGGCATCGTGCGGCCGTCGTCGAACAGCGCGAGCGACGGGTTCAGCGTGTGGAAGGGCTTGCGGCCGGGCTCGAGCGCGTTGAGCGCGCGCGCGTCGAGCGAGAAGCTGGTGCCACGGTTCTGCCAGGTCACGCCGGTACCCGGTACCACACAGCCCGAGCCGAACTCCCAGTAGACGCTCTGGATGAAGCTGACCGCGCGGCCGGCGCGGTCGATCGCGCCCATCCAGATCGTGTCGCCGGGCTTCGATGGCTCGGGCCAGGGCAGCGCGCGCGCCGGGTCGATCTCGCGCGCGAGCGCGTCGAGCACCGCGGGCTCGAGCTGCGCGCGCGGATCCGACGGCAGCCGGTCCGGATCGGTGACGAGGCGGTCGCGGACCCGGAAGGCGCGCTTGGTCGCCTCGACGAGCCCGTGCACGTGCGCGAAGCCCTCGCCCTCGCGCACGCCCAGGCGATCGAAGATCCCGAGGATCATCAGCGTCGACAGGCCCTGCGTCGGCGGCGGCAGGTTGAACACGCGCGCGTCGGCGAGGCGCACCGCGAGCGGCTCGACGACGCGGGCGCGATAGCGGGCGAGGTCCTCGCCGCCGACCGGGCTGCCCACGGCCGCGAGCCCGGCCGCGAGGCGCTCGCCGACGCCGCCGCGGTAGAAGTCGTCGAGGCCTCGCGCGGCGAGCGCCTCGAGCGTCGAGGCGAGCGCGGGCTGGCGCAGCAGGTGGCCGACCGCGGGCGGTGCACCGTCGACGAGGAAGGTCTCGGCGAAGCCCGGCGCGTCCTTCAGGCCGGGCAGCTTGTCGCGGGTCAGCGCGGACTGGCTGATGCTCACCGCGACGCCGTCGCGCGCGTGGCCGATCGCGTCGGCGAGCAGGCGCGGCAGCGCAAGCGCCGGCCCCCATTCGCGCGCGGCCTCGAGCGCGGTCGCCCAGCCGGACACCGTGCCGGCGACGGTCAGCGCCGCCTTCGGGCCGCGCGACGGGATCGCGTCGAGCCCGGCGTAGAACGCGCGGTCGGCGCGCGCGGCCGCCGGGCCGCAGGCCTCGATCGCGATCGGCGCGCGGCCGGGCTCGTGGATCACCCAGAAGCCGTCGCCGCCGATCGCGTTCATGTGCGGGTAGACGACGGCGATCGCAGCCGCCGCGGCGACCATCGCCTCGACGGCGTTGCCGCCGTCGCGCAGCACGTCGCGGCCCGCCTGCGCGGCGAGGTGGTGGGGTGCGACGACCATGCCGCCGAGGGCGGTCGGGGTGTTCAGCATCGGAGGGTCTCCGGGCTCACCACCCGATGGCCTTCGGCAGCCACAGCGCGAGCTGCGGATAGAAGAACACCAGCACGAGGGTGATGCCCTGCAGCAGGATGAAGGGCACGACCCCCTTGTAGATGTCCTTGATCGTCACCTCCGGCGGCGCGACGCCCTTCAGGTAGAAGAGCGCCCAGCCGAACGGCGGCGTGAGGAACGACGACTGCAGGTTCACCGTGACGAGGATCGCGATCCAGACCGGGTCCACGCCCTGCGCGAGCAGCACGGGCAGGAACAGCGGGACCGCAATGTAGCTGATCTCGATCCACTCGATGAAGAAGCCGAGCACGAAGATCAGGGCCATCATGAACCAGATGTCGGCGTTGACGCCGCCGGGCAGCCACTCGAACAGCCGGGTGATCACGTCCTCGCCGTGCAGCCCGCGGAACGCGAGCGCGAACACCTGCGCACCGACCAGGATGAACATCATCACCGCGGTGATCTTGCTGGTCTCGAGCGCGACCTGCTTCAGCGTGGCGAAGCTGAAGCGGCCGGAGATGATCGTGATCAGCACCGAGCCCACCGCACCCATCGACGCCGCCTCGGTCGGCGCCGCGACGCCGCCGACGATCGAGCCGAGCACCGAGACGACCAGCGCGATCGGCGGCACGACGACCTTCCAGAATCGCCGCATCAGCTCGCCGCGGCTCACCCGGCTGCGCTCCTCGATCGGGATCGGCGGCATCGAGTCGGGCTTGAGCCAGCCCCAGACGAGCAGGAACACGATGTACACCGCCGCGAGCAGCAGGCCCGGCACCACCGCCGCCGCGAACAGCGTGCCCACCGACAGCTGCATGATGTCGGAGAGCAGGATCAGGATCAGGCTCGGCGGGATGATCTGGCCGAGCGTGCCCGATGCGCAGATCGCGCCGCAGGCGATGCTCTTGTCGTAGCCGCGGCGGATCAGCGTCGGCAGCGTCAGCAGGCCGAGCGTGATCACCGTCGCGCCGACGATGCCCGTGGTCGCGCCCATCAGCACGCCGAACAGGATGATCCCCACGCCCATGCCGCCGCGCACGCCGCCCGCGAGGTGTCCCATCACGTCGAGCAGGTCGTCGGCGAGCCGCGACTTCTCGAGCATCACGCCCATGAAGACGAAGAGCGGGATCGACATCCACTGGTAGCCCGCGACCACGCCGTAGACGCGCGCGGGCAGCAGGTTGAACAGCGAGTCGCCGAAGCCGATGTACCCGAACACGAAGCCGACGGTCGCGAGCGATGCGGCCACCGGGATGCCGATCATCAGCATCGCGAAGAAGGCGACCACCATCAGGATCGCGTAGTTCGACAGGTCAGCCACGGCCCGCCTCCCCGATCGCGCCCGACGGGCGGCGTGCGAGCAACCGGATCGTGGCCGCGACCGCGTGCAGCGCGATCAGGCCGAAGCCGGCGGGGATCAGCGCCTTCACCGCCCAGCGCCACGGGATGCCGCCGGGATCGTTCGAGCGCTCGCCGATCGCCCAGGCCTGGGCGACGTAGGGCAGCGAGAGCCTGAAGAAGATCGCCGCGATCGCGAGCAGCAGCAGCAGCGACGCGAGGTCGACCCACCACTTCGTGGTCGCGTCGAACCGCGCGTAGAACAGGTCGACGCGCACGTCCTCGCCGCGCTGCAGCGCGTGGCTCATGCCGAGCATGATCATCGCGGCGAGCAGGTGCCATTCGAGCTCCTGCGCCCAGACCGAGCCCAGGCTCATCGAGTAGCGCAGCAGCACGTTCATCGCCACCAGCGCGATCATCGCGAGCGCCAGCCACATCGTGAGCCGGCCTGCCGCGTCGATGAGCGCCTCCATGGCCGCCGCGACGCGCGCGGCGGCTCCTTCCCCCGTCGCACGCATCCGATCAGCCCCGGACCTTCACGTGGTACTGCTCCTCGCTGATCTCGGACCAGCGGTCGAACTTCGCCTTGAACGCGAAGTACGACTCGTGGACCTTCTTCGTCAGCGGATCCTTTGCGATCGCCTCGGCGAGCACCTTGTCGGTCTCCTCGCGCAGCGCCTTGATCACCGCGTCGGGCAGCGGGCGGGCGACGACCTTCTGGTTCTTGATCAGGTCCTCCATCGCCTCGGAGTTGTTGCGCTGGCACCAGCCCTCGCTGATCACGTTGCAGGCGGCCGCGGCGTTCTCGACGATCGACTGCAGGTCCCTGGGCAGCTTCTGCCACGCGGCCTTGTTGATCAGCAGCTCGGAGACGGTGGCCGACTCGTGCCAGCCGGTCGTGTAGTAGAACTTGGCGGCCTTCTGCAGGCCGAGGCGCCGGTCCTGGAACGGGCCGACGAACTCGGCCGCGTCGATGACGCCGCGCTCGAGCGCGGGAAAGATCTCGCCGCCGGGCAGCACCTTCACGTCGACGCCGAGGTTCGCGTAGACGCGGCCCGCGAGGCCCGGGATGCGCATCTTCAGGCCCTTCAGGTCGGCGACCGAGTTGATCTCCTTCTTGAACCAACCCGTCATCTGCACGCCGGTGTTGCCGCAGGGCATGGCGATCATCCCGAACGGCTCGTAGACCTCGTTCCAGAGCTGCAGGCCGCCGCCGTCGTACAGCCAGCCGTTCATGCCCTGGAAGTTCATGCCGAAGGGCACCGCAGTGAAGTACTGGGCGGCGAAGGTCTTGCCCGTCCAGAAGTAGCTGTTCGCGTGGTTCATCTCGACGGTGCCGGCGCGGACTGCGTCGAAACCCTCGAACGCGGGCACCAGTTCGCCCGCGCCGAAGACCTGGATGTTCAGCCGGCCGTCGGACATCTCGCGGATGCGCTTGGCGAGGTCGGTCGCGCTGCCGGGGCCGTCCATGTAGAAGGGCGAGCCCTTCACGTAGGCGCTGGTCATCTTCCAGTTGAAGACCGGGCGGTTCTGCGCGCGGACGATCGCGGGGGCACCGATCGTGCCGCCGGCGAGGGCGGCACCGGCGAGGAAACGGCGGCGGCGGATCTCGGACATTCGGAGTGCTCCTGGGTGGGTCGGGACCGCGCGACCAAGGCAAGGCGCGTGCCACCGGAGCGGACCGTGCCGATTCGGGGATCCCGGGACTGTCCTGGACAAACTTGGTGCGGACCGGCGGTGCGCGCGACGGATCCAGGTCCGGGACGATCGACCGGGTCGCACCAGTTCAGGGCGCCGAGCGTCGCGACCTCGACTGCGCGTCCGGGGCGTTAAGCTCTGCGTGCCGCCGCACAGCGTCGGCGCCCATTCCCTCCGGCGTCCGATGTCCCATCCCGCAGAGGCGCAGCCGACCGCCGCGCCGGCCCGAGCCCCCGCGCCGCGAGGGGTGGCGGCCGGCGCCGCGCGCACGCTCCGCGGCGCGCTCGTGCTCGCGATGCTCGCGGGGGCGCTGGCGCTCGGTGCGCCGGCCCTCGGGGCCTCGCCGTTCGGCCCGCTGACGGCGCAGTCGCTGCGCGGCGAGCCGCTTCGCGCGGTGGTCGAACTCCCGGGGGCGAACGCGCCCGCGATGCGGCTCGCGGCCGCGGCGGGCTATGCGCGCTTCGGGCTGGTCCGCGATCCGGCGCTCGACCGCGTGACGCTGCGGGCGGTGATCGAGCCCGACGGCAAGCGCTTCCTGCAGATCGAGACCGACACACCGGTCGACACGGCCGAGCTGGTGCTGCTGCTCGAGACGCAGGACGGCCTGCGCCGGGCCTACCGCCTGCGGCTCGACTCGCCCGAGCCGGCGGACCGGGTCAACGTCCGGGGCGTCGAGCCGATGGCCCGGCTGGGCGGGCCGGCGCCGGCGGCCGCGGCACCCGCGGCCGACACCGTGGCAACGCGTTCCACCGCCGCCGGTGATCCGGCCGGGGCATCGCGGGCGCGCACGGACGCGTCGGGCGGCACCGTCGGGGCCTCGCCGGCGGCTTCGGCGACGCTGGCCGGGGACGCCCCCGTTCCCGACCGCGACACGGCGCCGGCGGTGCCGATCGCCCCGCCGGCCCGGCCGGATACGGTCGAGGTCGTCGAGGGAAGCACGCTCGACGCGCTGGCACGGGGGCTGCGCCCGCCGGGGGCGACGGTCGAGCAGTCGGCGATCGCGCTGTGGCGCGCGAACCCGCGCGGCTTCGCCGGGCGGCCGCCGCGGCCGATCGCGGGCGTGCGCCTCTCGGTGCCGAGTGAGGCCGACGTGCTGGCGGTCACGCCGGCCGAGGCACGCGCGTGGGTGGCGGAGTCGGGCGAGACCGGCGCGTGCGCGGCGCCTGCGGCGGGTCTCGCCGCAGGCGCGACTGCGTCCGCTCCGGCGGCGCGCGC
>JBILTM010000004.1:0-56868 GCA_044371545.1 Burkholderiaceae bacterium
GCTGCGTGCGCCTGCGACAGGGCGACATGGACGACGCGACCGTCTTCTCCGACGATCCCGCCGCCACCGCGCGCCGCTGGCTCGAGCTCGGCGCCCGCCGGCTGCACCTGGTCGACCTGAACGGTGCTTTCGCCGGCAAGCCGAAGAACGAGGCCGCCATCAAGGCGATCGTCAACGAGGTGGGCGCGCGGATCCCGGTGCAGATCGGCGGCGGCATCCGCGACCTCGACACCATCGAGCGCTACCTCGACGGCGGCATCGCCTACGTGATCATCGGCACCGCCGCGGTCAAGAACCCCGGCTTCCTGCACGACGCCTGCGGCGCGTTCCCGGGGCAGGTGATCGTCGGGCTCGACGCCAAGGACGGCAAGGTCGCCACCGACGGCTGGAGCAAGCTGACCGGCCACGACGTGCTCGACCTCGCCAAGAAGTTCGAGGGCTATGGCGTGGAGTCGGTGATCTACACCGACATCGGCCGCGACGGCATGCTGACCGGCGTGAACATCGAGGCCACCGTCCGCCTGGCTCGCGGGCTGACGGTCCCGGTGATCGCATCCGGCGGCGTGGCCGCGATCGACGACATCGACCGGCTCTGCGCGGTCGAGCACGAGGGCATCGAGGCGGTGATCGTCGGCCGTGCGATCTACGAGGGCACGCTCGACTTCGCCGAAGCGCAGGCGCGCGCCGACGAGCTCGGCGGCGAATCTTGAAGTGCTGACCAAGCGCATCATCCCCTGCCTGGACGTCACCGCCGGGCGGGTGGTCAAGGGCGTGAACTTCGTCGAGCTGCGCGACGCCGGCGACCCGGTCGAGATCGCGCGCCGCTACGACCGCGAGGGCGCCGACGAGCTGACCTTCCTCGACATCACCGCCTCGAGCGACGAGCGCGACATCATCCTGCACGTGATCGAGGCGGTCGCGGCCGAAGTGTTCATCCCGCTCACCGTCGGCGGCGGCGTGCGCACCGTGGCCGACGTGCGAAGGCTGCTGGTCGCGGGCGCCGACAAGGTGTCGATCAACACCGCCGGGCTGCAGAACCCGCAGCTGATCGCCGACGCGTCGCACCGCTTCGGCTCGCAGGCGATCGTCTGCGCGATCGACGCCAAGCAGGTCGCGCCGGGCCGCTGGGAGGTGTTCACCCACGGCGGGCGCAAGGCCACCGGCCGCGATGCGGTCGAGTGGGCGCGCGAGGTCGAGCGGCTCGGCGCCGGCGAGATCCTGCTCACCAGCATGGACCGCGACGGCACGAAGCAGGGCTTCGACCTCGGCCTCGTGCGCGCGGTGTCCGACGCGGTCGGCATCCCGGTGATCGCCTCGGGCGGCGTGGGCACGCTGCAGCACCTCGCCGACGGCGTCGCGCAGGGGCGCGCCGACGCGGTGCTCGCGGCGAGCATCTTCCACTTCGGCGAGCACACGATCGACGAGGCCAAGCGCCACCTGGCGGCGCAGGGCATCCCGGTCAGGCTGCAATGAGCGCGCCGGGCACCGGCGGCGAGGCCGTCGCCGCGGGCGCGGCGCCCGACTGGCTCGACGCGGTCAGCTGGGACGCGGCCGGCCTGGTCACCGCCATCGCGCAGGACGCCGACGACGGCCGGATCCTGATGGTCGCCTTCATGAACCGCGACGCGCTCGCCGAGACCGCCGCCACCGGCCGCGCGGTCTACTGGTCGCGCTCGCGTGGCCGGCTGTGGCGAAAGGGCGAGGAGAGCGGCCACGTGCAGCGGGTGCGCGAGCTGCGCCTCGACTGCGATGGCGACGCGGTGCTGCTGCGCGTCGAGCAGGAAGGCGGCATCGCCTGCCACACCGGCCGGACCTCCTGCTTCTTCAGCCGCTGGGAGGACGGCCGCTGGGTCGTCGTCGACCCGGTGCTGAAGGACCCGGAATCGATCTACAAGTGAGCGACCCACGATGACCGAGCGCAGCGAAGACGTCCTCGCCCGGCTCGCCGAGACGCTCGCGTCGCGCCGCGGCGGCGATCCCGGCCGCTCCTACGTCGCGAAGCTGTTCCACAAGGGCGGGGACGCGATCCTCAAGAAGATCGGCGAGGAGGCGACCGAGACGGTGATGGCCGCCAAGGACGGGGACCGCGACCGGATCGTCGCCGAGACCGCCGACCTGTGGTTCCACACGATGGTGATGCTCGCCCACTTCGACCTGTCGCCGGCGGACGTCATCGCCGAACTGGCGCGGCGCGAAGGGGTCTCGGGCATCGACGAGAAGGCGTCGCGCAAGGCAGGCGGCGCCCCCGACACGGAGGACCGATGAGCCACGACTGCATCTTCTGCCGCATCGTCCGCGGCGAGATCCCCTGCCGCAAGGTGTACGAGGACGACGAGATCCTCGCGTTCCACGACATCAAGCCGGCCACGCCGGTGCACTTCCTGATCATCCCGAAGGTCCACGTCGAGACCCTGTACGACTCGGACCTCGCCTACCAGCAGGTTCTGGGGCGGATGCTCGGAATGGCCGGGCAACTCGCACGGGAACAGGGGCTGACGGACGGCTTCAGGACCATCATCAACTGCGGAAGGGTGGGCAGGCAGGAGGTGTATCATCTCCACATGCACGTGTTGGGCGGTCCCGACCCCCTTCGCGGCGGGCTGATCTCGCCCTGAAAGGAGTCTTGCGATGGGTTCGTTGAGCATCTGGCACTGGCTGATCGTCCTCGTGATCATCATGCTGGTCTTCGGCACCAAGAAGCTTCGGAACATCGGTTCCGACCTGGGCGGCGCCGTGAAGGGCTTCAAGGAAGGCGTCAAGGACGGCGCGGCCGACACGCCGGCCGACGGCCAGGCCGCGAAGACCATCGACGTCGACGCGAAGCCCAAGAGCTGACGCTCGGGGCGTCGGCGCGTCGCGCCGCCGTGCCGTTGTAGACGGTAGATCGATGCGAGCGGCTGCGGGCCGCTCGCTGCGTTTGGGTCCTCATGTTCGACATCGGTTTCTCCGAGATGGTGGTGCTGGCGGTCGTGGCGCTCGTCGTCCTCGGCCCCGAGCGCCTTCCCAAGGTCGCCAAGCAGGCGGGTGCCTGGATGGGCAAGCTGCGCCGCTACGTCGACGACGTGAAGTCCGACATCAACCGCCAGATGGAGCTGTCCGAACTGCGCGACCTGAAGAACCAGGTCACCGACGCGGCACGTGACCTCGAGACCTCGGTGCAGTCGACGGTGTCCGGCATGAAGACGGACTTCGACGACGTGCAGAAGTCGCTCGAGGGCACGACGGCCACGGAGCCGCAGACCGACTGGGACCGGATCTACGCCACGCGCCGGCAGCGCGAGAAGATCAAGGACCGACGCATCGAGCGCGAGAAGGAGCTCGGCATCAAGCGGCCCAAGCGGCCGTTCCATCGCTGAGGGTCCCCGTGGCGTTGCCCAAGCTGTTCAGCCGCAAGAAGCCCGACGTCGACCCGGCGCAGGACGAGAGCTTCATCTCGCACCTGGTCGAGCTGCGCGACCGGATGATCAAGTCGCTGGTGCTCGTGCTGGTCCTGTTCGGCGTGTGCTTCTACTTCAGCGGCGAGATCATGAAGTTCCTGTCGCAGCCGCTGTACCAGGCGCTGCCGCCGGGCACCAGGCCGATCTTCACCGACCAGGCCGGCGCGTTCTTCACGCTGACCAAGGTCTCGTTCCTGACCGCGCTGCTCGCGTCGCTGCCGTGGGTGCTGTACCAGGCGTGGGCGTTCGTCGCGCCGGGGCTCTACGAGCACGAGAAGCGCTTCGCGTTGCCCCTGATCGTCTCCAGCGTGTTCTTCATGCTGGTCGGCATCTCGTTCGCCTACTACTTCGTGCTGCCGGCGGCCTACAAGTTCTTCATCTCGTTCTCGGCCCAGACCGGCGCCGAGACGCTGCAGGACCTGCAGAAGTACTGGGACTTCACGCTCGCGATCTTCTTCGGCTTCGGGCTGACCTTCGAGGTGCCGGTGGTCGAGATGCTGCTGGTCAAGCTCGGCATGGTCACGCAGCAGCAGCTGCGCGACGCGCGCCGGTACGTGATCGTGGGCGCGTTCGTCGTCGCGGCCGTGCTCACGCCGCCGGACGTGCTGTCGCAGTTCATGCTCGCGATCCCGCTGATCATCCTCTACGAGCTCGGCATCTGGCTGTCGGGCTTCATCACCGCGCACAGCAAGGCCCCCGCGGAGCCCGCCGAGGCGGCCGGCTCGACCGACCCGCGCTGACGCGGCGCCTTCAGCGCGCGTCCGGGTCGGGCAGCGAGCCGAGCTGCCGCGCGAAGCGGCGCATGCCGCCGAGCCAGCGGTCGTAGTCCGAGCCCTTGCGCCGGAAGTAGTCGAGCACCTGCGGGTGCGGCAGGATCAGGAACGACTCGGCGTCCATGCCGTCGACGACGCAGTCGGCGAGCGCCTCGGCGCTGATCACCCCGTCGTTCGCCGCCGCGGCCGCGCCGGCGCGCGCCTGGATCATCGGCGTGTCGACCGCCTGCGGGCACAGCACCGACACGCGCACGCCGGCGTCGCCGTGCTGGATCGCGAGCCACTCGGCGAGCGCGACCGCCGCGTGCTTGGTGACCGCGTAGGTCGCCGACGGCAGCGAGGTGATCAGCCCGGCAGCCGACGCGGTGTTCAGCAGGTAGCCTTCGCCGCGCGCGCGCATGCCGGGCGCGACCGCGCGCGCCGCGAACACGTGCGCCATCACGTGCACGCGCCACGACAGGTCCCACTCGGCGTCGGGCGCGTGCTCGCTGCCGTCGCGGATGATGCCGGCGTTCGAGCAGAACACGTCGACGTGGCCGAAGCGCGCGTCGGCGGCGGCGACCAGCGCGCGGACCGAGGCCTCGTCGGCGACGTCGGTCGGCACCACGATCGCCGGCACCGTCGGGCGCGTCCCGTCGCCGGCCTCGAGCGCCGCCGCGAGCGCGCGCAGCGCGTCGTGCTGGCGGGGCAGGTCGGCGAGCACCAGGCCGCGCGGGCGCTCGCGGGCGAAGCGCAGCGCGAGGGCGCGGCCGATGCCGCTCGCGGCTCCGGTGACGACGATGCAGCGGTCTGCGAGCTTCACGGCGCGGGTCTCCTCGGTGTGCAGGCCCGAGCCTAGCGCGGGCGCGGGCGCCGCGCCCGGCCGCGTTCCGCGCCGCGGGCCGCTGCGGCGCGCTACGGCCGCTGCAGGGTCTGCAGGTAGTCGACCAGCGAGACGATCCGGCCGCGCACGCTCCACTCCGGCGGGAACGGCGTGCCGCGCGTCTGCGCTTCGGACTGCTCTCGATAGACGCGGCCCCAGACCGGCATGTCGCGGGTGCCGTGCGAGCCGGGTTGCTCCAGGCCGCGGCCGTCGATCAGGTCGGCGATCCGCGAGCGCGGGAAGGTGCCGCCGTTGCGCTGCGCGAGCGTCGTCAGGTCGGTCGGCGGGCGCACGAGGAACGGCCGCATCGGGCCGTCGCCGCGCGCCTCCATGCCGTGGCAGGTCGCGCAGTTGTTCTCGAACTCGCGGCGGCCGAGGTCGACGCCGCCGGCGTGTGAGGCCGCGGCAGGCTGGGCGGCGGGGGCTTGGGCCGGGGCCGGGGCCGGGGCCGGGGCCGGGGCCGGGGCCGGGGCGGCGGGCTGCGCCGGCGCGGTGCGCGGCGCCAGGGCGGCGAGCGCGGCCACGAGCGCGACGGCGAGCGCGACGGCGGTGGCGGACGGTGCGGGCGGGCGTGCGGTCATGGCGTCTCCCGAACCGCGGCGGGGGTGCCGCGGCGCGCAGCCAGTGTGAGGCGCCGCGCCGCGACCGCGGTTGACGCGGGTCAAGCGCGGGGCGGCCGCGAGCGCCGTTCGTCGGTCGGCGCGCGACCTCGTTGCCCTTCGCCCCGGCGACCGCGTTCCGACCCGAGCAGGGACGCTCCGGAGCCCGGGCCGCCGGACGGGTACCATGCACGCACAGCAGACGCGGCCCGCACGGCGCCGCCCGGGGAGACTCCGTCGATGAACGCGCCGACCGAAGGCATGCGGCTGGTCACCAGCCTCAAGGAACGCTACACCGCCGGCCAGGGCTGGCTCTACATGACCGGCACGCAGGCGCTGGTCCGCCTGCCGATCCAGCAGCGGCTGCGCGACGCCGCGGCCGGCCTGAACACCGGCGGCTACGTGTCGGGCTACCGGGGCTCGCCGCTCGGGCGCTACGACATGGAACTGTCGGCCGCCCGCGACGTGCTCGAGGCGCAGAACGTCGTGTTCCGCGCCGGCGTCAACGAGGACCTCGCGGCCACCGCGATCTGGGGCGCGCAGTACGTCGGCGTCTTCCCCGGCGCGAAGGTCGATGGCGTCTTCGGCATCTGGTACGGCAAGGGCCCCGGCGTCGACCGCTCCGGCGACCCGTTCCGCCACGCCAACCTCGCCGGCACCTCGCCCGCGGGCGGCGTGCTCGCACTCGCCGGCGACGACCACGGCGCGAAGTCCTCGACGGTCGCGAACTACTCGGACCTCAACTTCGTCGCCGCGACGATCCCGCTGCTCTACCCGAGCAACGCCCAGGAGCTGCTCGACCTCGGCCTGCACGGCATCGCGATGAGCCGGTACTCCGGCTGCTGGATCGGCATGAAGGTGGTCACCGACGTCGTCGAGGGCGGCGGCTCGGTCTACGTCGCGCCCGATTCGCCGAAGATCGTCGAGCCGCCGGCGCAGGCGCTGCCCGAGGGCGGCGTGCACACGCGCCCCTTCGACATGGCGCTGCCGCAGGAGGACCGGCTGCACCACCACAAGATCCACCGCGTGCTCGCCTACGCGCGCGCCAACGCGCTGAACCGCATCGGCGGCGGGCTCGACGAGGCGCGGATCGGCGTGGTCGCCGCGGGCAAGGCCTGGCAGGACCTGCAGCAGGCGTTCGTCGCGCTCGGGCTCGACCACGACCGGCTCGTCGCGCTCGGCATCCGCACGCTGAAGGTCGGGCTGGTGTGGCCGCTCGACCCGACGATCGTGCGCCAGTTCGCGCGCGGGCTCTCGACGGTGCTCGTCGTCGAGGAGAAGCGCCCGCTGCTCGAGGACCAGATCCGCACCGCGCTCTACGGCCTGCCCGGCGCGCCCGCGATCCGCGGCAAGCACGCGGCCGGTCCGCTGTTCGCCGAGGACCGGGGCGCGGCGATCTTCCCGAACGCGGGCGAGATCTCGCCGGCGATGGTGGCCGCGGCGCTCGTCGACGCGCTGCGCTCGGTCGACCCGGGCTGTCCGCTCGCGCTGCCCGCGCCGGCAGCGGGCCTGCTGCCCGCCGGCCCGTCGCCGGTGCGCGCGCCGAGCTTCTGCTCGGGCTGCCCGCACGGACGCAGCACCAAGATCCCCGACGGCAGCCGCGCGCTCGCCGGCATCGGCTGCCACACGATGGCGATGTACGTCGACCCGACCAAGACCACCACGGTCTCGCACATGGGCGGCGAGGGCGCGATGTGGCTCGGCCAGCAGCCGTTCACCACCGAGAAGCACGTGTTCGCGAACATGGGCGACGGCACGTACTTCCACAGCGGCTTCCTCGCGGTGCGCCAGGCCGTCGCCGCGCACGTGCCGATCACCTACAAGATCCTGCACAACGGCTTCGTGTCGATGACCGGCGGGCAGAAGATCGACGGCGACCTGACGATTGCGGGGATCATCGGCGAGCTCGCGTCCGAGGGCGTGCAGCGGATCGCGCTCGTCAGCGACGACCCGTCGAAGTGGGAGGGCACGACGCTGCCGGCCGGCGTGAAGGTGCACCACCGCTCCGAGCTCGACGCGGTCCAGCGCGACTTCCGCGAATACGCGGACGTGTCGGTGATCGTCTACGACCAGCCCTGCGCGACCGAGCGCCGGCGGCTGCGCAAGCGCGGCAAGTGGGCCGATCCCGACAAGCGCGCGTTCATCAACAGCGCCGTCTGCGAGGGCTGCGGCGACTGCGGCACCGTCACCAACTGCATGTCGATCGAGCCGCTCGAGACCGAGCTCGGTCGCAAGCGGCGCATCAACCAGTCCTCGTGCAACAAGGACTTCTCCTGCGTCGAGGGCTTCTGCCCGAGCTTCGTCACCGTCGAGGGCGCGAAGGTGCGCAAGGCGGGTGGCGACGGCGCGGCGAAGGCCGACCCGATCGCCGCGGCCGCGGCCGCCGGCGACGCCGCGTTCGCGTCGTTGCCCGAGCCGGCGATCGCGCGGCCCGATCGCTCCTACTCGATCGTCGTCGCCGGCATCGGCGGCACCGGCGTCGTGACGATCGGCCAGACGCTCGCGGTCGCCGCGCACCTCGAGGGCCTGTATTCATCGAACCTCGACGTGACCGGCCTCGCGCAGAAGTACGGCGCGGTGCTGTCGCACGTGAAGCTCGCGCCCGACGCCTCGATGCTGCACGCGACGCGCGTGGCCACCGGCGAGGCCGACGCGCTGATCGGTTGCGACCTGATCGTGTCGGCCGGCGACGAGACCTTCTCGAAGTTGAAGCCCGGCGCCTGCGGCGGCGTGGTCTGCACCGACATGGTCCCGACCTCGGAGTTCTCGCGCAACCCCGACTGGAACCCGGACGCCGACGCGCTCGCCGCGAAGCTTGCCGCCGCGTTCGGCGATCGGGGCCTCGCGCTCGAGGCGCTGCGGCTGTCGACCGCGCTGATGGGCGACTCGATCACCGCGAACATGTTCATGCTCGGCGCCGCGTGGCAGATGGGCCTGGTGCCGCTGACCCTCGCGTCGATCGACCGCGCGATCGAGCTGAACGGCGTGGCGATCGAGAGCAACCGCCGCGCGTTCCTGTGGGGCCGGCGCGCCGCGCACGACCCGGCCGCGATCGAGCGGATCGCCGCGGGTTCGGCGCCCACCGCGCAGGTGATCCGCTTCGACCCGAAGAAGCCGGCGACGCTCGCCGAGATCCTCGCCGACCGCATCGAGCGGCTGACGCAGTACCAGGACGCCGCCTACGCGCGGCGCTACGCGGCCGCGGTCGAGCGCACGAAGCAGGCCGAGGCGAAGCTCGGCGCCGGCGACGCACTTGCGAAGGCCGTCGCGAAGTACCTGTACAAGCTGATGGCGCACAAGGACGAGTGGGAGGTGGCGCGCCTGTACGCACGGCCCGAGTTCCGCCAGGAACTCGAGCGTGCATTCGAGGGTGACCTGAGGCTGCGCTTCCACGTCGCGGGCGGGCCGTTCGGCAAGCGCGATGCGGCGAGCGGCAAGCTCGTCAAGCGCGAGGTCGGGCCGTGGCTGATGACCGCGTTCCGGCTGATGGCGCCGCTGCGCCGGCTGCGCGGCGGCGCGCTCGATCCGTTCAGGAACTCGGGCGAGCGCCGGCTCGCGCGCGAGCTGCTCACGACCTACGAGGCGGACCTCGACCGCGTGCTCGCCGCGCTGACCGCGGAGAACCACGCGGTCGCGGTGAAGCTGATGTCGCTGCCCGAGAAGGTCCGCGGCTACGGCCACGTGCGCGAGCGGCACGCCGAGGCCGTCGTGAAGGAGCGCGAGGCGCTGCTCGCGCAGTGGCAGCAGGGCGACGGCAAGGTGGTGGCGCTGCGGCGGCCGATGCAGGCGGCCTGAGCGGGGGCGGGCCTCGGCGGCGCGACGTTTCCGCAGAAACGTCGCGTCCCGCGTGGGCCCATCGGTGCAGTTGCGCCGCCGGTTCGAATGGCCGACTTCCGTGCGTCAACGCCTGATCTCGCAGACCTTGACTCTGCCCGGGTAGGGGTCATCGCCGAAGCCGTTGAGCCCGCACATCACGCCGTTGTTGCCGTCGCGATAGACGTAGCGACCTTCCAAGCCGTACCGCACCTGGGCATAGCCGCTGAAGACACACCGCTCACCTTCGGTGGCGCATCGGCTCCAGCCGGGCGAGCCGCCGGTGGGAAGGCTGCCCGCCTGGACTTCGCAGTGCTTCACGCGGCCGTAGGCCGGATCGCCGAACGTGCGCACGCTGCAGTCCACCTCGCCCCTCGCAGTGCGGGTCGAGAAGTTCCGCCCATCGCCGAACCGTACCTGGGCGGTACCCTGCACGCGACAGGTGCTGTTCTCGCCGGCGCAGTAGCGCCAGCCGCTGCCGGACGAACTCGCTCCGTTCCACGAGCCCTGGGTGCTGTTCTCCTGCGGCTGGTTGCCCGAGCGGCGTACCTCGCAGAACTTCGTGACGCCGTAGATCGGATCACCGAAGTCCGCAACATCGCAGCGGATGCTGCCATACGCGGTACGGGTCACGAACGAGTTGCCTTGCCCGAAGCGCACTTCGGCCATCCCCGTGAACCGACAGACCTCACCTTCGGCAGCACAGAAGCTCCAACCTCGCGCGGTGCCGGGGTAGCTGCCGCTGCCGTCGTAACCACTCACGCGGACCTGGCAGCGCTTGGGCACTTGGGGCGCAGGGTCGCCAAAGGCATCGTTGCCGCATTCCACACCGTTCGATACCGTGCGGCTGACCCAGCGCCCGTCCACGCCGTAACGCACGACGGCGCGGCCGTTCACGCTGCAGGTCTGCCCTTCTTCGGCGCAATTGCGCCAACCATCTTCGTAGGCCTCGGCCACCTGGGGTGCCGCCAGACCGAGGTAGGCGGCGGTCAACAGAAGTGTCTGAAGCAGGCTGCGGGTGCGGGTTCCGACGTTCACGATGCTCTCCAGGTTTGCGAATACTGGGCACTGTCGATGATGGTACTGCCGATCCAGCCCGTCCCGAGCCGCTGGCCCGCCGTGTCTTGCCGCCGCACGCCCGATCTCAGCCGCCTGCGAGCCCGCGCGCCAGCATCAGTCCCCCGGCGCCGAGCAGCAGCACGTCCATCACCCCGCGGAAGCGCTCGGCCGACATCGCGACGACGATCCGCTTCGCGATCCACGCGCCCGCCATCAGCGAGGCGCCGACCAGCAGGCCGCGGCCGATCTCGTCCGGCGTGTAGACCGCGTTCGCGCCGAACACCGCGAGCTTGGCGCCGTACATCGCGACCGACGCGGCCGCCTCGGTGCCGACGAATGCGCCCTTGACCAGGCCGACCGCGAGGAACAGCGGCGTGCTGATCGGCCCGGTGGAGGCGACGATGCCGGTCAGGAACCCGACCGGCGCCGCGGCCGCGGCGAACAGCGGCCGCGACAGCACGAACGGCCGGCCGCGCAGCGCGCGGCGCGCGACGACGACGGCCAGCAGGAACGCGCCGAGCGCGGCCTCGATGACCGCGGCGTCGAGCACGAGCAGCGTGCGCGCGCCGATCGCCGCGCACGGCGCCGCGACCGCGGCGAACGCGAGCGCGGTGCGCCAGTCGACCTCGCGCCACCAGACGGCCACGCGGCTCGCGTTGGCCATCACGCTCGCGATCGCCATGATCGGGATCGCCGCCTTCGGCCCGAACGCGATCGACAGGATCGGCACCATCAGCACCGACGCGCCGAAGCCGACGATGCCGCCGAGCGTGCCCGCGACGAGGCCGACGGCGAGGATCGCGAGCCAGACGGTCAAGCGCGCGCTCCGGCCCGGGTCGGCGGGCGGGCGGCCGACGGCCGTCGCAGCCGACGCAGCCGTCGTGCTGGGGCGGCGTTCAACCCGCCGCGGGCTCGGCGTCGCGCTCCAGCACGAAGCGCTCGAAGGACGCACGGATCTCGTCGAGCGGCGCGTCGCGGAAGATGAACACCAGCTTCGAGCCGCGTGACTCGTCGGGCCAGCGCGGCAGCACGACCGGCGGGTGGAACACGTGGTGCACGCCGTGCAGCACGACCGGCAGCGGCTCGTCGGCGAGCGCGACCACCGCCTTCGCGCGCAGCAGCCGGTCGCCGTACTCGCGCCGCAGCCCGGCGAGCCAGGCCTGCAGCCGCAGCCAGTCGAGCGGCGCATCGTGCGTCAGGCACAGTGCGCGGACGTGCTCGCCGTGCGCGTTCGGGTCGGGCCGCGCGTCGTGCGGCGGCTCGAAGCGCAGCCAGCGGCGCACGCGCGACTCGAGGTCGGGGAGGGTGCGCGGCAGCACCTCGTCGGCGCTCGCGCGCCCGGCGATCACCGTCGCGATCGGCGCGACGCCGTTCAGCGCGCGCAGCCTCGGCTCGAGCCGCGCGAGCGCCTCCGCGTCGAGGTCGGTCTTGGTGACGAGCAGCCGGTCGGCGAGCGCGACCTGCTTGCGCGCCTCCGGGTGCTCGTCGAGCTGGCGCGCGGCGTTGATCGCGTCGACCGTCGTGACCACGCCCGCCAGCGTGCAGAAGTGCGAGACCAGCGGATTGTTCAGCAGCATCTGCATCATCGGCGCGGGGTCGGCGAGGCCGGTCGTCTCGACGACGATGCGCTTGAACGGCGGGATCTCGCCGGCGTCGCGCTTGGCGAGCAGCTCGCGCAGCGCGCTCTCCAGGTCCGAGCGCAGCGTGCAGCAGACGCAGCCGCTCTGCAGCACCACCATCTCGCCCTCGATCGCGTCGACCAGCAGGTGGTCGAGCCCGACCGCGCCGAACTCGTTGACGATCACCGCGGTGTCGCCGAGCTCGGGCTGCTTCAGCAGGTGGTTCAGCAGCGTCGTCTTGCCGCTGCCGAGGAAGCCGGTCAGCACGGTGACGGGCACGCGTTCCGCGGAACGGTCGAATTCGAACAGGCTCAAGGGGGTCTCCTCGTCGCGGCGTCTTGACCGCGATCACGAGTGAGCATAGCTTGATCGTCGCGGCGACCCCAGCCGGCGTCGCCCGGAGAACCGCTCCAGCAGCGCGTTTCCGGCAACCCAGTTGCATCAGAACGAAGACCGAGGAGACCCGATGAGCGACGACGCCCAAGGCCGTCCCGAGCGCGAGCAGGATGCGTCCCAGCAGTCCCCGCAGGCCGAGGGCGACATCCCCCGCCGCGACTTCTTCCGCAGCGCCGTCGCGGCGGCCGGCGTGATCGGCGTGGCCGGCGCGCTGCACGGCAAGTACGGCAGCGCGCCGCTGATCGCGAGCGCGCAGGCGCAGACGCCCGCCGGCGGCGCGCAGCGGCAGTGGTGGCCCTCGCGCTGGGGCCCGAACGATGAGGCCGGCGCGTCGAACTGGATCACGCCGGAGAAGGTGCTCGACGCCGCGAAGTGGATCCGCGACGGGAAGATCTACCGGATCGGCCGCGTCTACGAGCAGGGGATGCCGATGTTCGGCGCGCGCGCGTACTCGCTGCGCATCCCTGGCGGTCCGACCGGCGGCCCGTTCGGCGACAACAAGCTGATCTACAACGACGAGTTCCTCGCCGCCGAGGTCGGCCAGAGCGGCACGCAGTTCGACGGCCTGGGCCACATCGGGCTCCAGATGGGCCCGGACGGCGACAAGAACCAGATGCGCTACTACAACGGCTTCACCGAGCAGCAGGTGGGCGGCGCGTACGGCCTGCAGCGCCTCGGCATCGAGAAGGTGAAGCCGTTCTTCACGCGCGGCCACCTGATCGACGTGGAGGGCGCACGCGGCGCGATGTGGGACGCGGGCCAGGAGATCAAGCTCGACTGGATCCGGGACGCGCTGCGCAAGCAGGGCATGAACGAGTCCGACATCAAGCAGGGCGACGCGGTGTTCTTCAACACCGGCTGGGGCAAGCTCTGGATGAAGAACAACGACCGCTACGTCGCGGGCGAGCCCGGCATCGGCATGGAGGTCGCGCGCTGGTGCATCGAGAAGGGTGTATGCCTCACGGGCGGCGACTCGTGGGCGGTCGAGGTGGTGCCGAACCCCGACCCGAAGCTGGCCTTCCCGGTGCACGGCGAGCTGATCACCAAGCACGGGATCTTCAACCACGAGAACCTGCAGTTCGACGAGCTGATCAAGGACCGCAAGTACCAGTTCGTCTACGTCTTCTCGCCGGCGCCGATGAAGGGCGCCACCGGCTCGAACGGCGGGCCGATCGCGGTGACCTGAGCGACGCGGTGCGGCCCGCTCCGCGGGCCGTGCACCGCACGCACGACCGGGGGCCGGCGCGAGCCGGCCCTCGTCGCGTCCGGCGCCGCGCACCGCGGCGTCGCAGCTTCAGCGCGTCGGCGCCTCAGCGCCTCAGCGCCTCAGCGCAGCGCCGACAGCACGTCGGCGACGAAGCCGCACTCGTCGAAGGTCCTGCGGTCGAACGAATACCCGAGCCGCACGACGACCGCCTCGCGCGACGGCACGATCGCGACGATCTGGCCGCCGTAGCCCTGCATCGCGAGCGTGTCATCGGGCAGCCCGCGGCCGCGGCACCGGCCGGCGACCGGGTCGGCGATCCGCCAGATCTGCGCGCCGTAGCCGCGCCCTTCGCCGTCGGGCCGCGCGGGGCGCGATGCGCGCGCGAGCCAGCCGGGCGCGAGCACCTGGCGCGTGCCCCAGCGGCCGTCCAGCCGCGTCAGCTCGCCGAGCCGCGCCCAGTCGGCGGCGCTCGCCCAGCCGAACGACGAGCCGACGAAGGTGCCGTCGAGGTCGGTGCCGACCGTGATCGTGCGCGCGCCGATCGGCTCGAGGATCTCCGAGCGCGGCGCGGCGAGGTACGACACGTCGTCGGGGAAGCGCGCGCGCAGCACGCGCGACAGCAGGTTGGTGCTCGCGCTGAGGTAGCGCCAGCGCTCGCCGGAGGGCGCGGCGACCGGTGCGGCGGCCGCGAACGCGGCGACGTCCCGCTGGCCGTACAGCATCCGCGCGACGCTGCCGCCGGCGCCGTAGTCCTCGACATGGTCGAGGCCGTCGCGCATCCGCAGCAGGTCCTCGACGGTGATCCGCGCGCGCGCATCCGTGCGCCACGCGGCGAGCCACGCGGGCTCGCGCGGCCCCGCGGCCGCGACGACGACCGGCGCGGCGAGGTCGAGCCGGCCGTCGGCGGCCATCCTGTCGGCGAGCATCGCGACCAGCGTCTTGGTCATCGACCAGCCGTGCAGCGGCATGCCGGGCTCGAAGCCCGCGGCACCGCGGTCGACCAGCAGCCGCCCGGCATGCACGACCGCGATCGCCCGGGCGTTCGCGCGGGCCGGGTCGCCCGCGCCGACGAAGGCGGCGTCGAGCGCGCGGCGCAGCGCGGCGGCGTCGACGCGCGGGCCCCAGTCGGTCGCGTCGAGCGCGCGATCGCCGGCGGGCCACGGTGCGTCGCGCGGCGCGAGGCGCGCGGGCGCGGGCTGCGTTGCGGCTGTCGGCGCCGGTGCGTCGAGAACGCAGCCGCGGCCCGGCAGCCAGCGCGCGGTGCGCGGCGCGACGCCGGGCGCGCGGCCGGTCGCGGCGCGCGCGTGCGCATCGACCGAGACGTCGAGGATCGCGGTGACTCGGCTCAGCGGCCGCACGTCGGCGTCGAACACCGTGCCGGGCGCGCGGCCGGCGACGAAGGCGCCAGAGCACACCGCGTGCGCGGCGAGGCCGGCGCCCACCGAGCGCACGCCGTCCGGCGCGCCGGAGAGCGCGGCGCAGCCCTGCAGCGCGGCCAGCAGCACGGCGAGCGGCACGGCCTTCGCCGCGCGCCCCGCGCGCCGTGCGTGCGACGGCGCAGTCCGCCGCTCGGGCGGCCTCGGCGAGATCGTCACGGTCGTGACGATCGCCGCGGGCGTGACGCGGGTGCCGGCGCTCATCCGGCCATCGCCGCGCGCTGCGTCTCGACGCGGATCTCGTCGGTCAGGCGCGCCTTGTGCCCGGCGAACTCGGGCGTCGTCTTGATCCGGTAGTCGCGCGGGTGCGGGAAGTCGATCGCCTCCTCGTGCTTGATGCGCCCGGGCCGCGCGCTCATCACGACGACGCGATTCGCCATGAAGATCGCCTCGTCGATGTCGTGGGTGACGAACAGCACCGTCTTGCGGTGCTCCTCCCAGATGTTCAGCAGGAGCTCCTGCATCAGCTCGCGCGTCTGGTGGTCGAGCGCACCGAACGGCTCGTCCATCAGCAGCACCTTCGGGTCGTTGGCGAGCGCGCGTGCGAGCGCGGTGCGCTGCTGCATGCCGCCCGACAGCATCTTCGGGAAATGGCCCTCGAAGCCGCGCAGGCCGACCTGCGCGATGAAGTGCCCGGCGATCTCGGCCTGCCGCGCCGCGGGCACGCCGCGCTCGCGCAGCCCGAAGCAGATGTTCTCGCGCACGGTCAGCCACGGGAACAGCGTGTAGCTCTGGAAGACCATGCCGCGGTCGGCGCCCGGGCCCGAGACCGGCACGCCGTCGAGCAGCACCTGCCCCGAGCTCGCGACGTCGAGGCCGGCCACGATCCGCAGCAGCGTGCTCTTGCCGCAGCCGGACGGCCCGAGGATGGTGATGAAGTCGTTGTCCGCCACCTCGAGCGAGGTTGCGCTCAAGGCCTGCGTGGCCGCGTGGCCGCGCCCGCCGGGGAAGGTCCGCGAGACGTCGCGGATCGAGAGGTCAGCCATCGCTACGCCCCGCTCACCGCAGCGCCGCCCACGGGAAGAGCCGCCGGTTCGCCGCCTTGAACGCGAAGTCGGTGACCAGCCCGATCAGCCCGATGACGATGATCCCGAAGATGATCTGCCCGGTCGCGAGCAGCGCCTGGCTGTCGGTGATCATGTGCCCGATGCCGGACGACGAGCCGATCAGCTCGGCGACGATCACGTAGGTCCACGCCCAGCCGAGCACGAGTCGCAGGATCTCGGCGATCTCGGGCGCGGCGTTGGGCAGCAGCACGCGCGCGACCAGCGAGCGGTCGCTCGCGCCCAGCGTGTAGGCCGCCTCGACCAGGTCGCGCCGCGTGTTGCCGACCACCACCGCGACCATCAGCACCAGCTGGAAGAACGAGCCGATGAAGATCACCAGCAGCTTCTGCAGCTCGCCGATGCCGGCCCACAGGATCAGCAGCGGGATGAACGCCGATGCCGGCAGGTAGCGCGCGAACGACACGAACGGCTCGAAGAACGCCTCGATCGGCTTGTAGGCGCCCATCGCGAGACCGAGCGGTACCGCAGCCGCCGCCGCGAGCACGAAGCCGCCGACCACGCGCCAGATGGTCATGCCGATGTCGTGCGCGAAGCCGTGGTCGACGAGCAGCGACCAGCCGTCGCGCAGCATCGTCAGCGGGTCGGCGAGGAACACCTTCGGCACGATGCCGCCGAAGGTGACCGCCGCCCACGCCGCGACGAACACCGCGAAGAACGCGACGCCGAGGCCCACTCGGGCCCCGGCGGAGACGGGCTGCAGCGGCCTCATCGGTCGGTTCGGGGCGTGGCTCGGAGGGCGGTTCGCACGCTCACCTGATGAAGCGCGTGTCGACGAGCGCGTTCAGGTCGGGGACCTGCCTGATGATGCCCAGCTCGAGGAGCAGGTCGGCCGCCTCCTTGGTGAACTGCTGCCATTCGCCCGCGAAGAAGCGCTGGTTCGCCGCGCGGTCCTGCCAGCGCAGGTACGACGAGGACTTCGCGAACGCCTCGGCCGACTGCTTCACGTCCGCGCCCATGATCGTGTTCGACCTCGCCGGGTCGGCCTTGATCATCTCGAGCGCCTCGAAGTAGCTGTCGGCGAGCGCCTTGACGGCGCGCTCGTTGCCCGAGATGAACTGCGGCGTGCAGCCGAAGGTGTCCATCACCATCGGATAGTCGAGCGTCGTCGCGATGATCTTGCCGGCCTCGGGCTTCTCGCGGACGGCCGACAGGTAGGGCTCGTAGGTCATCGCCGCGTCGAGCCCGCTCTGGCCGGCGATGAACGCCTGCGCGGCCGGGTTCGGCTCCATGTTCACCACCTTCACGTCCTTCAGCGACAGGCCGTTCTTCTTCAGCATCCAGGCCATCGTGAAGTACGGCGCGGTGCCGGGTGCGGACGCGGCGATCGTCTTGCCCTTCAGGTCCGCGATGCGCGCGACGTCGTTCTTCACGACCATGCCGTCGGCGCCGAAGCTCTTGTCGAGCTGGAAGAGCTGGCGCGTCGCGACGCCGGCGGCGTTCCACACCACCCAGGTCTCGACGGTGGTCGCCGCGCACTGGATGTCGCCCGAGGCGATCGCGAGGTGGCGCGAGGCCTGCGGGATCTTCCTGATCGTCACGTCGAGGCCGTTCTTCTTGAAGATGCCGGCCTCCTTCGCGAGGGTGAGCGGCGCGAAGCCGGTCCAGCCCGAGATGCCGATCGAGACCTTGGTCTCCTGCTGCGCGAGCGCGGGGGCGGCGACCCCGAGGGACGTCGCGGCGGCGACGGCGGCGAGCGCGCCGAGGCGGCGCAGCGGATTCGGGCGTGACACGGTCATGGAGCTCTCCCTGTTGGACGACGGGCAGCACGGCGGCTGCGGAAACGGACCGGATGACGGGCGGGATGCGTTCATCCGGGGCGGAATCGGTCGACGAGCGAGAAGCGCGCGCCCGGGTGCACGAGCCGCGCGCAGGTGGCCACCCGGCCGTTCGACCAGGTGCGGCGCAGGATCGTGAGGCACGGGCTGCCCGCGGGCACGTCGAGCAGCGACGCGCTGTCGGCATCGGCGGCCTCGGCGACGACCACGTGCTCGACCTCGCGCAGCGGGTAGTGCTCCTGCAAGTAGCGTGCCGGCGTGACGGCCGTGAAGTCGACGTCGAGGTAGTCGGGCACCACGCGCGGGTTCACGAAGCGGTCCTCGAGCTGGATCGGCACGCCGTCCTCGAGGTGCACCAGGCGCGAGCGGAACACGCGCGTGCCGCGGCGCACCTGCAGTCGCTCGGCGAGGCCGGCGTCGGCCTTCGTCGCCCCGAGCTCGACCAGCCGCGCACCGTGCCGGTGCCCGCGGCGCGCGACCTGGCGTTCGATCGGCTCGACGGTGACCGCGGACGAGCGCGGCGCGAGCGGCGCCACGAAGGTGCCGCGGCGGCGGAAGCGCACCAGCACGCCCTCGACGGTGAGCTCGCGCAGCGCGCGGTGCACGGTGAGCCGCGAGAAGCCGAGCGTCGCGGCCAGCTCCTCCTCGGAGGGCAGCGCGTCGCCCTCGACCAGCTCGCCCGCGGCGATCCGCTCGCGGACGAGGTCCTTGACCTGCTGGTAGCGCGAGCGCGGGGCCATGGCAATTGTATAGACAATAAAACCGCGTCGTGCAACCATCGGCGCATCGCGCCGCGTCCCGCCGGCCGCGGCGCGCGACCGACGAGGAGTCCCCCGATGAACGCACCCGTTCCCGGCGTCGCGCTCGACGCCACCGCGTCGACCCTGCCCGCCGCCGCGTCGACCCCGTCCGCCCGCTCCTCGCGCGCCGCCGGCGCGCGCCCCGTCCGCGCACCGCGCGGCGCGACGCTGCGTGCCCGCTCGTGGCTCGCCGAGGCGCCGCTGCGGATGCTGATGAACAACCTCGACCCGGAGGTCGCCGAGAACCCGGACGAGCTCGTGGTCTACGGCGGCATCGGCCGCGCCGCACGCGACTGGGCGTCGTTCGACGCGATCGTCGCGACCCTCGAGCGGCTGCGCGACGACGAGTCGCTGCTGATCCAGTCGGGCAAGCCGGTCGGCGTGTTCCGCAGCCACCCCGACGCGCCGCGCGTGCTGATCGCGAACTCGAACCTCGTCGGCAAGTGGGCCGACTGGGCGCACTTCGACGAGCTCGACCGCAAGGGCCTGATGATGTACGGCCAGATGACCGCGGGCTCGTGGATCTACATCGGCTCGCAGGGCATCGTGCAGGGCACCTACGAGACCTTCGTCGAGCTCGGCCGCCAGCACTACGACGGCGACTGGCGCGGCCGCTGGATCCTGACCGCGGGGCTCGGCGGCATGGGCGGCGCGCAGCCGCTCGCCGCGGTGCTCGCGGGCGCCTCGTGCGTGGTCGTCGAGTGCCAGCAGTCGCGCATCGACATGCGGCTGCGCACGCGCTACCTCGACGCGCAGGCGCGCGACATCGACGAGGCGCTGCGGATGATGGCCGCCGCGCACGCCGAGGGGCGCGCGATCTCGATCGGCCTGCTCGGCAACGCGGCCGAGCTGCTGCCGCAGTGGGTGGCGCGCGGCATCCGGCCCGACGCGGTCACCGACCAGACCTCGGCGCACGACCTGGTCAACGGCTACCTGCCCGAGGGCTGGACCGAGGCCCGCTGGTGGCAGGTCCGCCGCGAGGGCAGCGACGCCGAGCGCCGCGCGCTGCAGGACGCCGCGCGCGCCTCGTGCGCGAAGCACGTGCGCGCGATGCTCGCGTGGCACGACTCGGGCGTGCCGACGATCGACTACGGCAACAACCTGCGGCAGGTCGCGAAGGACGCCGGCGTCGAGCGCGCGTTCGACTACCCGGGCTTCGTGCCCGCCTGCATCCGGCCGCTGTTCTGCCGCGGCAAGGGGCCGTTCCGCTGGGTCGCGCTGTCGGGCGACCCGGAGGACATCTATCGCACCGACGCGAAGGTGAAGGAGCTGTTCCCCGAGGACCGCCACCTGCACGCGTGGCTCGACGCCGCGCGCGAGCGCATCGCGTTCCAGGGCCTGCCCGCGAGGATCTGCTGGCTCGGGCTGGGCGAGCGCCACCGTGCGGGGCTCGCGTTCAACGAGATGGTCCGCCGCGGCGAGCTGAAGGCGCCGATCGTCATCGGCCGCGACCACCTCGACACCGGCTCGGTCGCGAGTCCCAACCGCGAGACCGAGGCGATGCGCGACGGCACCGACGCGGTCGCCGACTGGCCGCTGCTCAACGCGATGCTCAACGTCGCCGGCGGCGCGACCTGGGTGTCGATCCACCACGGCGGCGGTGTCGGCATCGGCTACTCGCAGCACTCGGGCGTGGTGATCGTCTGCGACGGCACCGAGGCCGCCGACCGGCGGATCGAGCGCGTGCTGTGGAACGACCCGGCGACCGGCGTGATGCGCCACGCCGACGCGGGCTACGAGGACGCGATCGACTGCGCGCACGAGCACGGGCTCGACCTGCCGATGGTCGCCCCGCGCGGCTGACGGGCGCGGACGGGGCACCGGGGTGCGCGTCGTCGTCGCGGCCGCGTGCGTGCCGCAGCCGTGGGCGAACGGCGGCGGGACGACGCGCGACCTCGCGATCGGGAGGAGCGCTGCGCTCGCCGAGCTCGCCCCGGGCCCCGCGTTCGACTGGCGCCTGAGCCTCGCCGACATCGACCGCGACGGACCGTTCTCCCGCCTGCCCGGCGTCGAGCGCGTGTTCGCGCTCGTCGACGGCGCGGTGGCGCTCGCGTTCGACGAGGCCGGTGCGTCCGCCCTGTGCGACGCCGACGCCGACGCCGACCCGATCGCCTTCGACGGCGAGCGCGCGCCGCATGCGTCGCTGCACCACGGCGCGCCCGCCCGCGCGCTGAACCTGATGCTCGCGCGCGGCCGCCGCGCCGGCGCGATGCGGCGCGTGCGCCTGCGCGACGGCGCGACGCTCGACGCGGCCTGGTCGCGCGGCGCCGACGTGCGCGCGTGCTACCTCGTCGCCGGCCGGCTCGCGCTCGGCGGCACGACCGTCGACGCGGGCGCGCTCGTCGAGCTGCACGACGGCGACCCGGCGCCGGTCGCCGCCGGGCCGGCGCGGCTGCTCGAGGTCGCCCTACGCCCGGCGGCCGGCGCCGGACCCCACTCCGATCCGAGGACCCCACGATGATCGCCTTCGACCGCGACGCGGCCGACCCCGCCTTCGAGCTCGTGCGCGGCGACGCGCCGCTGCTGGTGTCGATGCCGCACGTCGGCACCGGCCTGCCCGCCGAGATCGCCGAGCGGCTGACGCCCGAGGCCGCGACGCTCGCCGACACCGACTGGCACCTGCCGCGCGTCTACGACTTCGTCGCCTCGCTCGGCGCGACGCTGGTCGTCGCGACGCAGTCGCGCTACGTGATCGACCTCAACCGGCCGCCCGACGGCTCGAGCCTGTATCCCGGCATGACGACCACCTCGCTGGTGCCGACCGAGACCTTCCGCGGCGAGCCGGTGTGGCGCGCCGCGCCGCCCGGCGACGACGAGGTCGCGGCGCGCCGCGAGCGCTGGTGGCGGCCGTACCACGCGACGCTGGAGGCGGAGCTCGCGCGGCTGCGCGCCGCCCACCCGCGGGTCGTGCTGTGGGACGCGCATTCCATCGCGTCGGTGCTGCCGCGCTTCTTCGAGGGGCGCCTGCCGGACCTGAACTTCGGCACCGCCGACGGCGCGTCCTGCGAGGCGTCGCTGATCGAGGCGGTGCTCGAGCCGGTGCGCGCGCAGCGCGACTACGGCTGGGTGCTGAACGGGCGCTACAAGGGCGGGCACATCACGCGCCACCACGGCCGTCCCGCGCACGGCGTGCACGCGATCCAGCTGGAGATGGCGCAGGCGATCTACATGGAGGAGGGCGCGCCGTTCGCGCTCGACGAGGCGGCGAGCGCGCGGCTGCGGCCGCTGCTGCACGCCTGCCTCGGGCGCGCGCTCGACTGGGCGCGCGCCGCGTAGCGACGGCGGCCGGGCCTCAGCCGATCACGAGCCGCAGGAACGCCGGCACGCCGCGTCGCGGCGTCGGCGCGTCGGGGCGCGCAGCCGCGGCAGCGGCCGCGGGCGGGTCCGCCGCCGGTCGCGCCGCCCGCGCCGGCCGTGCGAGCGGCACCCACAGGTCCGCGGCCAGGTCGCAGGTCGCGGTCAGCACGCCGGGCAGGTCGTCGCGGGCCGCGAGCAGCTCGAGGTGCCGCAGCACTGCGTCGGCGAGCCGCGGGCCGCCGTCGCGCGCGTGTGCGGACATCAGCAGGAATGAGAATCGTTGGCGGCCAAAGCCCGCGCCGACCTCAGCCCGGCGACGTCGCGACCTTCGGCAAGCGCAACACGAACGCGGTCCCGCGCCCCCGGCCCGCGCTTTCCGCCCGGACGGTGCCGCCGTGCAGCTCGGCGAGCCGCCGCACCAGCGCCAGCCCGATGCCGAGCCCGCCCTGCGGGTCGCCATCGCCGGGGTCGAGCTGCACGAACAGCTCGAACACCGACTCGAGCGCGTCCGCATCGATCCCGACGCCGGAGTCGACGAAGCGGAACTCGATCGCGTCGCCGTCGGCGCGCGCGGACACGCGGATCGTGCCGTCGTGTGGCGTGTACTTGCACGCGTTGGCGAGCAGGTTCTCGAACATCTGCGCGAGGCGCACCGGGTCGGCCGCGACCACCAGCTCCGGCTCGATCGGCTCGCAGGCCAGGTGGTGGCCGCGCGCCTCGCAGGCCGGGCGCACGGCGTCGAGCGCCGCGTGAACCGCCGCCGCGACCGGCACGTTCTCGATCGCGAGCTCGATGTGCCCGCGGGTGATCCGCGACACGTCGAGCAGGTCGTCGACCAGCCGGCGCAGGTGCTGGATCTGGCGGGTCGCGATCGCGGCGGCCTGTCGCGCCGGCGCGCCGAGCCCCGGGTCCATCGTCATCACGCGGACCGCCGTCGTCAGGCCGGCCATCGGGTTGCGCAGCTCGTGGCCGAGCATCGCGAGGAACTCGTCCTTGCGCCGGTCGGCCTCGCGCAGCGCCTCGATCGCGAGTCGCCGCTCGGTGACGTCGAGGTGTGTGCCGACGACCCGCGTCGGCCGGCCCGCGTCGTCGCGCTCGACGCCGCGTCCGCGGGCGAGGACCCAGACCCAGGCGCCGTCCTTGCTGCGCAGCCGGTGCTCGCATTCGTAGAACGTGGTGAGGCCGTCCAGGTGCGCGCGAAGCAACACGTCCGCGCGCTCGAGATCCTCCGGATGCACGCGTTCGCGCCACGACTCGACCCGGGGCTCGATCTCGTGCCCCTGGTAGCCGAGCATGGTCGTCCAGTCGCCGCCGTACGAGATGGCGCCCGTGGCGAAGCTCCAGTCCCAGAAGCCGAGCTGGCCGGCCTCGAGCGCGAGCGCGAGGCGCTGCTCGCTCTCGCGCAGCCGCGCCTCGGCGCGGTCGCGCGCGGCGAGCGCGCGCCGCTGTGCGGTGACCTCCTCGGCGACGATGCTGACGCCGACGACGCGACCGGCCGCGTCGCGCAACGGCAGGAACTGCTCGACCCAGACCCGCTGGACGCCGGGCTGCGCGGGTGTCTCGCCGACGAACTCGACGTCGCGCAGCGGCTCGCCGGTCTCGAACACGCGCCGCAGCGCGGCCTCGCCCTGCGCGGTCAGGTCGGGCGCCATGTCGCGGATCGTGCGACCGAGGTGCGCCTCGACGCTCGCGCCGTTCATCTCGGCGAGCCGCTCGTTGATCCGCACGAAGCGCAGCCCGGCGTCGATCACCGCCATGCCGACCGCGGCGTGGCGCCAGATCGCCTCGATGTCGATCGAGTCCGGGCCCGCGGGCACCGGCCGGGGCGTCGCCGGGATCGCGCTCATCGCGCCTGCCCGCCGAACCAGCGCCGAACCAGGGGCGCCGCGCCCATCGCGTAGGCGAGCTCGGCCGGTCGGCGCACCGCCCACAGCGCGAGGTCCGCGCGCTTGCCGACCTCGATCGAGCCGATCTCGCGGTGCAGCCCGAGCGCGCGCGCCGCGTGCGCGGTGAAGCCGGCGAGCGCCTCGGCGGGCGTCATGCGGAACAGCGTGCAGGCCATGTTCATCGCGAGGAGCGGCGAGGTGAGCGGCGACGAGCCGGGGTTGCAGTCGGTCGCGAGCGCGATCGGCACGCGGTGGCGACGCAGCGCGTCGAGCGGTGGCAGCCGCGTCTCGCGCAGGAAGTAGAACGCACCCGGCAGCAGGACCGCCACCGTGCCGCGCTCGGCCATCGCCGCGACGCCCGCCTCGCTCGTCCATTCGAGGTGGTCGGCCGACAGCGCGCCGCGGCTCGCGGCGAGCGCCGCGCCGCCGAGATCGGAGAGCTGGTCGGCGTGCAGCTTGACCGGCAGGCCCGCGGCGCGCGCAGCGTCGAACACGCGCGCGCACTGCGCGGGCGTGAACGCGATGCCCTCGCAGAACGCGTCGACCGCGTCGGCGAGCCCCTCGCGCGCGGCGCGCGGCACCCACTCGTCGGCGACCGCGGCGATGTAGTCGTCGGCGCGCCCCGCGTACTCGGGCGGCAGCGCGTGCGCGGCCAGCAGCGTGGTCACGACGCGCACCGGGTGCGTCGCGCCGAGCCGGCGCGCCACGCGCAGCATCCGCAGCTCGGTGTCGGCGTCGAGCCCGTAGCCCGACTTCACCTCGATCGTGGTGACGCCCTCTGCGAGCAGCCGCGCGAGGCGGCGCGCGGCCGAAGCGGCGAGCGTGTCCTCGTCGGCCGCTCGCGTCGCGCGTACCGTGGACATGATGCCGCCACCGGCGCGCGCGACGTCCTCGTAGCTCGCGCCCTGCAGCCGCAGCTCGAACTCGTGCGCGCGGTCGCCGGCGTGCACGAGGTGCGTGTGGCAGTCGACCAGCCCTGGCGTCAGCCAGCCGCCCGCGGCGTCGCAGGCGGGCGGGGCGCCGCCGCCATCGGACGAGGTGAAGCGCGGCGCGTCCGCGCGCGGCCCGACCCACGCGATGCGTCCGTCGGCGAGCGCGACGAGCGCGTCGCGGATCTCGCCCGTGCCGTCGCCCGACAGGGTCGCGACCTCGCAGTGCTCGATGATCGCGTCGGCCTTCACGCTTCGCCTTCGGTAGCCATCTCCGTATGATAGGACGATGATCCGCATCGACGCCCGCTGGGTGCTCACCGACGCGGGCTGGCGTCCCGACACGCGGCTCGAGATCGACGACGACGGCCGCATCGCCTCGATCGGCCCCGCGCCCGCGAGCCCGTCGCGCGATGTGCAGGCCGAGCTGCGGGACGTGCCGCGCGGCAGCGCGCCGTTCGCGCAGCCCGAGCCCGCCGACGCGACCGCCGACCTCGTCGTGCCCGGCCTGCCGAATGCGCACTGCCACGCGTTCCAGCACGCGATCGCGGGCCATGCCGAGCGAGCGAGCGGCCGCAGCGACACCTTCTGGACCTGGCGCGACCGGATGTACGCGTCGGTGTCCGCGCTCGACGCCGACGCGCTCGAGCGCACCGCGACCACGCTCTACCGGCGGCTGCGCGCGTCGGGCTACACCTCGGTCGCCGAGTTCCACTACCTGCACCGGCTCGGCCCCGAGACCGGGCGCCGCGCGTCGCTCGCAAGCGCGCTCGAGGCGTCGCAGGCGCTCGCGCGCGCCGCGGCGGCCGCGGGCGTCGGGCTGCTGCTGCTGCCGGTGCTGTACCGCTGGGGCGGCTTCGGCCGCGCCGAGCTGTCGCCGCGGCAGGCGCGCTTCGCGCTCGCGCGCGACGACTACCGGCGGCTCCTCGAGGGACTGCTCGCGCAGGCCGCGGACCCGTCGCTGCGCGGCGCGCTGCGCGTCGGCGTCGCGCCGCACTCGCTGCGCGCCTGCGACGCCGACGACCTGCGCTGGCTGATGTCGCTGCGCGAGGCGCTCGCGCCCGAGTGCCCGGTCCACATCCACGTCTCCGAGCAGCAGGCCGAGGTCCGCGATGCGCGCGCGGCGCTCGGCACTTCGCCGATCGCATGGCTGTGCGCGAACGCGCCGGTCGACCGGCGCTGGACGCTGGTCCATGCGACGCACGCGACCGCGGCCGAGCTGCGCGAGGTGAACACGCGCGGGGCGACGGTGTGCGTGTGCACGACCACCGAGGCGAACCTCGGCGACGGCTTCTTCCGCGTCGAGGACTGGTTCGCCGCGGGCGGTGGGCTGGCGGTCGGCAGCGACAGCAACGTCGGCACCGACGCGGCCGAGGAGCTGCGCTGGCTCGAGTACCAGGCCCGGCTGCGCACGCAGTCGCGCGCCGTGCTCGTCGACGCCGACTGCCCGCACCCGGGCACGGCGCTGTGGCGTCGCGCGGTCGCGGGCGGGCGGCTCGCGCACGGCCTCGATGCGCCCGGGCTGTCGGTCGGCGCGCCGGCCGAGGCGCTGCTGCTCGAGGCGCAGGACGGGCTCGCCCCCGAGGACGCGCTCGATGACTTCGTGTTCGCGCGGCGCGCGACGCGGCTCGCCGGCAGCCTCGGCCCGGGCGGGCTCGCGCTCGAGGAGGCAGGCTGAGCGCGGGCCGGACCGCGTCTGCGCCGCGAAGGCGCTACTGCCCCGGCTTCGGCCGCCGCGCCACCGTGATCGGCAGCGTGACCTCTCGCCCGTCGCGCACGAACGTGAAGCGCCCGGTGGCGCCCGGCTGCAGCTGCGCGATCACGTTCAGCATGGTCGCGGTGTTCGGGATCGCGCGGCCGTCGACGTCGACCAGGATGTCGCCGGTGCGCACGCCCGCCTTGTCGGCCGGGCCGCCGCGCATCACGCCGGCGATGATCGCGCCGTCCTTCCTCGGCAGCTTGAAGGCCTGTGCGAGTTCGGGCGTGACGTCCTGCGGCTCGACGCCGATGTAGCCGCGCACGACAGAGCCGTTCTTCAGGATCTGCTCCATCACGCTGCGCGCGGTGGAGGTCGGGATCGCGAAGCCGATGCCGAGCGAGCCGCCGGTGCGCGAGTAGATCGCGGTGTTGATGCCGAGCAGCCGCCCCTCGGTGTCGACCAGCGCGCCGCCCGAGTTGCCCGGGTTGATCGCCGCGTCGGTCTGGATGAAGTTCTCGAAGGTGTTGATGCCGAGCTGCGTGCGGCCGAGCGCCGAGACGATGCCCATCGTCACCGTCTGGCCGACGCCGAACGGGTTGCCGATCGCGAGCACCACGTCGCCGATCCGCGCCGCGTCGGAGTCGGCGAGCACGATCGGCGGCACGTTCGGCAGGTCGACGCGCAGCACCGCGAGGTCGGTCTCCGGGTCGGAGCCGATCAGCTTCGCGCGGCCGCGGCGGCCGTCGGCGAGCAGCACCTCGATGCCGTCGGCGCCGTCGATCACATGGTGGTTCGTGAGGATCGTGCCGTCGCCGTCGACGATCACGCCCGAACCGAGGCTCGAGGTCTGCTGGCGGCGCTGCTGGTCGCCGAAGAAGCGGCGGAACAGCGGGTCGTTGAAGAACGGGTGGTCGGGCGCGACCCGGCTCTCCTTGGTCGTGTAGACGTTGACCACGGTGGGCGTCGCGCGTCGGGCCGCCTCGCTGTATGACAGAATCGACGCGGCCGGCGCGCCGGCGGCCGCGCCCGGCGCGGGCGACTCGCGCGTCGGCGAGGGCGCGCCGGCGGGCGCCGGCTGCGACAGCCGCTCCGGCAGCCACTCGGGCCGCAGCGTCGAGACGACGAACACCAGCGCGAGACCGATCGCGACGGCCTGCGCGAACGTCAACCAGAGCTTCTTCAGCATGAACGCGAACGGGAACGGGCGGGAGGAGGGCGGCTCGGGGCCGCGGGGCGCGGTGGGTCGCGCCGAGCTGGCCGCGTGGCTCGACGGCGTCCTCGAGGCGAGGCGGTTCGACGATTATTGCCCAAACGGCATGCAGGTGGAAGGCGCGGCCGACGTGCGTCGGATGCTGTGCGGCGTGACCGCGAGCCTCGCGCTGGTCCGCGAGGCCGCACGCCGCGGCGCACAGGCCGTCCTCGTCCACCACGGCTGGTTCTGGCGCGGCGAGGACGCGCGCGTCGTCGGCACGAAGCGGGCGCGGCTCGCCGAGCTGCTCGGGCACGGCATCGGCCTGTACGCATACCACCTGCCGCTCGACGTGCACCCCGAACTCGGCAACAACGTGCAGCTCGCGCGCCGGCTCGGCTGGCCGGACGGCGATGCGCTCGGCCGCGACGGCCTGCTCCGGGTGGCCGACCTCGAAGCGCCGCTGTCGGCCGACGCGTTCGCCGCGCGGCTCGGGGCCACGCTCGGTCGCGAGCCGCTGCTGGTGGGCGACGCAGCGCGCCCGGTGCGGCGCGTCGCATGGTGCACCGGCGCCGCGCAGGACCTGCTGCAGCAGGCGATCGACGCCGGCGCCGATGCGTTCGTGAGCGGCGAGATCTCCGAGCGGACCACGCACCTCGCGCGCGAGGCCGGCGTGCTCTACGCGGCCGCCGGCCACCACGCGACCGAGCGCTACGGCGTGCAGGCGCTCGGTACGGCGGCGGCGGCCCGCTTCGGGATCGAGGTCGCCTTCTTCGACGACCCCAACCCGGTCTAGGTCAGACCGGGCGCTTCTTCAGCTCGTCGCGGATCTCGGCGAGCAGCAGCTCGGAGGCCGGCGGCGCGGGCGGCGGCTCGGCAGCCTTCTCGGCCTCGAAGCGCGACTTCATCCGGTTCACGTTCTTCACCAGCATGAAGACGACGAACGCCAGCAGGATGAAGTTGATCAGGATCGTGATGAAGCTGCCGTACGCGAACACCGGGACGCCCGCCTTCTTCAGCGCGTCGAGGTTGCTCGCGATGCCGTCCGGGGCGGTGCCGAGCACGAAGAAGAGGTTGCTGAAGTCGACCTTGCCGACGACCGCCGACACGATCGGCATGATCAGGTCGCCGACCATGGAGTCGACGATCTTGCCGAAGGCGGCGCCGATGATCACGCCGACCGCGAGGTCGAACGCGTTGCCCTTGACGGCGAACTCGCGGAATTCGGATACCAGGCTCATAGCTGTGCTCTCTTCCCCGTTGGATGTGCAGCCCGCGGGTCCGTTGCCCGCGCGGCAGGGACCCTAGCACGCCCTTCGCGTGGCGGGCGAGGGGGGCGCGTGTCACGAACGTTGAGGACTGTTGCGCCGCGTTCCGGTCCCGCCCCCGCGGGCGGCACCGTCGCGCGCGTGCGGCCGACGCCGACCCCGCGCCCCGCCTGCTTCCTTCGGTGCGGTGCAATAAGCTAGAATCTCGGGTTGTCGTCCGGAGGCGGCCCCGCGGCCGTTTCCGACCCCTCACCGAGGTCTTCATGGCTGACCAGTCCCAGGGCGCGTCGTTCGCCCCTCCGTCCACCCTCGATCCCTCCCGCCGCAACGCGATCGCCGTCACCGGCGCCGTCGGAGCCGTCGGCGCCGCCGCCTGCGCGATCCCCTTCGTCAGCACCTTCCAGCCGTCCGAGCGCGCCAAGGCCGCCGGCGCGCCGGTCGAGGCGGACATCACCGGGATGCTCCCGGGCGAGCTGCGCCGCGTCGAGTGGCGTGGCAACCCGGTCTGGATCGTGCGCCGCACGCCGGAGATGCTGGAGTCGCTGAAGAAGACCGAGCCGCAGGTGCTGGACCCGCAGTCCACCAAGCCTTACCAGTTCGCGATGCCCGATTACGCCAAGAACCCGGCGCGCTCGATCAAGCCCGAGTACCTGGTCGTCGTCGGCATCTGCTCGCACCTCGGCTGCTCGCCGTCGGACAAGTTCCAGCCGGGCGCCCAGCCCTCGCTGCCGGACGACTGGCAGGGCGGCTTCCTGTGCCCCTGCCACGGCTCGACGTTCGACATGGCCGGCCGCGTGTTCAAGAACAAGCCCGCCAACGCCAACCTCGACGTGCCGCCGCACACCTACCTGTCCGACACCCGGATCCTGATCGGCGAAGACAAGAAGGGCTGACGCGCGGTCGGCGCCGGGTGCAACCCGGCGCGCCCGTTCGCGTCAGACCACACGCCGTACCCCCGCAACACGTTCCGCATCACCGCACTCGAGCAGTCTGGCGAGGAGTTCCACGATGGCAGCCGACAAGAAGATCGAAACCACTGGCCTGCTGGGCTGGGTCGACCAGCGGTTCCCGCTGACGGCCAACTGGAAGGCCCACCTGTCGGAGTACTACGCTCCGAAGAACTTCAACTTCTGGTACTTCTTCGGCTCGCTCGCGATGCTGGTGCTGGTCATCCAGATCGTGACCGGCATCTTCCTGACGATGCACTACAAGCCCGACGCGGCGCGCGCGTTCGAGTCGGTCGAGTACATCATGCGGGACGTGCCCTGGGGCTGGCTGGTGCGCTACATGCATTCCACCGGCGCGTCGGCGTTCTTCGTCGTCGTCTACCTGCACATGTTCCGCGGCCTGATCTACGGCTCGTACCGCAAGCCGCGCGAGCTGGTCTGGATCTTCGGCTGCCTGATCTTCCTGGTGCTGATGGCCGAGGCGTTCTTCGGCTACCTGCTCCCCTGGGGCCAGATGTCGTACTGGGGCGCGCAGGTCATCGTGAACCTGTTCTCGGCGATCCCGTTCATCGGCCCGGAGCTGTCGGTCTGGATCCGCGGCGACTACGTGGTCGGCGACGCGACGCTGAACCGCTTCTTCGCGTTCCACGTCATCGCGATCCCGCTGGTGCTGCTCGGGCTGGTTGCCGCGCACATCATCGCGCTGCACGAGGTGGGCTCGAACAATCCGGACGGCGTCGACATCAAGGCGAAGAAGGACGCGCAGGGGCGCCCGCTCGACGGCATCCCGTTCCATCCGTACTACACCGTGCACGACATCCTCGGGGTGTCGGTGTTCCTGATCGTCTTCTCGGCGGTGATCTTCTTCGCCCCCGAGATGGGCGGCTACTTCCTCGAGTTCAACAACTTCATCCCGGCCGACCCGCTGAAGACCCCGGCCCACATCGCGCCGGTCTGGTACTTCACGCCGTACTACTCGATCCTGCGCGCGATCACCGACCAGTTCCTCATGTTCTGGATGACGCCGTTCCTGCTGGTGTGGCTCGCGGTGGTGTGGATGAGCGACACCAAGGCGCTCTCCAAGCTGATCGCCACCGTCGCCGTCGCTGCGCTGATCGTCGGCTTCTTCCTGTTCGACGCGAAGTTCTGGGGCGTGGTCGGCATGGGCGCCGGCGTGCTGGTGTTCTTCTCGCTGCCGTGGGTGGACAACAGCCCGGTCAAGTCGATCCGCTACCGCCCGGGCTGGCACAAGTACGTCTACGCGGTGTTCGTCGTGGTGTTCGTGGTGCTCGGCTACTTCGGCGTGCAGGCGCCGTCGCAGATCGGCGAGCGCATCTCGCAGGCGTGCACGCTGCTGTACCTCGCGTTCTTCATGTTCATGCCGTGGTGGAGCGCGATGGGCGAGCCGAAGCCCGTGCCCGAGCGCGTGACCTTCGCGCCGCACTGAATCGAGCCGCGACCGACCAGGATTCCCGAGCCATGACCCACTGGATCTCCCGACTCGCCGCCCGCTTCGCACGGGCGCTCGCCGCGGCCGCGATCGTCGCCGTGCCCGTCGCGGCGCAGGCCGCCGGCGGCGGCTACCCGCTCGATCACTTCCCCAAGGAGAAGCTGACCGACCCGGCTGCGCTGCAGAACGGCGCGAAGCTGTTCGTCAACTACTGCCTCGGGTGCCACAGCGCGAACCTGATGCGCTACAACCGGCTCCAGGACATCGGCCTGACCGAGGCGCAGATCAAGGACAACCTGATGTTCACGGCGACCAAGGTCGGCGATCCGATGCGGATCGCGATGGCGCCGTCGGACGCGAAGGAGTGGTTCGGCGCGCTGCCGCCCGACCTGAGCGTGACCGCGCGCGCGCGCGCGTCGCACGACGGCTCGGGCTCCGACTGGCTCTACACCTACCTGCGCAGCTACTACCGCGACGCCACCCGAGCCACCGGCTGGAACAATGCGGTGTTCCCGAACGTCGGCATGCCGCACGTGCTCTACGAGATGCAGGGCGCGCGCAGCGTGACGATCGAGGAGACGAAGAAGGGCGAGGGCCACGGCTTCGTGAAGACCGTGATCACCTTCGACTCGACCGGCGCGCGCACCGAGAAGTCCGAGAAGATCGAAGGCGGCCACCCGCACGAGGGCAGCGTCGTCAAGCTCGGGCCCGCGGTCGGCGGCAAGATGCCGCAGGCGCAGTACGACGAGCAGATCGCCGACCTGGTCGCGTTCCTGACCTACGTCGCCGACCCGTCGGCCAAGACGCGCACGCGACTAGGCGTCTGGGTGCTGTTCTTCCTGTCGATGTTCACCGTGCTGGCCTGGTGGCTGAACCGCGAATACTGGAAAGACATCAAGTAGCCGGGCACGCCGCCCCGCCACGCAGGGTGAGCCGCACGCGGCTCACCCTGTGCGTTTTTGTGAAGACCTCGCCGCGCCGGTGCGCGGCACGACGACCGGAACCTGAGGAGCGAAGCCCATGATGGTCCTGTATTCGGGCACCACCTGCCCATTCAGCCAACGCTGCCGCTTCGTGCTGTTCGAGAAGGGCATGGACTTCGAGATCCGCGACGTGGATCTCTACAACAAGCCCGAGGACATCTCGATCATGAACCCGTACGGCCAGGTCCCGATCCTGGTCGAGCGGGACCTGATCCTGTACGAGTCCAACATCATCAACGAGTACATCGACGAGCGCTTCCCGCACCCGCAGCTGATGCCCGCGGACCCGGTGATGCGCGCGCGGGCCCGGCTCTTCCTGTTCAACTTCGAGCGCGAGCTGTTCGTCCACGTGCAGCAGCTCGAGCGGCGCGACCACACCAAGGACAGCTCAAAGCTGATGGAGCGTGCGCGCCAGCAGATCCGCGACCGCCTCACGCAGCTCACGCCGATCTTCATGAAGAACAAGTTCATGCTCGGCGAGGAGTTCTCGATGCTCGACGTCGCGATCGCGCCGCTGCTCTGGCGCCTCGACCACTATGCGATCGAGATGCCGAAGACCGCCGCGCCGCTGATGAAGTACGCCGAGCGCATCTTCTCGCGGCCCGCGTACATCGAGGCGCTCACCCCGTCCGAGAAGGTGATGCGCCGCTGACGCGGGGCAGGGGAGCCCGCGACATGGCCGAGACCTCGACCAAGCCGTACCTGATCCGCGCGATCTACGAGTGGTGCAACGACAACGGCTTCACGCCCTACCTGGCGGTGGCCGTCGACGAGCGCACCCAGGTGCCGCGCGAGTACGTGAAGGCCGGCGAGATCGTGCTGAACGTGTCGCCGATGGCGACCAACCGGCTGTCGCTCGGCAACGACCTGATCGCGTTCCAGGCCCGCTTCGGCGGCGTCGCCCGCGAGCTGTCGATCCCGATCGAGAACGTGTCGGCGATCTACGCCCGCGAGAACGGGCACGGCATGGCGTTCGACGTGCCGAAGCCCTCGGCGATCGCCGAGACGCCGTCCGCGTCGCCGGCCCCGTCGCCCGCCCCGCGGCCGCTGGCGCTCGCGCCCGCGGTCGCGCCGGTGCTCGACCCCGGCGCCCCGCCGGTGCCGCCCGCCCCGTCGGGCGACGCCGGCACGGCCGAGCCCCCCGCGGGCGACGAGCCTCCGCCGGACGGCGGCACGCCGCGCGGCGGCCGGCCGCGCCTCACCCGCGTCAAGTGACAGACGGCCCGCGGGTCGCGCCGTCGGTGCGGCCCGTTGCGGCCTAGAATGCGGCACGTGCGACGCACGCCCCTGTAGCTCAGCCGGTAGAGCAGCGGTTTTGTAAACCGAAGGTCGCGGGTTCGATCCCTGCCGGGGGCACCATGTCGCGTCGATCCGTGGCGGACACGCGGTCCGCGCCTCGTCTCGCTGACGGGCCCGCGTGTATCCTCTGCGCCGGATCCGGCCCTCGCGCGGATCGAGACGAGGGTTCGTCGCAGTGCGCACCGACAGGCTGCTGCGCGAGCCGATCCTGCACTTCCTGCTGATCGGTGTCGCGCTGTTCGTGGGGTACGGGTTCGTCTCGCGGGACCGGAGCGAAGGCGATCGCATCGTCGTGAGCCGCGCCGTGGTCGACGATCTCGCCCGGCAGTACCGCGCGCGCTGGAACCGCCCGCCGGGCGACGACGAGCTCGCGGGTCTCGTCGAGGCGCACGTCCGCGACGAGGTGATGTTTCGCGAGGGCGTGGCGCTCGGGCTCGATCGCGACGACCCGGTGATCAAGCGGCGCGTGCGGCAGAAGCTCGAGCTGATCGCCGAGGAAGCGCTCGCCGCGGATGCGCCCACCGACGCGCAGCTCGCTGCGTTCATGGAGGCGCATGCCGATCGGTTCCGCCGTCCGCCGCGTCTGAGCTTCGAGCAGGTGCTGCTCGAGGCGGGCCTGCCCGAATCGCGGGTCGACGCCGCGGTGGCGGCCGTCCTCGAGGCGCTCGGACGCGGCGCCGATCCGTCGACGCTCGGTGCGGCCACGCTGCTGCCCGGTCGCGTCGACGGCCTCGCGCTCGACCTGGTCGCGCGCGATTTCGGCGCCGGGTTCGCGCAGCGGCTGCAGGCCCTGCCGCGCGGGCAATGGAGCGGTCCGGTGCGCTCGGGGTTCGGCCTGCACGTGGTGCGCGTGACCGAGCTCGTGCCGGCCGAGCTGCCGCCGCTCGATGCGGTGCGCGCGACGGTCGTGCGCGAGTGGGAGCTCGACCGTCGCCAGCGGTCCGCCGAGGACGCGTACCGTCGCATGCGCGCCCGCTACGCCGTGACGATCGAGCCGGGCGGCGGCGAGTCCGCGCCGAAGACTCCGTGACCGGCCTCGCTCGTCGGCTCGCGGCGCTCCTGGGGCTGCTGCTCGCGTGCGCGGTCTCGCCCGCGCGGGCCGACGAGTTCCGGCCGGCCTACCTGCAGCTCACCGAGGTCGCGCCGGGCGCGTACGACGTGCTGTGGAAGCTGCCGGCGCTCGACGAGTCGACGCCGCTCAAGCTGCGGCCGGTGTTCCCCGAGGGGACCGAGATGACCGGCGCCGTGCGCGCCACCTACGCGGCGGGCACGACGGTGCAGCGCTGGCGGATCCGCGTCGAGGGCGGGCTCGCGGGCCGCTCGATCGCGTTCCCCGATCTCGCGACGGTCCCGATCGACGTGCTGGTGCGCGTGGTGCACGCGGACGGCGCCGAGCAGCTCGGTCGTGCGTCGAGGTCGGCGCCCAGCGTCGAGGTCGCCGGCCGGCCCGGCCCGTGGGAGGTGGCGCGCAGCTACACGATCCTCGGCGTCGAGCACATCCTGGGCGGCATCGACCACCTGCTGTTCGTGCTCGCGCTGCTGCTGCTCGTCGACGGCGTGCGGCGGCTCGTCGCGACGATCACCGCGTTCACCGTCGCGCACAGCATCACGCTCGCCGCCGCGGCGCTCGACGTGGTCGCCCTGCCGGGCCCGCCGGTGGAGGCCGCGATCGCGCTCAGCATCGTCTTCGTCGCCGCCGAGATCATGAAGGCGCGCGACGGCGTGCCGACGGTCACGCAGCGGCAGCCGTGGATCGTGGCGTTCGCGTTCGGGCTGCTGCACGGGCTGGGGTTCGCGGGCGCGCTCGCCGAGGTGGGCCTGCCGACCGGCTCGATCCCGCTCGCGCTGCTGTGCTTCAACGTCGGGGTGGAGCTCGGCCAGCTGGCGTTCGTCGCGGCCGTGCTGCTCGCGATCGGCGCGGGCCGGCGGGCGTCGCGCCGGCTCGGCCTGGCTGCGCCGGCCTGGTTGGGGCGCGTGCCCCCGTACGCGATCGGGGGCATCGCGAGCTTCTGGGCGATCCAGCGGATCGCTGCCTTCTAGCGCGGGGGGGCGCACGGTGCGGGCGGTGATCCGTGGCGGGCGGCTGACGCAGATCAACGCCGGGCCGCTCGCGCGTCCCGTTTCCGCACTGGAGATCGAGCGGAGCGGGCCCTGAGGCCGCACAATCGGGTGCCCGGACGCCGTGGGCGTCCTCCGCCACGCCCGGTGCGCCGGTAGGGGGTCATGACGGTGTCTGCGACGTGGGCCAGCGCGCGCCCCCGCACCGCGGTGCGGTACGCGAGCGCGTTGCTGTGCACCGTCGGGCTGGCGGCCGTCGGCGCGGCCCCGGTCGCCCGTGCCTGCGGCTTCCACGACCCGGCCTCGGTGAACCTCGGGATGCTGAACCTCGCCTATCCTGACGCGCTGCACGTGCGCACCGCGATCTGGATGGCGCAGCGCGACGCGATCGTGCCGCGCGACGGCAGGGCGTCGCCGTCGGATCCGTCCTCGGTCGAGTTCCGGCTCGAAGCGATGCGCCGCTATCGCGACGCGGTCGCCGGGCTCGACGCGCTGCGCGAGCGGATGACGCCGATGGACGGGACGCCGCGCTTCGCGGTGGTGCTCATCGGCTCGATGCTCTGGACCCGCTTCGAACCGTCGGGCGGCCGTGTCGCGATGACGCCGCACGCGACCGGTCCGCTGCCCGACGACGTGGTCGTCGTCACCGATGCGCCGGTCGTGCTCGCGCTGCTCGACGGGACGCTGACGCCGGCCGAGGCGCAGGCACGCGGGCTCGTCCGGCTGTACGGACCGACGCGTCCGCGGGCCGGCGTCGCCTCGCTGCTCGATCGCCTGCGACCGGCGCCCCGCGCCGGCGCCCGCGCCGACGATCCCCTGCGTTCCACGTGACGCCCGCCCCGAACCGAACGCCGACACCCCCGTCAATCCGAGGTCACCGATGAAGCCCGTCCCGTTGCGCGCCAAGGCCCTGTTCGTCGCGCTAGCCGGCGCCTCGCTGATCCCGCTGCTCGCGATCGGGCAGGGCGATGCCGGCGCGCCCGACCCGGCCAAGCTGCAGAAGGCGCATCCCGCGAAGCCGAGCTACTCGCCCTACGCGGGGCGCACCTATCCGACGATGCCGCTGTTCGGCGACACGCACCTGCACACCGGCTACTCGATGGACGCGGGTGCGTTCGGCGCGCGCCTGACGCCGCGCGACGCCTACCGCTTCGCCCGGGGCGAGGAGGTCGTCTCCAACAGCGGCCAGCCGGTCAGGCTGTCGCGGCCGCTCGACTTCCTGGTGGTGGCCGATCATTCCGACGGCATGGGGTTCTTCCCGCAGTTGATGGGCGGCGACCCGGCGCTGCTCGCCACGCCGCAGGGCCGCAAGTGGTACGACCAGATCCGGGGCGGCCAGGGCGCCGAGGCCGCGATCGACATCATCCGCAGCTTCGGCCTGGGCCAGATGCCCAAGGGCTTCCCGCTGCCCGGCACCGCCTCCTACCGCAACGCGTGGACCGAGACGATCAAGGCCGCGGAGGCCTACAACGAGCCGGGCCGCTTCACCGCCTTCATCGGCTTCGAGTGGACCTCCAACACCGGCGGCAACAACCTGCACCGCAACGTGATCTTCCGCGGCAACGGCGCACAGGCGGCCCTCGTCGAGCCGTTCACGACGATGCCGCCGCTCGGCAGCGACAATCCGGCCGACCTGTGGAAGTACATGGCCGCCACCGAGGCGCGCACCGGCAGCGAGGTGCTCGCGATCGCCCACAACGGCAACATGAGCAACGGCCTGATGTTCCCGATGGTCGAGGCGTTCGGTCGCAGGCTCGACCGCGACTACGTGCAGACGCGGGCCCGCTGGGAGCCGCTGTACGAGGTGACGCAGACCAAGGGGACCGGCGAGGCCCATCCGGCGCTGTCGCGCAACGACGAGTTCGCGAACTTCGAGATCTGGGACAAGGGCAACCTGGACCTGTCGGTGTCGAAGAAGCCCGAGATGCTGCCCGCCGAGTACGCGCGCGAGGCCTTCAAGAACGGCCTGCTGCTCGAGGCGCGGCTCGGCACGAACCCGTACAAGTTCGGGCTGATCGGCAGCTCCGACGCGCACACCGGCCTGGCCGCGATGGAGGAGGACAACTTCTTCGGCAAGACCGCGCCGCAGGAGCCGAGCCCGGAGCGCATGGCGGGCACCTTCTTCGCCGATCCGAAGACCGGGATCCGGGTCATGGACTGGGAGGTCGGCGCCGCGGGCTACGCGGCGGTGTGGGCGACCGAAAACACCCGCGAGGCGATCTTCGACGCGATGAAGCGGCGCGAGACCTACGCGACCACCGGCTCGCGGATGATCGTGCGGTTCTTCGGCGGCTGGGACTTCACCGCTGCCGACACGGGCAACCGGATGCCCGCATCGATCGGCTACGCCAAGGGCGTGCCGATGGGCGGCGACCTCGCCGGCGCGCCGCAGGGCCGCTCGCCGACCTTCCTGGTCGCGGCGCTGCGCGACGCGCAGGGCGCGAACCTCGATCGCATCCAGATCGTCAAGGGCTGGGTCGACCGCGACGGCCGGACACAGGAGCAGGTGCACGACGTCGTGTGGTCGGGCGACCGCAAGCCGGGTGCCGACGGCAGGCTGCCGCCGGTGGGCAGCACGGTGGACGTCGCCAATGCGACCTGGACGAACACGATCGGCGCCCCGGAGCTGATCGCCGTCTGGAAGGATCCGAAGTTCGATCCGGCGCAGCGCGCGTTCTACTACCTGCGCGTGCTCGAGATCCCGACGCCGCGCTGGACCGCGTACGACGCGAAGCGCTTCGGTTCGCAGCCGCTGCCCGGCACGCGGATGACGCTGCAGGAGCGGGCCTACACGGCGCCGATCTGGTACACGCCGGCGAACTGAGCTGCGCGGGGCGGCGGGCAGGGCTCGCCGCCCGTTGGGATAGTATCGGTCGAGGCCGGGGCGCACCGGCCGATCGCCGCGTGTCTTGCAGGTCACCCGACATGTCCGCATCAGCCTTCCCGCCGCTCCTGCGCCGCGCTGCCGGAGTCCCGGCGCGCATCGCTCGCGCGCTGGCCGCCGCCGCGGCGGCCGTCGCCCTCGTCGCCGGCTGCGCGTCCACGCCGACGATGCGCAGCGAGGTCGTCCGCTTCCACGCGTGGCAGGCCGCCGAGCCGCTCACCTTCGCGATGCGCGCGCCCGAGCCGTCCACCGGCAGCCTCGAGCAGCGCAGCTACCAGCAGCTCGTGCGCGAGCGGCTGGTCTCGCTCGGGTTCACCGAGGCCGACGCCGCGAGCGCGCGCTACCAGGTCGCGATGGAGATCCGAGTGGTGCCCGAGCCGCGCCGCGTCACCGAGTACTGGCCGCCTGCCGGTGGCTGGCCGGGCCCGTACGGCTGGGGGGCGGGGCCCTGGATCGGGCCGCGCCCGGGCTACCCGTACTGGCGCTACGACCCGTGGTGGGGCTTCCCGCCGGCGCCGATGTCGTACGACACGACGCTCTTCCGGCACGAGCTGCGCGTCGACCTGTTCGACGTGCGCGTCGAGCCGGCGCCGGGGCGCAAGGTCTGGGAGTCGCGGGCCGTGGCCTATGCGACCAGCGAGTCGACGCCGAGGCTGATGCCCGGGCTGGTCGCGGCGGCGTTCTCCGGGTTCCCGGGCGAGAGCGGGACGACGCGTCGCGTCGAGGTGCCGCTGCCAGCGGCGCCGCAATGAAGGGTGCGGGGCGGCGCGGGTGGCGCCGCCCCGGCCGGGATCAGGCGGCGCCGCGGGGCAGCCGCGACTGCAGCGCCGCGTGCTCGCGGACCTGCTCGGACAGCTGGGCGAGGCGGTCGGTCATCAGGCGCGCCGACTCGGCCATCGCCAGCATCGACAGCCGGGCGCGTTCGGCGGCCGACTTGCCCTCGAGCTGCCCTTCCAGCCGCTCGAGCAGTTCGCGCACCGGGCCGGCCTTGTCGCCGCCCTTGGCCAGCTCGATCGCCAGCAGCGCGCGCCGCCGCGCCTCGAACGCCTCCGGGTCGCGCTGGTGCAGCGTGGCCCACTCGTCGAAGTCGAACTCGGGGGCGGCATTGAACTTGATCATCGGGAGCTCCGTTCGTCGGCCGGCGGTCGCCGTTCGCAGTGGATTCTGCGCCGTCCGTCGGCTGCCCGGCGTGACGTCTTCCACGTATCATCGACGCCAGTTCGACGCCAACCATGTCCTCCGCACCCCGCAAGCCGTTCTCGTGGAAGCCCCGGCAGGTCGCCGACCACCGCCCGGCGCTGCGGCTGAGCGCGTCGGGCCGCCGGTGGGACGTCCGCATGGTCGGGCTGGTCAGCCGCAACCGCTTCCTGGTCACGCACCCGATGGACGACGGCAAGCTCGTCTTCGTCAAGGAGGGCGAGTACTTCGACGTCTCCAACTTCGACGGAGTGATGCTGTCGGCGTTCGAAAGCACGGTACTGCGCGTGGTGCTCGGCGAGGCGCCGGGCCTGGAGCTCTCGCTGCCGCCGATCGAGCAGCGGCGGCGCGAGACGGTGCGCCGCACGCGTCGCGCGATCATCAACCTGCCGTGCTCGGTGCGCCACGGGGCCGACGCCGACGCGCTGCGCGCGGGCTTCACCGGCGACCTGAGCGAGCAGGGCGCGCTGATCGCGATCGAGCATCCGCTGCCGGCCGGCACCGCGCACGTCGATCTGTCGCTGCGCGTCGTCGTCGCGGGCGCGCCGCAGACGCTGCAGCTGCGTGCGCAGATCCGCTCGCAGGCCGACGATCCGCGGCCCGACGTGTCGGCGACGCTGCTCGGCCTGCAGTTCGAGGACGTGGAGCCCGCCGCGAAGATGGCGCTCGCCCTCTTCGTATGCGAGCGGCTGCTGTCGGAGGGCGATGACGTGTTCGGGGCGATCCGCTGAGTCAGGCTTGCAGCCCGCGGCACCGGCAAGCATGCCGGTGCCCCCCTCGGCGGCGGCGCGCATGCGCGCCGAAACCCCGCCTCAGGCGTCCCGGCGCAGCAGCAGCGACGACACCGCCGCGCTGATCACGCTGTAGAGCACGGCGGCGAGCACCGCCCACCAGAACCCGGCGACCTCGAAGCCGTCGAGCATGCGCCCGACGAGCCAGAACATCAGCCCGTTGATGACGAGGAGGAAGAGCCCCAGCGTCAGCACGGTGATCGGCAGCGTCAGCAGCACCAGGATCGGCCGCACGATCGCGTTGAGCAGGCCGAGCACCAGCGCCACCAGCAGCGCGGTGCCGAAGCTCTTCACCTGGACCGCGGGCAGCAGGTAGGGCAGCAGCAGCAGCACGCCCGCGTTGATCGCCCATCCGAGGAGCAGTCGCATCACGGTCTCCGGTGCGGCGCGCGGCGCGTCACTTCACCAGCGTGACCGGGACGTCCGAGAGCGACGCCACGCGCTGCGCGACCGAGCCGATCAGCAGGTCCTTGATCGCGCTGCGGCCCTTCGAGCCGAGCACGATCAGTTCGCAGTCGGCGTCGGCGGCCGCCTTGGCGATCGACTGCGCGACCTGGCCGCGCAGCATCTTCGCCTCGTACTTCACCTTCGCCTTCTCGACGGCCTTGATCGCGTCGGCGAGCTCGCCGCGCGACAGGTCGTCGAGGTAGCTCCTGACCGCGTCCTTGCCGACGAACTGGCTCGCGCCGCGCAGCGCGATGTCGTCGTGGGCGTTGACGAGCAGCAGCTCGGAGGGCTCGGACAGGCGTGCGGCGAGCTTGATCGCGTGCTTGAGCGCGCGCAGCGCGTTCTTCGAGCCGTCGATCGCGACGAGGATCTTCATGCGGTCTCCCTGTCCGCCGAAGGGCGGAAAGAACACGATTATCTCACGGGGTCCGAGGCGTCCCCGGGGTTGTCGTCGTCGCGCTCGTCCTCGCGGGCTGGGGCCGCGTCGCGCAGCGCGCTGCGCAGCGCGCGCAGCGTGCGGCGCGCGTGCCGCACGGTCCCGGCGGCATGCGGCGCGGCGAACGCGCGCCAGCCGTCGATCAGCGCGAGCGCGCGAACGGCCGCCTCCGTGGGCACGTCGGGCCGCGACAGCGCGTCGGCCGCGACGTCGCGCGCCGACGCCAGGTCCTGCCCCGCGCCGAGGCGGTCCTGCCAGCGGGCGAGCAGCGACGTGGCGCGCGCGGCGTCGGCGCCGTGCGGCAGCGCGGCGCGCGCCGAATCGGTCGCGTAGCGCAGCGTCTTCACCGCGAGCCGCGTGCGGTGCCAGCCGTCGTCGTCGCGGGCGCGCCGGGCGCGGCGGCGCACGCGCGCGAGGAGTGCGTGCACGCGGGCGCGGGCGAAGGCGGCGTAGGGGGCGTCCAGGGGCAGCGCATGGGCGTCGTCGCCCGGGGCGTCGCGCAGGCTTCCCGCCGCAGTCTGCCCGGCCGCTGCTGCCGCGAGCCCCTCGGCGAGCGCCATCGCACCGAGCACGAAGCGCGTCGTCGCCGGCCCCGACACCGCGCGCCGCAGGTCCATGCGTGCCGCGTCGCGCGCGTCGACGACCGCGCGCGACAGCGTCTCGACGGCCGCGTCGCCGGGGAAGCGCTCGCGCAGCAGCGCGAGCGCGCCGGACTCGAACACGTCGAGGTCGCGCACGCGGCCGGCCGCGTCGGCGAGCGCGCGGGCCTCGTCGTCGACCGTGCGCCAGCGCGCGTCGGCCTCGCGCAGCGCGAAGAAGCGCAGCGCGGCGCGCAGTCGGCGCAGCGCGACGCGCAGCTGGTGCGGGCCTTCCGGGTGGTCGGACGCGAGCACCGGCTCGACGTTCGCGCACGCGTGGCCGACGCAGGCGCGCAGCACCGCCGCGGCGGCCTCGCCGACGGTCGCGTCGGCCGGCGGCGAGACGGCGGCGGCCGTCACCGGCGAGGGCGCGAGCGGCAGCCGTGCGGCGAGCCGAAGACCGCGCTCGTTCTTCGTCGGCAGCAGCAGGCAGGCCTGCGTTCGCGCGGCCCAGTCGCGCGCCCACTCGAAGAACGCGGCGCGCGAGCCGCGCAGGCATTCGAGCTCGACCTCGCGGATCGGCTCGCGGCGCTCGCCGCAGCGCAGCTCGCCGACGTCCTGCGCGATCTCGACCGCGAGGCCCGGAGACGGCTCGACGACGCGCGCGCGCCGCTCGAAGTCGGTCTCGAACAGCGGCCGCCACTGGCCGAAGGTGCGGTGCGCGAGCGCGCCGGGCGCGGTGTCCTCGGGCGGCAGTGCGTCGCGCTCGGGCTCGGGCCCGGCGATCGGGCGCTCCCACTCGAAGCGCTCGAAGTGGTCGCCGTGGTCGGCCTTCACCGTCTGCAGCCACGCGTCCCCCTTGCGGCGCACGCGCACTGCCGTGCGGCCGCGCGCGAGCGCGCCGTCGGGCGTGTCGAGGTAGCGCGACCAGACGCGCTCGACGGTCTCGGGCGCCACCTCGCGCGCGAGCGCGTCCTGCAGCGACAGCGGCAGCGAGAACTTGAGCTCGAGTTCGCGCATCGCTCAGTCCGAGGCGGCGTCGGCGGGTCCGGCCGCGCGCAGGCCGGGCCACGCCGGCGACAGCGCCTGCTGCACGCCGACGAGGTCGAGCACGCGGCCGACGGTGTGGTCGACCAGCGCGTCGACCGACGCGGGCCGGTTGTAGAACGCGGGCACCGGCGGGAACACCACGCCGCCCATCTCGGTCACCGCCACCATGTTGCGCAGGTGCGCGAGGTTGAGCGGCGTCTCGCGGACCATCAGCACCAGGCGCCGACGCTCCTTCAGCACGACGTCGGCCGCGCGCGCGACGAGGTTGTCGGACAGGCCGTGCGCGACCGCGGCGAGCGTGCGCATCGAGCACGGCGCGACGATCATGCCCTCGGTCGCGAACGAGCCCGACGCGACGGTCGCGCCAACGTCGCGCACGGCGTGCACCACGTGCGCGAGCGCCTCGACCTCGCGCTTGGGCATCGCGAGCTCCTGCTCGACGTTCATCCAGCCGGCCGGCGTCACCATCAGGTGCGTCTCGACGCCGGGCACGGTGCGCAGCACCTGCAGCAGCCGCACGCCGTACACGGCGCCGGACGCGCCGGTGATCGCGACGATCAGTCTTCGGGTCATCGGGACGCTCCGGTGGCTCGACGCGCGCGGGCCGGGGTGGCGGACGGCTCGACGAACCGTCCGGCGATCCGCTCGCGCAGCCAGCGCACCGCGGTGTCGGGATGCGCGCGCGGGTGCCAGTACTGGTGGATCGAGAAGCCGGGCAGGTCGACGGGCACCGGAGCCGATTGTACCGGCAGTGATTCGCCGGCCGCCTGCGCGAGCTTCGCGGGCACGGTGCACAAGAGGTCGGTCCGCGCGACCAGCATCACCGCGGCGAGGAAGTCGGGCACCTGCAGCGCGACGCGCCGCTCGAGGCCCTGCGCACGCAGCGCGCGCTCGACGATCCGGTGCCCGGTGCCCGGCGACTCGATCGCGACGTGCGAGGCGCGCAAGTACGCGGCGCGCGTGAGCGCACCCGCCGCGCCCGCGCGGCGCAGCACCACGTAGCGCTGCTCGAAGAGCCGCTGCTGGTACCAGCCCTCGCGCAGCTCGGGCAGGAAGCCGATCGCGAGGTCGACCTCGCCGCGCGCGAGCGCGGCCGGCGTGTCGCCCGAGGACAGCGCGACGGTGCGCAGCGTCGCGCCCGGCGCCTCGTCCCTGAGCGTGGCGAGCAGCCCGGGCAGGAACACCACCTCGCCGATGTCGGTCATGCGCAGCGTGAAGCGGCGCGTCGTGGTCGCGGGGTCGAATGCGGCGGGCGCGGCGATCGACTCCGCGACCGTGGCGAGCGCGGCCGCGGCGGCCCGCGCGACGCGCTCGCCGCGCGGCGTGGCCGCCATGCCCTGCGCGGTGCGCACGAAGAGCGGGTCGCCGCCGCAGGCGCCGCGCAGCCGCGCGAGCGCGTTGCTCGCCGCGGCCTGCGTGACGCCGAGCCGGCGCGCGGTCGCGGTCACGCTGCCGGTCTCGTGCAGCGCGGCGGCGACGCGCAGCAGGTTCAGGTCGAGGGCGTCGATCGCGACATCCACCGGCGTCTCCGGGAATTCATGGTGTGAATGGACGACATCATCACCGCTGCATCGCCGGCGGGCAACCCGGCGGGTAGGCTGTCGCGGTCTTCCGCAGGAGGTGCGCGCGATGAATGCCCCGATCGAACCCCACGCGGCCGCGGCTGCCGAGGCGGCCCAGGCCGACTGCAGCCGCGTGCCGTACCGCCGCTACACCGACCCCGCGACCTACGCGCGCGAGCTCGAGCGGATCTTCTACGGCCGGCACTGGTCGTACGTCGCGCTCGAGGCCGAGATCCCCGAGCCCGGCGACTTCAAGACCACCTTCGTCGGCGAGCGCGCGGTCATCGTCGTGCGCGACCGCGACGGCTCGGTCAACGTCGTCGAGAACCACTGCGCGCACCGCGGCGTGCGCTTCCTGCAGCAGCCGTTCGGGCGCGTGAAGGACTTCACCTGCCCGTACCACCAGTGGAACTACGACCTGAAGGGCAACCTCCAGGGGTTGCCGTTCCTGCGCGGCGTCAAGCGCGTCGAGGACGGCCACACGCGGCTCGACGGGGGCATGCCCTCCGACTTCCGCAAGCAGGACCACGGCCTCACGCAGCTCGCCGTCGCGCGCCGCAACGGGCTGGTGTTCGCGTGCTTCGACCACGAGGTCGAGCCGCTCGAGGCGTACCTCGGCCCGGAGGTGCTGCCCTGGGTCGACCGCGTGTTCGACGGCCGCGCGCTGACGCTGCTCGGCTACTCGCGCCAGCGCATCCCGGGCAACTGGAAGCTGATGCAGGAGAACATCAAGGACCCGTACCACCCGGGCCTGCTGCACACCTGGTTCGTGACCTTCGGGCTGTGGCGCGCCGACCAGCGCTCGCAGATGGTGATGGACGCGCACGGCCGGCACGCGGTGATGATCTCGCGCCGCAACGAGGGCGGCGCGGGCGAGGTCACGCAGGGCGTGACCAGCTTCCGGCAGGGCATGTCGCTGCACGACGACCGGCTGCTCGACGTCGTGCCCGAGCCGTGGTGGAAGGGCCCGACCGTCACGATGATCACGCTGTTCCCGTCGCTGATCGTCCAGCAGCAGGTCAATTCCTTGTCGACGCGGCACATCGTGCCGCGCGGCCCCGGCGAGTTCGACTTCGTCTGGACACACTTCGGCTACGCCGACGACACGCCCGAGATGACGCGCCGCAGGCTGCGGCAGGCGAACCTGTTCGGGCCGGCGGGCTTCGTGTCGGCCGACGACGGCGAGGTGATCGAGATGTCGCAGCAGGGCTTCTCGCAGCACCCCGACGCGCGGACGGTCGCGCGGCTCGGCGGCACCGAGGTCGCGCCGACCGACCACATGGTCACCGAGACGCTGATCCGCGGCATGCACGCGTACTGGCAGAAGGTCATGGCCGCATGAGCGCCCCCTCGACCGACGGCCGCGGCGCGGCCGGCGCCGCGCGCTCCGAGTCGCGCGGCGTGCGCCTGGATCCCGCGCTGCGCGCCGAGCTCGACGCGCTCTATGCCGACTACGCCGCCGCGCTCGACGAGGCGCGCTGGGACGACTGGATCGCGCTCTTCGCCGACGACTGCAGCTACCTGCTGCAGCCGCGCGAGAACCACGACCGCGGCCTGCCGCTCGCCACGATGCGGCTCGAGAGCAAGGGCATGCTGCGCGACCGGATCGTCGGGATCACCGAGACGCTGTTCCACGCGCCGTACTACCAGCGCCACGTGATCGGGCCGCTGCGCGTGCTCGCGGCGGGCACGACCGACGGCGTCGAGCACGTCGACGTGCAGGCCGCCTACGCGGTCCACCGCACGCGGGTGCACGAGCCGAGCGAAGTCTTCAACGTCGGCCGCTACCTCGACCGCGTGGTCCGCGACCCGGCCGACGGGCTGCTCCGGTTCGCGGCCAAGCGCGTGGTCTTCGACTCCGAGAACGTGCTGAACTCGGTCGTGTACCCGATCTGACGCGCATGGCTCGGTAGCCACCGGGCGTCAACGATGGTGAAATGGCCCCCGGGCGCGCGGGGCGCCCGATCCGCGGTGCGCGAGGCCGCACGCGGAGGACGCGGGGCGGGAGCGGATCGACGTGGAAGTGCTGATCGCGGCGGTGTCGTCGCTGATGGTGATGGTGCCGCTGTGGCGGATCACCCGCCGCACGGGGCGCGACCCGTGGCTGTCGCTGCTGTTCCTCGGCACGCCCCCGCTCGGCACCCTCGTGTTCGTCGCGATCCTCGCGTTCGGCCGCTGGCCGACCGAGCGCGCGGCCGTCGCGCCCGCACCTGCGCCCGTCGATCCGGTGATCGGAGCCTGACGTGGGCACGGTCTGGGAGCAGGGCCTGCTCGGCGAGTGGATCGCCGCGCTGCAGGGACTGCTCGAGTCGCCGTCGCCGGTGACGGTGCTGGTGCTGGTGCTGCTCGCGGTGCCGATGTGGATGATCGGCCGCGTGCTGCGGCGCGCCGGCTATTCGCCGTGGTGGGCGCTGCTCGTGCTGGTGCCGCTGGTGAACCTGGTCGCGCTGTGGGTCTTCGCCTACGTGCGCTGGCCGGCGATCGACGGGGACGCCTCGGGCCGTCGCTGAGGCGACCCGTGGGGCGCCCGCGCGGGGCCGCATCGGGCGGACGGCGACGCGGGGCGCCGCACGCCGCGCCCGCGGGTCACTGCTGGACGTCGGCCGGGATCAGCTTCTGCAGCTCGCCCGACTGGAACATCTCGGTGACGATGTCCGCACCGCCGATGAACTCGCCCTTGATGTAGAGCTGCGGGATCGTCGGCCAGTTCGAGAAGTCCTTGATCGCCTGGCGGACCTCGTCGTCCTCCAGCACGTTGACGGTCACCATGTTCTTGACGCCCGCCGCCTTGAGCACCTGCACGGTCTTGCCGGAGAAGCCGCACTGCGGGAACTGGGCGGTGCCCTTCATGAACAGCACCACCGGGTGCTCCTCGACCGTCTTCTGAATGAATTCCTTGGCGTCCATCGCTCGTGTGCCTATGAGAAAGGGGGTCGGACGCGCCGCGTCCGGAATCCGGAGAGTCTAGGCAGCCGTGTGTCGACCCGTCAAACCGTAGGGGCTCCGGCCGAGGGGGACGGGTCGGTCGGGCGCCGGCCGAGGCCGATGCGGTCGAGCCCCTGCAGGTCCGGCAGCGTCGCCACCTCGACGAAGCCGGCCGCGGCGAGCCGTGCGCGCACCGCCTCGCCCTGGTCGCGGCCGTGCTCGATCAGCAGCCAGCCGCCGGGGACGAGCCGGGCCGGCGCACCCGCGACGATCGCCTCGATCGCGTCGAGTCCGCCGGGGCCGGAGGCGAGCGCGGCGCGTGGCTCGTGGCGCAGCGCGGCGTCGAGCAGGTGCGGGTCGCCCTCGGCGACGTAGGGCGGGTTGGTGATGACGCAGTCGAAGGGCGCGGCGTCGGCGGGCAGCGCCTGCCACCAGTCGCCGAGCCCGAAGTCCACGCGGGCGGCGCCGAGCGCGGCCGCGTTCGTGCGGGCGACCTCGAGCGCGTCGGCCGACGCATCGGTCGCGACCACCGTCGCGTCCGGCCGCTCGAGCGCGAGCGAGACCGCGATCGCGCCGCTGCCGGTGCCGAGGTCGAGCACGCGCGGCGCGCGGTGCGCCGGCAGCCGCGCGAGCGCCGCGTCGACCAGTCCCTCGGTCTCCGGCCGGGGCACCAGCACCGCCGGCGAGACCGCGAAGCGCCTGCCGCGGAACTCGCGCCCGCCGACCAGGTAGGCGAGCGGCTCGCCCGCGCGGCGGCGCGCGGCGATCGCGGCGAAGGTCGCGGCGGCGGCCGGCTCGGCCGGCTCGTCGCCGTGGGCGATCAGCCATTCGCGCGGGCGGCCGCTCGCGTGCGCGGCGAGCGCGCGGGCGTCCAGGCGGGGCAGGGCGCTCGCGGCGAGCAGCGCGTCCCAGGTCGGTGCGGCGCTCATGCGGTCCTGCGCCCCGGGCCGTGCCCGGCGACACCCCGGCTCACGTCTCCTCGGCCATCTGCGCGAGCTTCTCGGCCTGGTGCTCGGCGACCAGCGGTCCGATCAGGTCGTCGAGGTCGCCGTCCATCACCGCCTGCAGCTTGTGCAGCGTCAGGTTGATCCGGTGGTCGGTGACACGGCCCTGCGGGAAGTTGTAGGTCCGGATCCGCTCGCTGCGGTCGCCCGAGCCGACCAGCGACTTGCGGGTCGCCGCTTGCCTGGCCTGGGCGTCCCGCGTGCGCAGGTCGCGCAGCCGGGTCGCGAGGACCTTCATCGCGCGGTCCTTGTTGCGGTGCTGCGAGCGGTCGTCCTGGCACTCGGCGACGAGGCCGGTCGGCAGGTGCGTGATCCGCACCGCAGACTCGGTCTTGTTCACGTGCTGCCCGCCCGCGCCCGACGCGCGGAACACGTCGATGCGGATCTCGTCGGCCGGGATCGACACCTCGCCGACCTCGTCGGCCTCGGGCATCACCGCGACCGTGCAGGCCGAGGTGTGGATGCGGCCCTGCGCCTCGGTCTCGGGCACGCGCTGCACGCGGTGGCCGCCCGACTCGAACTTCAGCCGCTCGTAGACGCCGTCGCCGGCGATCCGGACGATCACCTCCTTGTAGCCGCCGAGGTCCGATGCGCTCTCGGACATCACCTCGACCTGCCAGCGGCGCCGCTCGGCGTAGCGCAGGTACATCCGCAGCAGGTCGCCGGCGAAGAGCGCACTCTCGTCGCCGCCGGTGCCCGCGCGGATCTCGAGGATCACGTCGCGCGCGTCGTCCGGGTCGCGGGGCAGCAGCAGGCGCTCCAGCGTCGCCGACTCCTCGGCGAGGCGCACGTCGGCCGCGGCGATCTCCTCGGCGGCGAACGCGCGCATCTCGGGGTCGTCGCGCAGCGACTCGGCCGCGTCGCGGTCGGCGCGCGCGCGCTTCCAGGCGACGAAGTGCTCGACGACCTCGGCGAGCTCGGCGTGCTCGCGGTTGAGCTTGCGCAAGCCGGCCAGGTCGCGCGCCGCGTCCTCCGAGGACAGCAGCGCGGACACCTCCTCGAGGCGCTCCTCGAGGCGCGACAGCTTGGCGAGCATCGACGCGTTCATGCGATCGCGGGCGGAAGCGGCACGCGCGCCGCCGGTGGGCGGCGCACGACGCGGCGGATCAGGATCCGCCGTCCGGCAGCAGCCGGTCGATCAGCGCCGAGACCTGCTGCTGCTCGGGGCCCGGACGCTGCAGCAGTGTCGTCGGGCCGTGCAGGAACTTCGCGGCCAGCCCGTTGGCGAGCGCCTCGAGCACCGCGTCCGGGTCCTCGCCGCGGGCGAGCGCCTTGCGGGCGCGGTCGAGCTCGGCGCGCTTCAAAGCGTCGCCGCGCGCGTGCAGCGCCCGGATCGCGGGCACCGCCTGCCGGGCCGACAGCCAGTGCATGAACGCGTCGACGCGGTTCTCGATGATCGCCTCGGCCTGGGCGACCGCGGCCTGGCGGTTCTCGATGCCGGCCTGCACCAGCTTGCCGAGGTCGTCGACGGTGTAGAGGAACACGTCGTCGAGGCGCGCCACCTCGGGCTCGATGTCGCGCGGCACCGCGAGGTCGATCATGAAGATCGGCCGGCGACGGCGCGCCTTCAGCGCGCGCTCGACCATGCCCAGACCGATGATCGGCAGCGAGCTAGCGGTGCACGAGACGACGATGTCGTGCTCGGCGAGCGTCTCGGGGAGGTCGGAGAGCTTCAGCGCGTTCGCGCCGAAGCGCTGGGCGAGCTTCTGGGCGCGCTCGGCGGTGCGGTTGGCGACGGTGATCCTCTTCGGGTGCTGCGCGACGAAGTGCGTCGCGGCGAGCTCGATCATCTCGCCGGCGCCCACGAACAGCACCGAGGTGTTCTTCAGGTCCTCGAACAGCCGCTGCGCGAGGCGCACGGCCGCGGCGGCCATCGACACCGAGTGGGCGCCGATCTCGGTGTGGCTGCGGACCTCCTTGGCGACCGCGAAGGTGCGCTGGAACAGCTGGTGCAGGTGGGTGCCGAGCGCATCGGCCTCCTGCGCCACCCGTGCGGCGTCCTTCATCTGGCCGAGGATCTGCGGCTCGCCGAGCACCATCGAGTCGAGGCCCGAGGCGACCCGGAACGCGTGGCGCACCGCCTGGTCGTTCGGGCGCGCATACAGGTGGGGCTCGAGCTGGGACGGGCCGCCGAGCGCGTTGCGCTCGACCATCCACCGGGCGATCTCCGCCTGCGCGTCGCGCGGGTCGGGCGTGGCGCAGTAGATCTCGGTGCGGTTGCAGGTGGACAGGATCGCGCTCTCGGGCACGATGACCTTCAACTGCCGGCGCAGGTCGGCCACCGCGTCGCGCAGCGCGTCGCCGGGAAACGCCACCTTCTCGCGCAGCGAGAGCGGCGCGGTGGTGTGGTTCAGTCCGAGCGTGAGCAGGTGCATGTGACAACGTGGGTTTACACGGAGTCTACTCCGACGGCGCCCGTTCCACACCGTCCGGCAACCACAACTCGATCCGGGCCCCCCCCTGCGTCGCGTCCGAGCGCCCGGGCGGCGCCCCCGTGGCGCTCGGCGACCGTGGCCACGAAGGCCAGCCCGAGCCCGACGCCGGTAGAGGGGTCGGCGTCGCGTCCGCGCCACCACGGCTCGAGGATCCGAGCCGCGGGACCGGCATCACCGGCCGCGCGCGCCCGTCGGACGCGCGCTCGCGCCTCCGGCAACGTCGGCTTTCGACGAGCCCGACGATCCGGCCAGGTGCTCGAGCCGGTAGCCGTACCCGTACACGGGGGCCAGCAGGTACTGGCGTGCGGGGCGCAGGCCCAGCTTGGTGCGCACCCGGGACACGTGCGTGTCCATTGTCCGCGACGGGATCTCGCTGTCGCGGCCCCAGACCACCTCGCGGATGTGTCCGCGCGACAGCGGCTTGCCGAGGTTGCGCAGCAGCAGCACCGCGAGCTGGAACTCCTTCTGCGTGAGGTCCACCGGCTGGCCCTCGACCCACGCGCGCTGCAGCTTCAGATCGAAGCGGAAGCGGTCGTACTCGTAGGTGTCGGGCGCATCGGGAATCCGCGCGTGGCGCCGCCACATCGCGCGCAGGCGGGCCTGCAGCTCGCCGATGCGGGCGGGCTTGACGATGAAGTCGTCGGCGCCGGCCTCCAGGGCCTCGATGACGTCCTGCTCGCCGTCGCGGGCGGTCATCAACAGCACCGGCACGGTGATCGGCACGCGGGCGCGGATCGCGCGCAGCACGTCGAGCCCCGACATGTCGGGCAGGCCCCAGTCGACGATGTACGCGTCGTAGCTCTCGCGGTGCATCGTCGCGATGAACGAACGGCCGTCGGCGTGGGCGCGGCACGCCCACCCGTTTCGCGACAGCGCGGAGGTCACGCTGGCGGCGAGGGTCGTGTCGTCGTCGATGATCGCGATGCGCATGTTCGCCGAAACCCGATGCAGCTTGACACTGTCCTTTAGGCCGCCGAGTTTAACCCTGCGCCGACGGCCGAACCGCCGCGTCGGCGACGGATCCGGCTCGCCATGCGTGGAATGGCGTGAATCAATCGGTCTCGCCGCCAGCCGCGAGGAAGAGCCGATAGACCGGGTTCGCGCTCTCGTCCCAGTGCCGGTAGCCGAGCGTGCGCAGGAACGCGGCGAACGCAGCGTCGTCCTCGCGCGGCACCTGCAGGCCCACGAGGATCCTCGCGTAGTCGGCGCCGTGGTTCCTGTAGTGGAACAGCGAGATGTTCCAGTCGGGCGCCATGCTCGTCAGGAATCGCATCAATGCACCGGGCTTCTCGGGGAACTCGAAGCGGTACAGGCGCTCGTCGCGCGCGAGCGGCGAGTGGCCGCCCACGAGGTGGCGAATGTGAAGTTTCGCCAGCTCGTCGTCGGTGAGGTCGAGCGTCGCGAAGCCGTGCGCGCCGAAGTTCGCCGCGATCGCGTGGGCCTCGTCGCGACCCCCGACCTGCACGCCGACGAACACATGCGCGACCTTCGCGTCGGCGATCCGGTAGTTGAACTCGGTGACGTTTCGCGGCCCGACCAGCTCGCAGAAGCGCCGGAAGCTGCCGCGCTCCTCGGGAATCGTCACCGCGAACACCGCCTCGCGCTGCTCGCCGACCTCGGCGCGCTCCGAGACGAAGCGCAGGCGGTCGAAATTCATGTTCGCGCCGCACGCCACCGCGACCAGCGTGCGGCCGGTGACCGGCTCGCCGCGGGCGGCCGACTCGCGCTCGACCCAGGCCTTGGCGCCCGCGATCGCGAGCGCACCCGCCGGCTCGAGGATCGAGCGGGTGTCCTGGAAGACGTCCTTGATCGCCGCGCACGCCGCGTCGGTGTCGACGAGGATCACCTCGTCGAGGTACTCGCGGCAGAGCCGGAAGGTCTCCTCGCCGACCTTCTTGACGGCGGTGCCGTCGGAGAAGAGGCCCACGTCCTGCAGCTCGACGCGCCGGCCCGCCTTCAGCGAGCGCGCCATCGCATCGGAGTCGGTGGTCTGCACGCCGATGAGCTTCGTCTCGGGCCGCAGCTGCTTCACGTAGGCCCCGATGCCCGCGGCGAGCCCGCCGCCCCCGATCGCGACGAAGACCGCGTCGATGTGGCCGGTGTGCTGGCGCAGGATCTCCATGCCGATCGTGCCCTGCCCGGCGATCACGTCCGGGTCGTCGAACGGGTGCACGAAGGTCAGCCCCTGCCCGGCCTGCAGCGCGCTCGCGTGCGCGGCGGCGTCGCTGTACGAGTCGCCGTGCAGCACCACCTCGGCGCCGCGCGCGATCACCGCGTCGACCTTGACCCGTGGCGTGGTCACCGGCATCACGATCACCGCCCGGCAGCCGAGCCGCTGCGCGGAGAGCGCGACCCCCTGCGCGTGGTTGCCCGCCGACGCGCAGATCACGCCGCGCGCGAGCTGCTCGGCGGACAGGTGCGCCATCTTGTTGTAGGCCCCGCGCAGCTTGAACGAGAACACCGGCTGCAGGTCCTCGCGCTTGAGCAGCACGGTGTTCCCGATCCGCCGCGACAGCCAGTCGGCCCGCTCGAGCGGGGTCTCCTGGGCGACGTCGTAGACGCGCGCAGTGAGGATGCGCTTCAGGTACTGGGTGGGCATGGTGGCCCGATTCTACCGGCCGGGGGTGCACGTCCCGGCGCGCCCCGCGGCTAGAATGCCCGACCCCCGGCTCCCCGGTCCGCGATGGAAGCCCTGATCGAGCGCCTGATCGACTGGTTCGCGCTGCCCGAGCATGGGCTGACGAGCGTGTTCGTGGTCTCGTTCGTCTCGGCGACGCTGCTGCCGCTCGGTTCCGAGCCCGCGGTGTTCGGCTTCGTGAAGCTCAATCCGGACACGTTCTGGCTCACCGTGCTCGTCGCGACCGCCGGCAACACGCTCGGCGGCATGGTCGACTGGTGGCTCGGCTACGGCGCGAAGTACGCGGTCGCCCGGCACACCGAGACCCGGTACTTCGGCTGGCTCAAGCGCTTCGGCCCGAAGATGCTGCTGCTGTCCTGGCTGCCCGCGGTCGGCGACCCGCTGTGCGCACTCGCCGGCTGGCTGAAGCTGCCGTTCTGGCCCTGCGTGCTGTACATGGCGATCGGCAAGTTCCTGCGCTACACGACGATGACCGCGGCGCTGCTGTGGGTGCCCGACAGCTGGTGGATGAAGCTGCTGTCGCCGTTCACCGGCTGAGCGCCGCAAGCCCCCGGGCGCGAGCGGGGAACCCCCCTCGCGGCTAGAATCGGGGTTTTGCATGGACCGGTCGCCGGGCCCCGTCCCGCGGGCCGTCCCGACACCGGACGGACCCTCCCCGATGAACGCCCCGATCCTTCCGGCCCTCGCCACGCGAGCCGTCGACGCACCCGCCCGGCTGCGCGAGATCCCTTACAACTACACCTCGTTCTCCGACCGCGAGATCGTGCTGCGGCTGCTCGGCGAGGAGGGCTGGCGGATCGTCGACGAGCTGCGCGCCGAGCGCCGCACCGGCCGCTCGGCACGGATGCTGTACGAGGTGCTCGGCGACGTGTGGGTGGTCCAGCGCAACCCGTTCCTGCAGGACGACCTGCTCGACAACCCGAAGCGGCGCGCCGCGCTGATCGAGGCGCTGCAGCACCGGCTGCGCGAGATCGAGCGCCGGCGCGACGCCGACGCGAACGCGCCGGCGCTCGACGACCCGCGCGGTGCGACGACCCGCGCCGACAAGGTCGGCCGCCTGCTCGAGCTCGCGCGCACGGCGGTCTCGCGCTTCGAGGCGACCTTCGAGCAGACGGCGGCGCTGCGCGCCCGTGCATTGAAGCGCCTGTCGCGCGTCACCCGCCGCGACAACATCCGCTTCGACGGCATGTCGCGCGTCTCGCACGTCACCGATGCGACCGACTGGCGCGTCGAGTACCCGTTCGTCGTGCTCGCGCCGGACACCGAGGCCGAGGTCGCCGCGCTCGTCGCCGGCTGCATCGAGCTCGGGCTCACCATCATCCCGCGCGGCGGCGGCACCGGCTACACCGGCGGCGCGATCCCGCTCACGCCGCTGTCCGCGGTCATCAACACCGAGAAGCTGGTCGGCCTCGGCCCGGTGCAGCTCGAGCGGTTGCCCGGCGTCGACGCCGAGGTCGCGACCATCTTCTCCGAGGCCGGCGTCGTCACCAAGCGCGTGACCGACGCGGCCGATTCGGCCGGGTTCGTGTTCGCGGTCGACCCGACCTCGCTCGAGGCCTCGTGCATCGGCGGCAACATAGCGATGAATGCCGGCGGCAAGAAGGCCGTGCTGTGGGGCACCGCGCTCGACAACCTCGCCTGGTGGCGGATGGTCGATCCGCAGGGCGACTGGCTCGAGGTCACGCGCCTGGAGCACAACCGCGGCAAGATCCACGACGTGCCGGTCGCGCGCTTCGCGCTCGCCTGGTTTGCGCCGGGGCAGCTGTCTGAACAGGGGACGATGCGCGGCGAGCCGACGCGCACCGAGCTCCTCGAGATCGAGGGCTCGCGCTTCCGCAAGCAGGGCCTCGGCAAGGACGTCACCGACAAGTTCCTCGCGGGCCTGCCGGGCGTGCAGAAGGAGGGTTGCGACGGCCTCATCACCTCGGCGCGCTGGGTGCTGCACCGGATGCCGAAGCACGTGCGCACGGTGTGCCTCGAGTTCTTCGGCCAGGCCAAGGACGCGGTGCCCTCGATCGTCGAGATCAAGGACTACCTCGACCGCCAGCCGTTCGGCGCGATCCTCGCCGGCCTCGAGCACCTCGACGAGCGCTACCTGCGCGCGGTCGGCTACGCGACCAAGTCGCGCCGCGGCGGGCTGCCGAAGATGGTGCTGATCGGCGACATCGTCGGCGACGACGACGAGGCGGTCGCGAAGGCCGCCTCCGAGGTGGTGCGGCTCGCCAACGCGCGCAGCGGCGAGGGCTTCGTCGCGGTGTCGCCCGAGTCGCGCAAGACCTTCTGGCTCGACCGCGCGCGCACCGCCGCGATCGCGCGGCACACCAACGCGTTCAAGATCAACGAGGACGTCGTCATCCCGCTGCCGCGGATGGGCGAGTACACCGACGGCATCGAGCGCATCAACATCGAGCTGTCGACGCGCAACAAGCTGCGCGTCGTCGAGGCGCTCGAGGACCTCTTCGCGGCCGACCCCGCGACGCTGCCGCTCGGCAAGTCCGACGAGGGCACCGGTCCCGGCGCACGCCTGCCTGCCGAGATGCTCGCCGAGCGCCTCGCGCAGGCGCGCGAGCTGCTGGGCGCGGTCCGCGCGCGCTGGACGTTCCTGCTCGAGCAGCTCGACGCGCCCCTCGCGCAGGTCGCCGCCGGCCTCGAGCCGCTCGGGCTGCGCGGCGCGCTCGGCGAGGCGCGCCGCCGCCTCGTCGACGACCCGCGGGCGACGCTGTTCGACCTGCTGCAGGACCGTACGATCCGCGTGTCCTGGAAGGCCGAGCTGCTCGCGCCGCTGTCGGAGATCTTCTCCGGCCAGGCGTTCCGCCCGATCCTCGAGCGCGCGGTCGCCCTGCACAAGGGCATCCTGCGCAGCCGCGTGTTCGTCGCGCTGCACATGCACGCCGGCGACGGCAACGTGCACACCAACCTCCCGGTCAACTCCGACGACTACGGGATGCTGCAGGAGGCCAACCGCGCGGTCGAGCGCATCATGGCGCTCGCGCGCAGCCTCGACGGCGTGATCTCCGGCGAGCACGGCATCGGCATCACCAAGCTCGAGTACCTGACCGAGGACGAGATCCGC
>JBILTM010000098.1:0-18375 GCA_044371545.1 Burkholderiaceae bacterium
CAGCAGCGTCTGCCAGAACTCGCGGGCGCGCCCGGCCGCGTGCTCGGCCGACGCCTGCGAGAGCTCGTCGGCGAACAGCGCCTGCTCGACGAACGGCGCGCGCGGTGTCTCGCCCTCGTGCGCGGCTCGCAGCGTCGCGGCGACGTTGGCGCGGGCGGCCGCGAGGTGGTCGCCGACATTGTCGCCGAGGAACCCGAGCAGCTCGCCGATGCGGCCGGCGGGCACGAACGCTTCGCCGCGCAGCGAGACGGTGTCGACGGCCTCGTCGTGCTCGACGAGGCCGAGCCGCGCCAGCTCGTCGAGCAGCGTCCTCGGGTGGACGTCGGTCGTCGTGCCTCGGGCGAGCGACTCGAAGCTCGGGCCGCCGTCGGCGGGCGGCCGGCGCGGCAGCACGCGCGGACGGCCGTCGTGCTGCCAGGCGGCGCCGGTCATCCAGCGGGTGAACAGCATCGCGGCGAGCGTCGAGTCGGCCCGGACCGCGTCCAGGCCGGGCGCCTCGGTGAGGCGGCGGACGTCCTTGCGGTGGATGCCGGTCATCACGCTGATGCGGCTGGCCGGCACCGCGCGCTCGCGACCGGGCTGCTCCGCGGAGCGGATCGCCGCGTCGATCATCGCCCGCTTCATCAGCTCCTCGAGCTGGCCGAACTGGACCCCGTGGTCGATCGCCAGCCGGGCGAGCGGGCGCAGGACCGCCAGCAGGGCGTCGATCGCGGCCGAGGTGTCCGGCGAGCCGTCGGGCAGGGGCAGGGAGGCGGGCGTCACCGGATCAGTATAGTGGGAAAATTTCCCTCCATGTGTCGGGGCGACGGGGCGAGGGGGCGGCGCCGGCGGGGGGGCGGGCGGACGGGCTCGATCGCCGTGGAGCGTCGCAGGACGCGCAGGCCGGCCGCGCCGGGCCGGCGCCCGGGCGGACCTTCAGCGCTCGATGCGGATCGTGGCCGCGCGGAGCACGGTCGCGCGCACGCCGGTCACGACGACCGCGGTGCCCGGGACCAGGTCGGCCGCCGTGCCGCCGACGATCCGGCCTGCGCCGGCGTCGATGACGAACTCGCGGCCGTACGCGTCGCGGACGACGACCGCGGACAGGCTGCCTGCCGCGACGATCGTCCCGCGGATCTGCGCGGGATCCTCGCCGCCCGATCCCGGCGGGTTCGCGCCGTTTCCGGTGTTGGCATTGGCATTGGCGTTGGAGCTGGCGTTGCCGTTGCCGCTGGCATTGCCGCTGGAGCTGGCGTTGCCATTCGTGTTCCCGTTCGCCCCGCCGCCCGATCCGGCGCCGTCCGGCGCATCGCCGTTCGCGCCCGGCACGGCCCGGATCTCCAGGCTGCGCGCGACGAGTGTCCCGCCGGTCACCGCACCGATCACCCGCACCCGCGCGCCGCTGCGCAGCGAAGCGACCGGGTCGCCGGACACCGTCGCGCCGGAGGCCTCCACCGGCAGGCCCGCGACCGCGAAGCGCGCGATCGACTCGAACCTCGACACGGTGCCGTCGACGCGCGCGTCGGAGACGCCTTCGGCCACCTGCGGTCGGGCCAGTTCGCGGCGGACGGCCCGCAGCGCTTGCCTGGCCGTGACGGCCGGACCCGCGTCGCGGACTTCGGTGCCGTCGTCGATCGGCTCGGGCAGCGGGCCCGCGGCGCGCAGGTCGACGACCTGCGTGCCGATCGTCAGCCGCGCCGCGGCGCGGTCGTATCCGGTCGCGGGGCCGCGCAGCCGCGCGGGCCCTTCGATGTCGCCACGGGTGTCCACTCGGCTCGCCCGCAGCACGCCGGTCGACGGATCGGCGAACCCCCAGGCCTCGACCGGGCCGCCGACCCCGAGGCCGGCGGTCGAGCTCCAGACGGTGGACGCGTCGGTCTGCACCACGACGCCGAGCACTACGAAGCGGCCCGCGGCCGCGTCGAGCGACGCCACGGTGCCCGCGAGCTGGCCGACGATCCGGATCGCGCGGGCCGTGCAGGTGCCGGCGGCCGCGTCGACCGAGCCCTCGATCTCCACGATCATGCCGAGCCCGAGCCCGAGCCCGAGCCCGAGCCCGAGCCCGAGCCCGCCGAGGCGGCGGGTGCGGCCGGAGTCGTCGGCGACGCGGGCCGCCGAGTCGTCGTACTTCACGCCGTTGACGATCACCGAACCGAAGCCGGAGATCGGGCCGGTGGAGAAGCTCCCGGCAACCTGGCCGGTGCCGCCGCTGCCGATGCCGGCGAGCTCGCCACCACCACCGCCGCCGCAGCCGGCCGCGGCCGCGCCGAGTGCGAGCAGCTAGCCGAGCGCGCGCCGGCTCGGCGTCACGATCGTGATCGGTCTGCGAGTCACCGCGTCTCGCTTGGGTCCGACGGGGGAACGCCCCCCTGGAGCGGCTCCACGTAGCAGTACAGCCCGATGCGTACCCGCTGGTCCATCGCGCGTCCGGCGGTGCGGTCCTCGTCCTCGAGCCGCTGCAGTTGGGGCGCGAGCGTGCGCAGCAGACGCCCCCAGTGCGCGCGCGCCCGCTCGGCTGCGTCGTCGGCGGATCCGGCCGACAGCGCGTCGGCGTACAGCGCCTGCTCGACGAACGGCGGCCGCTCGGGCGGCTCGCCGCCGGCCGCGCGCAGCGCCGCAGCGACGTTGGCCCGAGCGGCGGCGAGGTGGTCGCCGACGTTCGCCGCGAGGAACGCGAGCAGCCCCTCGATGCGGCCGGTCGGCACGAACGCGTCGCCGCGCAGCGAGACGGTGTCCGCGGCCTCGTCGACGGTGACGAGCTCCAGCCGCAGCAGCTCGTCGAGCAGCGTGCGCGGATGCACGTCGGTCGTCACGCCCCGCGCGAGCGTCTCGAAGCTCGGGCGGTTCGCGACCCGCCTGCGCGGGAGCGCGAGCGGACGGCCCGCGCCGTCGTGCCACGATCGGTCGGTCATCCAGCGGGTGAAGAGCTCCGCGGCGGGCGCGCGCTCGGCGCGCAGCGCCGCGAGGTCGGTCGACTCGACGAGCCGCTTGACCTCCTTGCGGTGGATCCCGGAGATCACGCTGAGCCGGCTGATCGCCGGCGCCGCGCGACCGGCCTCGCCCTCGGTCGCCCTGAGGGCCGCCTCCACCATCGCGCGCTTCGCCAGCTCCTCGAGCTGGCCGAACTGCACGCCGTGGTCGATCGCCAGCCGCGCCAGCGGGCGCAGCACCGCCAAGAGCGCGTCGGTCGCGGCGGCGGACGCGCCCCCGGCGGCGACGGGGACGTTGGCGGGCGGGGGCGTCATCGGGATCGTGTCGGTCGGGGCATCTTCTGCGCGAGTCCGTTCGGATCGTCCGTGCGCCAAGACGGGGCAGCGAGGAACTTCTGCCGCCACGGCCGCACGCGGCGCGCCGCCGGTCGGCCGCGGGCCGCCGTGCGTTCGGACGCGCGACTCAGCCCGGGGCCATCAGGTAGTTCAGCGCCAGCCGTCCCCCGTCCGGGTAGACCGTCTGGCCGGTCAGGTACGAGCCGTCGTCGCCGGCGAGGAACACCGCGACCTTCGCGACCTCGTCCGGCTCGCCGAGCCGGCCGAGCGGCGTGCGCGACATGATGGTCCGCTCTGCCGCCGGCGAGCCGAGCACCGCGTTGCGGGCGAGCTCGGTCGCGATCGTGCCGGGGCCGATCGCGTTGACTCGGATGCCCTTCGGCGCGAGCGAGATCGCCATCACCTTGGTCAGCTGCGCGACGCCGCCCTTCGACACGCAGTAGGGCACCTGGTTCGGGATCGCGATCACCGCGTTGACGCTCGACATGTTGACGATGGTGCCGCCGCGCTTCGCGCCGACCATCCACTTCGCGACCGCCTGGCCGAACAGGAAGTAGGACTTCAGGTTCACGCCGAGCACGCGGTCGAAGTCGGCCTCGGCGAGCTCGAGGAAGTCGGCCGCGTGCGTGATGCCGGCATTGTTCAGCAGCACGTCGATGGCGCCGAAGCGCTCGAGCGTGGCGGCCACCGCCCGCGACACCGTCTCGGCCTTCGCGACGTCGCCGGCGACGAACAGCGCGCGCTCCGCACCGATCGCGGCGACCGCCTCGGCCCCGCGCGCCGCGTCGACGTCGACGATCGCGACCTTCGCGCCCTCGTCGGCGAACCGGCTCGCGCACGCGAGCCCGATGCCCTGCGCGCCACCGGTCACCAGCGCCACCTTCGACTCAAGCTTCATTCCCCCGTCCTCCTCGTGTCGGGCCGTCGGGCGGTGCCCGACCGGCGTGAGATCATCGCGGATTATGGATCGTCGCGACCCGTTTCGCCCCCTGTCCGGACGCGCCGTCGGGGCATGGCTCGCGGCCGTGTCGGTCGCCGCCGCATCGGCGCTCGCATGCCTCGCGGGTCCGGCGGCCGCGCAGACGATGCCGCCCGCGGTCGCCGACGCGATCCGCGCCGCAGGCGTCTCGCCGAACGAAGTCGGCCTGCTGGTCGCTCCGCTCGACGGCCGCACCCCGATCGCCGCGCACAACGCCGAGCTCGCGTTCAATCCGGCCTCGACGATGAAGCTGGTGACGACCTACGCGGCGCTCTCGCTGCTGGGGCCGGAGTACCGCTGGACCACCGCCGTCGCGGCCCGCGGCCGGATCGAGGGCGACGTGCTGCTCGGCGACCTCGTGCTGCGCGGCGGCGGCGACCCGAAGCTCGTGATCGAGGACATGACCGAGCTGGTCGCACGGCTGCGCGCGACCGGTCTGCGAGAGATCCGCGGCAACCTGGTCGTCGACGACTCGCTGTACGACGTCGGCGACGAGTCCTACGAGAAGTTCGACGGCGACCCGGCGCAGCCCTACAACGTCCGCCCGTACGCGGCGCTGATGAACTTCAAGGCGACCAAGGTCGTGGTGCGTCCGCAGGGGGCATCGGTCGCGATCGAGCTCGATCCGCCGCTCGCCGGCGTGCCGCTGGTCAACGAGGTCAAGCTGGTCAAGGGGCCGTGCCGCTTCGGCGCCTGGGGCCTCGCGGTGCGCGACGCGGGGCCCGAGGAGCGGCCTTCGATCAAGGTGGGCGGCGCCTACTCGGCCGGCTGCGGCGAGCAGTCGACGATGGTCGCGGTGCTGAACCACCGCCAGTTCATCCAGGGCTTCTTCCTCGGCGCCTGGCAGGCGGCCGGCGGCACCTGGGCCGGGCGCGCCGTCGTCGAGCGCGGCGTCGATCCGTCGCTGCCGGTGCTCGCGCAGTGGATCTCGCCGCGCACGCTCGCCGACGTGGTCAAGGACATCAACAAGTTCAGCAACAACGTGATGGCGCGGCAGGTGATGCTGCAGACCTCGGCCGATCCGGTCGCGCGCCGACCCGCGACGCTCGAGCGCGCGCGCCGCACGGTCTCGGGCTGGCTCGAGCGCCGCGGCCTGCGCTCGCCCGAGCTGGTCATCGACAACGGCTCGGGCCTGTCGCGCCAGGAGCGGATCTCGCCGGTCTCGATGACGCGACTGCTGATCGACGCGGCGCGCAGCGAGCAGGCCGCGACCTTCGTCGACTCGCTGCCGGTCGTCGGCGTCGACGGCACGATGAAGGGTCGGCTGCGCGACGAGCCGGTCGCCGGCCGCGCGTGGATCAAGACCGGCAGCCTGAACGACGTGCGCACCATCGCCGGCTACGTCGACGCCGCGTCGGGCCGCCGCTACGCGGTGGTGATGCTGGTCAACGGGCCGCGCGCGCAGGCCACCGGCGCCGCACAGGACGCGCTGATCCGCTGGGTGCACGCGAACGGGTGAGGCCGGGGTTTCGGCGAGCACTGCTCGCCGCCGGCCGAACGGGCGCCGCATGCGTGCGGCGCACTGGTGCGTCCCGAACGTGAATCCGGCGAGAGCCGGCTGATCTACAACCCCAGCTCCCCCCACATCGCATCCACCTTCTTCTTCACCTCCGGCGTCATCGCGATCGTGCGACCCCATTCGCGGTCGGTCTCGCCGGGCCACTTGTTCGTCGCGTCCAACCCCATCTTCGAGCCGAGCCCCGAGACCGGCGACGCGAAGTCGAGGTAGTCGATCGGCGTGCGGTCGACCAGCGTCGTGTCGCGGATCGGGTCGACGCGCGTCGTGATCGCCCAGATCACGTCCTTCCAGTCGCGCGGGTCGACGTCGTCGTCGACCACCACGATGAACTTCGTGTACATGAACTGGCGCAGGAAGCTCCAGATCCCGAACATCACGCGCTTGGCATGGCCGGGGTACTGCTTCTTCATCGACACCACCGCCATCCGGTACGAGCAGCCCTCGGGCGGCAGGTAGAAGTCGACGATCTCGGGGAACTGCTTGCGCAGGATCGGCACGAACACCTCGTTCAGCGCGACGCCCAGGATCGCCGGCTCGTCGGGCGGCTTGCCGGTGTAGGTGGAGTGGTAGATCGCGTTCTCGCGCATCGTGATGCGGTCGATCGCGAACACCGGGAACCAGTCCTGCTCGTTGTAGTAGCCGGTGTGGTCGCCGTACGGGCCCTCGAGCGCCATCTCCCAGCCGTTGAGCGCCGACGGCGGCGGCTCGCCCTTCCAGCCGAGGCGCGCCGCGTGCGAGCGCGTGAGCGACCCGTCGGGGTCCGGCCGGATCGACCCTTCCAGCACGATCTCGGCGGTCGCGGGCACGCGCAGCTCGCTGCCGACGCACTTGACGAGCTCGGTCTTCGCGCCGCGCAGCAGCCCCGCGAACTGGTACTCCGACAGCGTGTCGGGCACCGGCGTGACCGCGCCGAGGATCGTCGCCGGATCGCAGCCGAGCACCACCGCGATCGGGAACGGCGTGCCGGGCTTCGCGATCGCGTGCTCGCGGAAGTCGAGCGCGCCGCCGCGATGCGCGAGCCAGCGCATGATCGTGCGGTCGCGTCCGATCACCTGCTGCCGGTAGATGCCGAGGTTCTGCCGCGCCTTCGCCGGCCCGCGCGTGACGACCAGGCCCCAGGTGATCAGCGGCGCGACGTCGCCGGGCCAGCAGGTCTGCACCGGCAGCGCGCCGAGGTCGACCTGCGCGCCCTCGAGCACGCGCTGCTGGCACGCCGCGCGCGACACCTCGCGCGGCGCCATGTTCAGCACCTGGCGCAGCACCGGCAGCTTGTCCCACGCGTCCTTCAGCCCCTTGGGCGGCTCGGGTTCCTTGAGGTACGCGAGCAGCGTGCCGATCTCGCGCAGCGCATCGACCGAGTCCTCGCCCATTCCGAGCGCGACCCTTCGAGGGGTGCCGAAGAGGTTGGCGAGCACCGGATGCGCCGACCTGCGGCCGTCCTGCTCGGGGTGCTCGAAGAGCAGCGCCGGCCCCTGCGCGCGCAGCACGCGGTCGGCGATCTCGGTCATCTCGAATCGCGGCGACACCGGACGCGCGATCCGACGCAATTCGCCGCGCGATTCCAGTTGGGCGACGAAATCGCGGAGATCGGCGTAGCGCATAGGGGTCGGGAAGAATAGTCGGGGTGATCGCGGATCTTCGCACGGTGGACGGTTTGACCCTCGGGGGAGGGGTGGTAGAATCCAGGCCACTCATCGGTCCGGACCCATCCGGACCACTCCGGGCGGACTGGATCCGCCTTGTGTCAACGGATCGCCCCGAACAGAGAGGGCGACCATCGCGCGGTGAAAGGACCGTGCACCGGCGCACAACGCGCCACGCCGGGTCGGCGCCCACGGGGCCCACCCGAAAAAAGACGGCCGCAGGCCGTCGCGGGACCCAGGCAGCATCGTCTGCCGAAGTGACTGGAATCCTCCGGCGTATGCGTCGGGGCCTCGCAGCAGGATGCTGCACAGGAGTACGGATGTCGGAACAACGCAGGATCGACCTGCTGTTCGCCGCGGCCGTCAGGGTGTTCGCGCTCGCGCGTCTGTCGCGCAGCGTCGCCCCGGCCGTCGCGATGCTGCTCGTGGTCGCCGTCGCGGTGCATGGCACGCTCGGCGGCGTCGACGTGGCCTCGGTGCCGCGCCTGGCGATGGACGTGCCGCCCGGGTTCGCCCAGCCGGCGACGCAGGCCCGTGCCCATGCGCACGCCGGTGCGTCGCCGCGCGAGGTCGCCGACCGCTCGGAGCCGCGGGCCGCGCCGCTCGTCGCCGAGACGCCGTCGCGCCCGGTGCCGCGCCTGGACAAGGAGCAGGAGAACATCGCGCGCTTCATCGCGCAGCGCTACCGCGTCGGCCTCGACGCCACCAGCGAGTTCGTCTATCACGCCTACCGCGCCGCGCGCGACGTGAAGGTCGACCCGATGCTCGTGCTCGCCGTGATGTCGGTCGAGTCGAGCTTCAACCCGCGCGCGCAGAGCCCGGTCGGCGCGCAGGGCCTGATGCAGGTGCTGACCCGCGTGCACGCCGAGAAGTTCCTGCCCTTCGGCGGCATTCCGGCCGCGTTCGATCCGGTCGCGAACATCCGCGTCGGCAGCGCGATCCTGAAGGAATACATCAAGCGCGAGGGCACGGTCGAGGGCGCGCTGAAGTCGTACGTCGGCGCGGCGCTCGCCGAGCACGACGGCGGCTACGGCTCGAAGGTGCTGAACGCCCGCGAGCGGATCGCGGCGGCGGCGGCCGGCAAGCCGATCCCGCCCGAGCTCGTCGTCGCGCCGCGCCCCGCGGCGGCCGAGGCGGAGCCCAAGATGCAGCCGGTCGGGGTGATCGTCGAGACCCGCACCCCGATCGCCGACGAGTCGCGGCCCGCCGTGGCCTCGCCCGCCGAGCCGTCGGAGGCGTACCGCGCGCCGCAGGGCCAGAAGGGACCGGGCGAGATCTGACCGGCGCGATGCACCGCGCACGCGAAGAAGGCCGCCCCCGGGCGGCCTTCTCCGTTCAGGGCGTCCGCGGCGCTCGGTCGACGCAGCGCCCGATCCGCGCGACCGCTTCCTCGAGCTTCTCGCGCGCGGTCGCGTACGACAGCCGCATCCAGCGTCCCGGGTCGTTCGCGCCGAAGTCGTGGCCGGGCACCAGCGACACCGACGCCTCCTCGAGCAGCCGCGACGCGAGCGCGCCGCTGTCGCCGAAGCGCGCGCAGTCGAGCCACGCGTAGAACGCGCCGTCGGGCATCACCGGCACGTCGAAGCCCACGCCGCGCATCGCCGGCACGATGTAGTCGCGCCGCGCGCGGAACGCGTCGCGTCGCGCCTCGTAGGTCGCGAGCGCCTCGGGCGTGAAGCACGCGATCGCCGCGTGCTGCGCGAGCGTCGACGCGCAGATGTACAGGTTCTGCGAGAGCTTCTCGAAGGCCGCGGCGGTCGACGGCGGCACCACCAGCCAGCCGAGCCGCCAGCCGGTCATGTGGAAGTACTTCGAGAAGCTGTTGACCACCACGACGTCGTCGCCGAGTTCGAGTGCGGTCCGCGGGCGGCCCTCGTACGACAGCCCGAGGTAGATCTCGTCGACGATCGTGAAGCCGCCGCGGGCGCGCACGTTCGCGACGATGCGGCCGAGCTCGTCGAACGGGATCGAGGTGCCGGTCGGGTTCGCCGGCGACGCGAGCAGCGCGCCGCGCGTGCGTGCCCCCCAGTTCGCGTCGAGCAGGCCTTCGGTCATCTGGAAGCGCGTGTCGGCGAACACCGGCACCGGTTTCGGCACGCCGTCGAACGCCGCGACGAAGTGCCGGTTGCACGGATAGCTCGGGTCGGTGACCAGCACCTCGTCGCCGACGTCGACGAGCGCGCAGCAGGCGAGCGACAGCGCGGCCGACGCGCCCGCGGTGACGACGATCCGCGCCGGGTCGACGTGCACGCCGTGCCGCTCGAGGTAGTCGCGCGCGATCGCCTCGCGCAGCGCGTGCAGCCCGAGTGCCGACGTGTACTGGGTGTGGCCCGCGCGCGCCGCGCGCTCGAGCGCGGCGACGACCGGCTCGGGCGCGGTGAAGTCGGGCTCGCCGATCGACAGGTGGATCACCGGGCGACCGGCGAGCTCGAGCGCGACCGCGCGCTTGACGAGCTCCATCACCTGGAACGGGGCGATCCTCGCGGTGCGGGCCGCGAGACGAAGGTCTGACATGGCGGTGAGCGCGACCCGGGGCGTCGCGCGCGGGGCGGTGGGCAGGGGGCGATTCTATCGCCCGCCGCCCCGGCTCCCTGTCAGGACTGCAGCCAGGGCAGTCCGGCCTTGCGCCATCCGCCGAGGGTGCCGCGCCGGCCCTCGTCGTCGAGGTCGCCCTCGAAGCCCTCGAGCACGTTCAGCGCCACGCGCCAGCCCGCGCGGCTCGCGGCCTCGGCCGCGCCCTGCGAGCGCACGCCGCTGCGGCACAGGAACATCACCGGCAGGTCGGCGGGCGCGTGCGCGCGCAGCAGCTCGACGAAGCGCGGGTTCGGCGCCTGTGCGCCGAACGCCCGCCACTCGACCAGCGGCACGCCGTCGACGCGACCGACGAACGCCCACTCGGCCTCGGTGCGCACGTCGACGAGGGTCGCGGCGCCCGCGCGGTGCAGGCTCCACGCTTCGGCCGGGGTCACGTCGCCGTGGTACGGCCGGCCACCGGCCACGCGGGCCCGCGCGGCCGCGCGCTCGAGCACCGCGTCGAGGTCGGCGTCGGCGAGGTCGTGGTCGGCTGCGGTCGTGCGGGACATGGTCGAACCCTGCTCATCGAGCTCTGCGAGAGCGTAGCGATCGCGGCGCGTGCGGGGAAGAAACCGGCGGGCATGAGCTCATCACGCGCGCCGCTCGGGTGCTCGAGCGCGTGCTCGAGCGGATGGTGCAGGTCCTCCTGGACGCGCCGGACACCACGGTGGGGTCGGACCTTCTCGCGGTGGGGCCGGAGCCGCCGCGCAGGCTCGATCGGGGCGAGTGGTCCGCGCGGGTGGTCCTCCCGCCGCATCGAGGTGCGTATGCGCCATCTCGTGCCCGCACCACGCCGGCTCAGCGCGCCTGCGGGATCGCCGGCGGCCAGGGCGTCGACGCGCGCTCGAGCGAGGCGCGTCGCGCCTCGCGGCGCCAGTCGCTCGGCGCTCGCCCGGTCAGGCGCTTGAACGCCTTCGACAGCGCGAACGCGTCCGCGTAGCCGACCTGGGCGGCCACCGACTCGAGCGTGTCGTCGGACGCGGCGAGCCGGCTCATCGCCCGGTCGATCCGCGCGCGGGACACGTACTCCATCGGCGTGTCGCCGGTCGTGCGACGGAAGCGCTCGGCGAACGCGGTGCGCGACAGCGCGGCGACCCCGGCGAGCGACGCGAGGCTCCAGTCGTGGGCAGGGTCGGCGTGGATCGCCTCGATCGCACGGCCCAGCCGGGGGTCGGCGATCGCGTCGACCCAGCCCGGCTCGTGCGGCGGGCGCCCGGCGAGCCAGTGCCGCACGCCCTGGAAGAACAGCACGTCCATCAGCCGCGCGCAGACCGCCTCGGAACCGGGGCCGGGCTCGGCGAGCTCTGACGACAGCAGGGCGACCAGCGAGGCGATCGGCCCGTGGGCGCCGACCGTGTCGGTCCGGATCAGGTGGACCGGCGGCAGGCGTCCGAAGAGCGGGTGAATCGGCGTCTCCTCGAACCGGTACGCACCGCACACCAGCGTCGCGGACGGATGCGGATGCGCACGCGAGGGCCCGCGCGGCACCACGCGGGACATCGGCACGACGGGCTCGTCGGGTCCGCAGGCGAGCGAGTGGGTGCCGCCCGGCGCGACGAGCGCGACGTCGCCGCGCCGCAGGCACTGCGGTGCGCGCTCGCCGACCCGAAGCCAGCATTCGCCCTGCACGACGACGTGGAAGCCGGCACTGCGGTCGCATTCGAAGGCGAGGCCCCAGCGGCCGTGCAGCGCGTTGCGGGCGAGGAGGCGGCCCTCGAGGTCGGCCGCGCGCGCGAGGTGGGTGAGCAGGTCCATCGGCGCATCCTACATACAAGAATGTCCCAGAGGACAGGATCACGGACGCAAAGACATGCAAAGCCTCCCCAGGGCCATGGGTGCCTCGCGTCCGGCGGCCGACCATGGAGGCCTCGACACCCGAACTCGCGAAGGAGCGAACATGTCCCGGGCCATCACCGTCGCCGGCGCCACCGGCACCGTCGGCCAGCCCCTCGTCGCCCGCCTCGCCGCGGCGGGCGCGTCCGTCCGCGCGCTGACGCGCGCGCCCGGCGCGCGGCCCGCGCCCGCCGGGGCCCGTTGGGTCGACGCCGCGTCGCCCGACGCCTTCTCGGGCGCCGACGCGGCCTTCCTGCTGTCCCCGCCCGGCCTCTCGGACCAGGAGGCGGTGCTCGCGCCGCTGATCGACGCGGCGCGCGCCGGCTCGAGGCCTCGGGGCTCGACTGGGCGGTGCTTCGGCCGAACTGGTTCGCCCAGAACTTCGCGAGCTTCTGGCTGCACGACATCCTGGCGCGCGGCGTGATCCGCGTGCCCGCGGGCGCGGCGGCGACGTCCTTCGTCGACGCGCGCGACATCGCCGACGCGGCCGCGGTGCTGCTGTCGCGCGACGGCACGGACGGCGCGTTCGTGCTGACCGGCCCGCGGGCGCTGACCTACGCGCAGGCGGCCGCCATCCTGTCGGACGCCGCGGGGCGGCCGATCGGCCACGTCGACGAGGACCCTGCCGCGTTCGAGGCCGCGATGCGCGGCGCGGGCCTGCCCGCCGACTATGCTGACCTGCTCGGTGCGCTGTTCGGCGTGGTGCGCGCGGGCCATGCGTCGGCGGTCACCGACGACGTGCGGCGCATCACGGCGCGGTTGCCGCGCAGCCTCGAGACCTACGCGGCGCAATACCGGGCGGCCTGGGCGGTCGCGGCCTGACGGCCGAAGGGCGGGCGGGCCCGGTCGCGGGCTCGGTCGCGGGCTGAGGCAGGGGCCGAGGCCGACGTCGCCCGACCCCGCCCCGACCCGCCCCGACCCGACCCGCCTCGACCCCGCTCTGGTGCATCGCGCCGGCGGGCCGTGCACCGACACGGCTCGCGCCGGGTCCGCGCGGGGCGCCGGCGCGACCTCGGCACCGTCCACCGGCTGCATCCCTCGGGGCGGCCGCACCGTGCCGGCACACCGCGGCACTGGCACGCTCGTTGCATGAGCTTGCACGCTTTCTTGTATACATGATGGCGTCCAAGTCTCCCGTCCCAGCCTCTGCAGCACCTGCCGCCCCGGCACCGTCCGGTGCGCCCACCTCGCGCGACCGGATCGGCGACTGGCTCGCCGCGGCACGGGCCGCGCGCGATCCGGTCGCGCACGTCGAGGCGCTGCTGCGCGCCGAGCTGCGGCGCGAACGCGGCCCGAACCCGGTGTGGATCTCGCGCGCGGACGACGCGGCGCTCGAGCTGCAGCTCGCCGGGCTGCGGGCCCGGCTCGCCGCCGTCGGTGGCGACCCGACTCGGCTGCCGCTCTTCGGCGTGCCCTTCGCGGTGAAGGACAACATCGACGCCGAGGGCCATGCGACCACCGCCGGCTGCCCGGCCTTCGCGTTCCTGCCCGCGGCGGACGCGGCGGTCGTCGCGCGGTTGCGCGACGCCGGCGCGATCGTGATGGGCAAGACGAACCTCGACCAGTTCGCCACCGGGCTGAACGGCACGCGCTCGCCCTACGGACCGGTCGGTTCAGCCCCCGATCCGCGCTACGTGTCGGGCGGCTCGAGCAGCGGCTCGGCGGTCGCGGTCGCGCGCGGCGACGTGCTGTTCTCGCTCGGCACCGACACCGCCGGCTCGGGCCGCGTGCCGGCGACGCTGAACGGGCTGGTCGGCGTCAAGCCGACCCGGGGCCTGCTGTCGAACCGGGGCGTCGTGCCCGCATGCCGCGCGCTCGACTGCGTGTCGATCTTCGCGGCCGACCTCGGTGGCGCGGCGCGCGTGTTCGCGGTCGCGCGGGGCTTCGACGCCGCCGATCCCTACTCCCGCGACCCGGCGCGCGACGCGCTGTCCGACGCCGGCTGGTCCGCGCCGCCGTCGCGCCTCTCGATCCCGCGCACGCCGGAGTTCTTCGGCGACGCGCTTCAGCGCGCGGCCTGGGACGCGACGCTCGCGCGGCTGCGCGCCGCCGGCGTCGAACTCGTCGAGGTCGACACCGCGCCGCTCGCCGAGGCGGCCGCGATGCTCTACGACGGCCCGTGGGTCGCCGAGCGCGACGCCGCGGTGGGCGACTTCGCCCGCGCCCACCCCGAGGCGGTGCACCCGGTCGTCGCCGCGATCGTCACGGGTCGCGCCGGCAGCGCGCGCGATGCGTTCGAGGCCGCCTACCGGCTCGCCGCGCTGCGCCGCGCCGCCGAGCCCGCGTGGCGCGAGCACGCCGCGCTGCTGCTGCCCGGCGTGCCGACGACCTACACCATCGAGGCGATGCTCGCCGATCCGGTGGTGCTCAACAGCCGGCTCGGCGTCTACACCAACTTCGCGAACCTGCTCGACCTGGCCGCGCTGAACGTGCCGGCCGGCACGCGCGCCGACGGCCTGCCGTTCGGGGTGTCGCTGATCGGCGCGGCCTTCTCGGACGATCGCCTGCTCGGGCTGGCCGCCCGGCTCGCGCCCGCGCTGGAAGGCGCCGGCGCGACGCAGGCCGTCGCCGAGGCCGGCGAGCCGCTCGCCGACGCGCACGCGGTGCCGATCGCCGTCGTCGGCGCACACCTGTCCGGCCTGCCGCTGAACAGCCAGCTGACCTCGCGCGGCGCGCGGCTCGTCTCGCGCACCCGCACCGCGCCCCGCTACCGGCTCTACGCGCTGCCGGGCACGACGCCCGCGCGCCCCGGCATGGTCCGCGACGAAGCGGGCGCGTCGCTCGAGATCGAGGTCTGGGCACTGCCGCGCACGGGCTGGGCGTCGTTCATCGAGGGCATCCCGGCACCGCTCGCGATCGGCACGGTCGAGACGGTCGAGGGGCATCGGGTGAAGGGGTTCCTCTGCGAGCCGCACGCGCTCGCCGGGGCCGAGGAAGTGACCGCGTTCGGCGGCTGGCGCGCATATGTCGCGTCGCTCGCCGGTCACCGTTGAATCGAAGGAGCTTCGCGTGGATCGTCGCCGTTTCGTCCAGGGTTCCGCCGCGTTCGCCGGCCTGTCGGCCTCGGTGCCGCATGCGGCCGCGCAGTCCGACCGCCGCAAGGAGCTGCTGATCGTCGCCAACGAGTTCGGGCCGAACTCGCTCGACATCCACACCGTCGGCGCGAACCGCCCGAGCTACGGGGTGTCGTGGGTCTGCTACGACCGGCTGATGACCTTCGGGAAGAAGACGCTGCCCAACGGCCAGGTCACCTACGACTTCTCGAAGCTCGAGCCCGAGCTCGCCGAGTCGTGGATCGTCGCGCCCGACAACTCGCACGTGGTCTTCAGGCTGCGGCGCAACGCGAAGTTCCACGACGGCACGCCGGTCACCGCGAAGGACGTGAAGTGGTCGTTCGACCGCGCGGTCAGCGTCGGCGGTTTCCCGACCTTCCAGATGTCGGCCGGCTCGCTCGAGAAGCCCGAGCAGTTCGTCGTCGTCGACGACCACACGTTCCGCGTGAACTTCCTGCGGCCGGACAAGATGACGATGATGGACATGGCGGTGCCCGTGCCCTGCGTCTTCAACTCCGAGCTGGTCAAGAAGAACGCGACCAAGGAGGATCCCTGGGGCCTGCAGTGGACCAAGAACAACGTCGCAGGCGGCGGCGCGTACAAGGTCGAGGCCTGGCGTCCCGGGCAGGAGATCGTCTACGTCCGCAACGACGACTGGAAGAGCGGGCCGCTGCCGAAGATCCGCCGCGTGATCCAGCGCGACGTGCCGAACGCGGGGACGCGCCGGGCGCTGCTGCTCAAGGGCGACATCGACATGACCTACGACATGCCGCCGAAGGACTTCGGCGAGCTGGCGAAGGAGGCCTCGCTGAAGGTGGTGTCGACGCCGATCGAGAACGCGATCTGGTACGTCGGCATGAACGTGAAGAGCAAGCCGTTCTCCGACGTGCGCGTCCGGCAGGCGGTCGCGCTCGCGATCCCGTACGACAAGATGAACGACGTCGCGGTCTACGGCCGCGCGATCAAGCTCTACGGCGGCTCGAACGACCCGAAGCAGCCGATCTGGCCGCAGCCGCACGGCTGGAAGACCGACCTCGACCGCGCGAAGGCGTTGCTCAAGGAGGCCGGCTACGAGAACGGCTTCGAGACGACGCTGTCGTTCGACCTCGGCTCGGCGACGACCAACGAGCCGATGGCGGTGCTGCTGCAGGAGTCGCTCGCGCAGCTCGGCATCAAGGCGCAGATCCAGAAGATCCCGGGCGCGAACTGGCGCGCGGCGCTGCTGAAGAAGGACATGCCGCTGATCGTCAACCGCTTCGGCGGCTGGCTGAACTACCCGGAGTACTTCTTCTTCTGGTGCTACCACGGCCAGAACGCGGTGTTCAACACCATGTCCTACCAGAACCCGAAGCTCGACAAGATGATCGAGAACGCGCGCTTCCCCGAGAACAAGCTGGTCTACGACTCGGAGGTGCGCGCGATGGTGAAGCTGGTCAACGAGGACGTGCCGCGCATCCCGCTGTTCCAGCCGCTGATGGACGTGGCGATGCGCAAGGACGTGTCCGGCTACATGTACTGGTTCCACCTGCAGCCGGACTTCCGCAACCTGTCGAAGACCTGAGGGAGGCGCGCGATGGACCGTGACGCGATCGTGGCATGGACGAGGGCGGGCGCGGCAATGCTCGAGCTGCCCGCGGCGACGGCCGACGAGGCCGCCGTGGTCGAGAACCTCGAGCGGCTCGCGGCGATCGCGGCCGCCCTCGAGCGCGTCGACATCGGGCCCGAGGTCGAGCCGCTGACGGTGTTCGTGCGATGAGCGTGCACTCGTCGATCCGCGCGACCCTCGACCGGATCGAGCAGCTCGATCCGCAGGTCAACGCGTTCACCGCGGTGCTGCGCGAGCGCGCGCTGCGCCGCGCGTCCGAGCTCGATGCCGCGCACGCCGCCGGCGAGGCCTCGGTCGGGCCGCTCGCCGGCGTGCCCTTCGCGGTCAAGAACCTCTTCGACGTCGCGGGGCTGGTCACGCTCGCCGGCTCGCGGATCGAGCGCGAGCGGCCGGGCGCCGCGCCGGCGGCGGCCGACGCGACCGCGGTCACGCGGCTGGAGGCCGCCGGCGCGATCCTGGTCGGCGCGCTGAACATGGACGAGTACGCCTACGGCTTCACGACCGAGAACACGCACTACGGCCCGACCTGCAATCCGCACGACCTCCAGCGGATGGCCGGCGGCTCGTCGGGCGGCTCGGGCGCGGCGGTCGCCGCCGGCTTCGTGCCAATCACGCTCGGTACCGACACCAACGGCTCGATCCGCGTGCCTGCGTCGCTGTGCGGCACCTTCGGGTTGCGGCCGACCTTCGGGCGGCTGTCGCGGGGCGGGAGCTTTCCGTTCGTCGCGTCGCTCGACACGATCGGGCCGCTCGCGAACTCGGTCCGCGCGCTCGCGCTCGCCTACGACGCGATGCAGGGGCCCGATCCGCGCGATCCGGGCTGCACGCAGCGCGCGCGCGAGCCGGCCTGCCCGGCGCTGCGTGCGGACCCCGAGGGCAACCTCGCCGGGCTGCGTGTCGCACGGCTCGGTGGCTGGTTCGAGGCGATGGCGACGCCCGAGGCGGTCGCGGTCGTCGATGCGGCGGTGGCGGCGATCGGCGCGCACGTGCCCGTCGGCCGCGCCGAGTGGCCCGACGCCGAGATCGGTCGCGGTGCCGCGTTCGTGATCACCGCCGCGGAGGGCGGGGCGCTGCACCTGGACGACCTGCGCCATCGCTACGACGCGATGGAGCCGCACTCGCGCGCCCGCTTCCTCGCCGGCGCGCTCGCGCCGGCCGCCTGGGTGCACCGTGCCCATCGGGTGCGCCGCGCCCACGTCGAGCGCGTCGACGCGCTGTTCGCCGACCACGACGTGCTGCTCGCGCCCGCGGTGCCGGTCGTCGCCCCCCGGATCGGCGAGGACTGGATCGAGGTGCGTGGCAAGCGGCTGCCGTCGCGCCCGAGCATGGGCGTGCTGACGCAGCCGGTGTCCTGCGCCGGGCTGCCGGTGGTCGCCGCGCCGATCCGCCGCGACGGGCTGCCGATCGCGATCCAGGTGATCGCGGCGCCCTGGCGCGAGGACCATGCGCTGCGGGTCGCGGCCGCCCTCGAGCAGCTCGGGGTCGCAGCCGCGCCGGTTGCGGCATCCTTCGCCTGAACCCACGGCGAGGAGGCCACCATGATCGACGACACCCAGCTCAACCTGCCCGACGTGCTCGCCGAGGTCGAGGCGGTGTTCGAGCGCTACGAGCGCGCGCTCGTCTCGAACGACGTCGCGGTGCTCGACGAGCTGTTCTGGAACCACCCGATGACGCTGCGCTTCGGCGCGACCGAGAACCTCTGGAGCTACGACGAGATCGCTGCGTTCCGCGCGTCGCGCCCGTCGGTCGGCTTGCAGCGGCGCATCGTGAAGAAGGTGATCCAGACCTTCGGGCGCAACTTCGCCACCGCGAGCGTGCAGTTCGAGCGCGAGGGCCGGCCGAACTGGGTCGGGCGCCAGCAGCAGACCTGGGTGCGCACCGCCGCCGGCTGGCGCGTCGTCGCCGCGCACGTCAGCTTCATGG
>JBILTM010000099.1:0-18368 GCA_044371545.1 Burkholderiaceae bacterium
GTGGCCGGGTCCGGGGGACGGGATCGGACGGCGGGCCGGGGGGGCGCCGCCGCGACCGTCAGGCGCCGATCACGAACTGGCTGACCGGGCGAGCCATCCGCGACGGCGCCTCGCGCACGGTGCGGCTCGCCACGACCGGGGTCGCGCCGATGTCGCCGGCGGTGATCTCGCCGTTCACGCCCGCGGGCATGGTCGACTGCACGACGACGGCCGGGGCAGCCTGCACCGGCTGCGCGCCGATGTCGCCGTAGCTGAGCTCGGAGGCCTGCGCGCCGAAGGCGGCGACGGCGAGGACGGCGGGGGCGATGATCTTGGCGATGGTGTTCATGGTGTGCGTTCCTGTTCGATGAAGTGGGTGGGGTCGACGAGGCCGGTTCCGGCACCGCTCGGCGGCGCGACTGGGTGCGTCGTCGATGGAATGAAGTCTGATCGTCGAACGGCTCGCCCCGGTTCCGGGCGGGGATCGAATCCGCCTCGCGTTCGTCTCGACCGTGTCTCCGCCGGCGCCCGGTCGCGCCACGATCGTCAACGAGTGCATCGGCCCGCGCGGCCCCCGGCGCGGCGCGGTCGCGCGCGTCGGCGGCGCGGCGTAAGATCGGTGCGCGCCGGACGGTCGCCGTGGCACGCGGCCCGCGCCGGACGAACCCGTGCCGTGCCGATCCAGGGAGACCCGACCTTGAAACGAATCCTGCTCTTGACCGCGCTGATGACGTTCGCTGCCGCCGCCCAGGCTGCCGGCGCCACCTGCACCGTGACGGCCGGCGAGAAGAAGCTCGCGGGCGCCGCGAAGACCAGCTTCATGAAGAAGTGCGAGACCGACGCGAAAGCCACCTGCGAGACGCAGGCCGCCGACAAGAAGCTCTCCGGCGCCGCGAAGAACAGCTTCGTGAAGAAGTGCACGACCGACGCGGTCGGCGCGAGCTGACCGGCGCCCTCGTGCGCTGACCGGGGCGTGCGCGGCCGGATCCGCTCCGGCCGCGACCTCGCGTCTCGGGGCGGCGCTCGGCTTGCGCGAACGCGTCGCGCTGCTGGCCCGCTTCCGGCGGCTCGGCTACGATCACCCGCAGCGGTCCCGCGACCTCCTGTCGTCGCCGGCCGCGATCACAGGAGAACGCCGAGATGGTCGAGCCGAACCGCGGGCAGCGCCCGCTCCCCTACCCGCGCGCGAGCGCGCTCGCCGCGTCGATCGGCTTGCTGGCCGCGCTCGCCGGTCCGGCCGTCGCGGTCGAGCCCGCGAGCGTGCTCGAGGCCTCGCGCAAGCTGGTGCCGACCGGTCCCTGGCCGGCCGGCGACGAGAAGGGCATGGGCAACCTGATCGGCGCCGGCACCCAGCTGCGCTGCGGCTGGCACCTGTCGCAGCCGAAGGCGAAGGCCTACGAGCTGTCGCAGGTCCGCTCGAACACGATGCCGAAGTCGCCGTTCACCGGCCCGTACACGACCCAGTACAAGCCGACCTCGGTGCTGCCCGGCACGGCGCACGCGTTCAACTCCGAGAAGTACGCGGCCGACGCCGAGCCCGCGCAGCAGGGCACCCAGATCGACGCGATCGGGCACTTCGCCTACCTCGACAAGCCCTGGGACGGGCAGGGTGCGCCCCCGCTCGACGGCGCGCGCTACTACGGCGGCTTCACCCAGCAGCAGGTCAAGCCGACGCCCGACTCGCCGCTGCTCAAGCTCGGCATGGAGAAGGCGCCGCCGATGATCACCACCGCGGTGCTGCTCGACGCCAAGGCCGCGGTCGGCAAGGGCCAGTCGCTGAAGGGTGGCGACCTGATCACCGCCGCGCACATCCAGCAGATGCTGAAGGCGCAGGGCCTCGCCAGGCGCGGCATCCTGCCCGGCGACGTGGTGCTGATCCACACCGGCTGGGGCGATCAGTGGAAGGACCCGGGCGGCGACAGCAACCCGTACTACACGCAGGGCCCGGGCCTTTCGTACGACGCCGCGCAGTACCTCGGCCGCTCGCGGATCGTCGCGATCGGGCTCGACGTGCCGTTCATCGACCCGGTCGCCGAGGGGTTCCTGCAGGGCAAGGCGGCGCCCGCGGCCGGCACGCCCGCGGGCCTGCCGTTCGCGGTCCACCATCACATGCTGACGCAGATGGGCATCCACCACCTGGAGAACGTGCGCACGGCCGAGGCGGCCGCCGACCGGGTCTGGACCTCGTGCACGATGATCCTGCCGCTGCGCACCGCGGGCGCGGCGGGCTCGGCGATCCGGCCGGTCGCGATCGGCGTGCCGGGGCAGCGCTGAGTGGCGGGGATCGACACGGGCGGCGGCGTCGACACGGTGCCGCTGCCCGCGTCCTCGAGGTCGATCGCGACGCAGGCCGCCTGCGGGCCGAGTTCGACGCGCTTGCGCGCTTCTGCCACACCGACGGCACGATCGTGCAGGGTGGCTTCGTCACCGCCTGGCTGGACTTCTCGATGGCGCACGCCGCGTTCCTGAAGGCCGGCTACGAGGTCGGCGTCGCGAGCCTCGAGATCAAGGTGAGCTTCCTGCAGCGGGTCGGACCGGGGCGCGTCATCGCCGAGGGGCGGGTGCAGCGGATGGGGCGGCGCGTCGCGTTCCTCGAGGCGAGCCTGCACGATCCGTCAGGTGCGCTGCTCGCGACCGCGACCTCGACGGCGATGCTGACCGGACGCTGAGGGGGGCGGGCCGGACGTCGAGCGGCCGGCAAGCGGGCGCCGAGCCGCCCGGCGCCGCGCGCGTCAGCGCGCGGTCGCCACCTCGTCGGCGCGCGCCCAGTGCTGCACCGGCGCGAACTGGTGCACGTCGCCGCGTTCGAGCACGCGGACCCGCGGTACGGCCGCCTCGCCCATGGTGCGCTGCGCGGCGAGCGCGAGCGTGCGGGCCGGCACCGGCGTGCCGCCGTAGTCGCCGAGCCGCAGCGCGATCGCGGTGCGCGCGCGGAGCCGCCGTGCGGCCGCGACGCCCGCTGCGCCGTCCATCGAGCCGCCCAGGCCGAGCGGGGCGTCGCCGACGTGCAGCAGCGCGAGGTCGACGCCCGCGAGCCGCGGCTCGAGCTCGGCGAGCAGCGCGTCGTCGACGGTGGTGTCGCCGCTGACCCAGATCCGGTAGCTGAACCGATCCTCGTCGGTGCCATCGCGGCCGAACTCGAGCAGCGTGCCCATGGAGGCGGGCACCAGCATCGACAGCAGCAGAGGGCCCGTACGCGTCGGGGTCGCGGTCAGCACGAGCCGCGTGTCGCCCCGCGTCACCTGCAGGCTGCCCCAGGCGGGCAGCGCGTGCACCGTCGAGAAGCCCATCGACACCAGCTCGGCGCGCGCGTCCGCGGGCGCCACGATCGGCACGTCGCGCGGCAGGCGGCGCCGCGCGATGCGGTCGAACCGGTCCTCGCGCAGCCGCGAGATCACCACGACGTCGATCGGCGGCAGTTCGTCGAGGTCGATCGCCGGATCGGCGCGACGCACCGCGGACAGGCCCCAGCCGAGCCGCGCGCGCTCGCCGCGGCGCAGCAAGCCCGGGTCGGTGAGCACGGTGAGCCCGTGCGACCGGATCAGCACGGTCGACTCGCCGAGCAGCGTCACGCTCCCTTCGGCGGGGGGCAGCCGCACGAGCCGCTCGGGTGGCGGCAGCGTCAGGCGCCGCTGCGGCGGCGGCTCGCTGGGCGCCGGCTTGCCGGCATCGCGCTGGGCACGGGGGTCGCGCAGGTCGCGGCGCTCGAGCGGCGCGTCGCCGGGTCGCCCTGACGAGGACGCGATCGCGTCTGAGCTGGGCAGCGACGGCGGCAGCGAGTGCGAGAACTGCACGCGCATCCGGGTCAGGCCGGCCTCGGCCGCGCGGGCGAGGGCGGGGCCGTCGTCGTCTCCGGCCGCCGCCGCGGCCTCACGGTGCTCGGCCTCGGCCGCGGGACGCGCGGCGCGCGACCCCGTGCCCGGCGCCTGCGCGGACGGCCCGTCCGCGCGGATCGACACGCCCGCGACGAGCGCCAGCGCCGCCAGCACCGCGAGGATCGCGATCGGCGCCGCACCGGCCTCGTGCGCACGGTATCGGCCTGCGGCGGCCCGTGGCAGGGGTTCCATGCACCATCCCGGTCGGAGGCGGCCGGGCCACAGGGATCGTGGCCGGTCCGACGCGCGGGGCACGCAAGTTGCGTGCCCCGCCAGGGTGGTGCGTCAGCGGCCGACGCCGCGCAGCGCGCTGGTCGCCGCCGAGCCGCTCACGCGGCGCTGGCGCGGCTCCATCCGGCACTCGTGGACCGGGATGATCCGGCCGTCCTCGGCCTGCGTCTCGAGCTTCACGGTGAAGCCCCAGAGCTGCGCGAGGTGCCGCACGACCTCTTCGCACTCGGGTGCGAGCGGCCGGCGGTCGCGCCGGAAGTGGCGCAGCGTCAGCGAGCGGTCACCCTCGAGGTCGACCGACACCACCTGGATGTCCGGGTCGCGCTCGGCGAGCGAGTACTGGCGCGACAGCGCCTCGCGCACCGCCTTGTAGCCCGAGTCGTCGTGGATCGCGCCGATGCGCCGCGTCGGCTCCGAGTCGTCATCGACGAAGCAGAACAGGCGGAACTCGCGGATCAGCTTCGGCGACAGGAACTGCGCGACGAAGCTCTCGTCCTTGAAGTTGCGCATCGCCCAGTCGAGCGTCTTGATCCAGTCGCTGCCCGCGATGTCGGGGAACCAGCGGCGGTCCTCCTCGGTCGGGTCCTCGCAGATGCGGCGGATGTCGCGGAACATCGCGAAGCCGAGCGCGTACGGATTGATGCCCGAGAAGCGTGGGCTGTCGAACGCCGGCTGCATCACGACGTTGGTGTGCGAGCTCAGCACCTCCAGCATGAACGCGTCGGAGACCAGCCCCTCGTCGTACATGGTCTGCAGGATCGTGTAGTGCCAGAAGGTCGCCCAGCCCTCGTTCATCACCTGCGTCTGGCGCTGCGGATAGAAGTACTGCGAGATCTTGCGCACGATCCGCGCGAGTTCGCGCTGCCAGGGCTCGAGCAGCGGTGCGTGCTTCTCGACGAAGTAGAGCAGGTTCTCCTGCGGCTCGGCGGGAAAGGTCCGGTGCCGCGCTTGCGCGCCGTCGTCCGAGGAGCGCCGCGGCAGCGTTCGCCACAGGTCGTTGACCTGCTGCTGCAGGTAGACCTCGCGCTCCTTCAGGCGCGCCTGTTCCTGCGCGAGCGAGCGCTTGTTCGGCCGCTTGTAGCGGTCCACGCCGAGGTTGGACAGCGCGTGGCACGCATCCAGCACGCGCTCGACCTCGAGATCGCCGTAGCGCGTCTCGCACTCGGCGACGAAGCGCTTGGCGAACACCAGGTAGTCGATGATCGAGTCGGCGTGCGTCCAGGTGCGGAACAGGTAGTTGCCCTTGAAGAAGGAGTTGTGGCCGTAGCAGGCGTGCGCGATCACCAGCGCCTGCATCGGCATCGTGTTCTCCTCCATCAGGTAGGCGATGCACGGGTCCGAGTTGATGACGATCTCGTAGGCCAGCCCCATCTGGCCGCGCTTGTAGGTCTGCTCGGTGGCGAGGTAGTGCTTGCCGTACGACCAGTGCGTGTAGCCGACCGGCATGCCGTGCGACGCGTACGCGTCCATCATCTGCTCGGCGGTGATCACCTCGATCTGGTTCGGGTAGGTGTCGAGGCCGTAGCGTGCGGCGATGCGGCCGATCTCGCGGTCGTAGCGCTCGACCAGCTCGAAGGTCCACTCCGAGCCGCCGGGCAGCAGTCGGTCGGCGCGGCCCGGCGCGGCCGGGGCGCTCGACATCGCCGAGGTGCCGGCCGGCGGGCCCGACGGCGCGGCCGCGGGCTCGACCGACGGTTCGACGGCCGAGGGCGCGGGCTCGCGGGGCGTCGACGGATCGGGATCGGTCATCGGGGCGGGTCCTCCGGGCGGCCGCTCAGGCCGCCATCCTCTGCTTGCGCGCGAACAGCTCGCGCAGCACCGGGTACACGTCGCCCCGGGTCATGATGCGGCCGAGCGCGAGGTTGCGCGCGCCGGCGCGCGCCGCCTCGAACTGCTCCCACAGCGACTGCGGCTGCGCGGCGTCGATCTCGACGTAGGTGTAGTACTGCACCCGCGGCAGCAGCTCGTTGACCAGCAGCTCGTGGCACTTCGGGCAGTCGCTCTCCCAGTTGTCGCCGTCGGACGCCTGCGCGACGTAGACGTTCCACTGCTCGAGCGGAAAGCGCTCCTTGATCGTCTCGACCGCGAGCTCCAGCGCGGAGGACACCAGCGTGCCGCCCGACTCGCGCGAGTGGAAGAAGCCGTCCTCGTCGACGACCGCGGCCGTCGTGTGGTGGCGGATGAAGACGATCTCGATGCGTTCGTAGTGGCGCGTGAGGAACAGGTGGAGCAGGATGAAGAAGCGCTTGGCGAGGTCCTTGCGGTTCTCGTCCATCGAGCCCGACACGTCCATGATGCACATCATCACGGCCTGCGAGATCGGGCGCGGCTGCGGGATCCGGTTGTTGTAGCGCAGGTCGAACTCGTCGATGAACGGCACGCGGGCGATGCGGCCGAGCAGCCGGTCGCGCTCGGCGAGCAGCGCCTGCAGCCGCGCGTCGTCGGCCGCGGGCGCGGCCTCGGGCGCGTCCTGCACGGGCGGCGCGACCGGTGTCGTCGCGGCGAGCCGCCGCCGCTCGGCGGCAATCGCCTCGTCGCACTCGCGAAGCTGCTGCCGATAGGGCGCCGCGAGCGCGATGCGCCGCGCGAGCGACTCGCGCATCGTGCGCACGATCGACAGGTTCGACGGCGTGCCGTCGCTGCGGTAGCCGCCGCGCTTGAGCTTGGTCTGCGGGATCTGCGCGAGCTGGGTCTTGACCAGGTCGGGCAGCTCCATGTCCTCGAAGAAGAACTCGAGGAACTCCTCGCGGGTCAGCGCGAAGGTGAATGCGTCATCACTCTCGCCGGAGTCGCTCGCCTTGCCCGAGCCGCCGCCGCCCCCGCCGCCCTGCGGACGCGGGATGCGGTCCCCGGTCACGAACTCCTTGTTGCCCGGCAGGATCCGCTCGCGACGGCCCCCGGGGCCGATCGAGAAGTTCGGCTCGTTCAGGTCGCGCGACGGGATCGTGACGTTGCCGCCCTTGTCCGTGTCGGCGATCTTGCGCTGCGCGACCGCGCGGGCGACCGCCTCGCGGATCTGTGCCTTGTAGCGCTTCAGGAAGCGCTGCTGGTTGCCGGCGCTCTTCCTCCGGCCGTTCGCCCTGCGATCGATGATCTCGGACATGCGGCGCCTCCCTTCGCGGCCGCCGCGATCACGACGACTTGCGCACGCGCAGGTACCACTCGACCAGCAGGCGGACCTGCTTGGACGTGTAGCCCTTCTCGACCATCCGGTCGATGAAGTTCTGGTGCTTGCGCTGCTCGTCGGCCGAGGCCTTGGCGTTGAACGAGATCACCGGCAGCAGGTCCTCGGTCGTCGAGAACATCTTCTTCTCGATGACGCCGCGCAGCTTCTCGTACGAGGTCCAGGGCGGGTTCTTGCCGCCGTTGTTCGCACGGGCCCGCAGCACGAAGTTGACGATCTCGTGGCGGAAGTCCTTCGGGTTCGCGATGCCGGCCGGCTTCTCGATCTTCTCGAGCTCGTCGTTCAGCTGGTTGCGGTCGAGCATCTCGCCGGTGTTCGGGTCGCGGAACTCCTGGTCCTGGATCCAGAAGTCGGCGAAGGTCACGTAGCGGTCGAAGATGTTCTGGCCGTACTCGCTGTACGACTCGAGGTAGGCGGTCTGGATCTCCTTGCCGATGAACTCCGCGTACGGATGGGCGAGGTGCTCCTTGATGAACGCCAGGTACTTCTTCTCGACGTCGGGGGCGAACTGCTCGCGCTCGATCTGCTGCTCGAGCACGTAGAGCAGGTGGACCGGATTGGCGGCGACCTCGCCGTGGTCGAAGTTGAAGACCTTCGACAGCACCTTGTAGGCGAAGCGCGTGGACAGCCCGCTCATGCCCTCGTCGACGCCGGCGAAATCGCGGTACTCCTGCAGCGACTTGGCCTTCGGATCGACGTCCTTGAGGTTCTCGCCGTCATAGATCCGCATCTTCGAGAACAGGCTCGAGTTCTCGGGCTCCTTGAGCCGCGTGAGGATCGCGAACTGCGCCATCATCTTCAGGGTGCCGGGCGAGCAGGGCGCCTGCGACAGCGAGCTCGACTCGAGCAGCTTGTCGTAGATCTTCACCTCCTCGGTGACCCGCAGGCAGTAGGGCACCTTGACGATGTAGATCCGGTCGAGGAACGCCTCGTTGTTCTTGTTGTTGCGGAAGGCCTGCCACTCGCTCTCGTTCGAGTGCGCGAGGATCACGCCGTCGAACGGGATCGCGCCGAAGCCCTCGGTGCCCTTGTAGTTGCCCTCCTGCGTTGCGGTGAGCAGCGGGTGCAGCACCTTGATCGGGGCCTTGAACATCTCGACGAACTCGAGCAGGCCCTGGTTGGCGAGGCACAGCCCGCCCGAGTAGCTGTAGGCGTCCGGGTCGTCCTGCGAGAAGCGCTCGAGCTGGCGGATGTCGAGCTTGCCGACCAGCGACGAGATGTCCTGGTTGTTCTCGTCGCCCGGCTCGGTCTTCGCGATCGCGACCTGCTGCAGGATCGACGGGCGCAGCTTCACGACGCGGAACTTCGTGATGTCGCCGCCGTACTCGGCGAGGCGCTTGACCGCCCACGGCGACATGATCGGATTGAGGTAGCGCCGCGGGATGCCGTACTCGGTCTCGATCGCCGCACCGTCCTCGACCGGGTTGAACAGCCCGAGCGGCGACTCGTTGACCGGCGAGCCCTTCAGCGCATAGAAGGGCATCAGCTCCATCAGCTGCTTGAGCTTCTCGGCGAGCGAGGACTTGCCGCCGCCGGGCGGGCCGAGCAGATACAGGATCTGCTTGCGCTCCTCGAGCGCCTGCGCCGAGTGCTTGAAGAACGAGACGATCTGCTCGATCGTCTCCTCCATGCCGTAGAAGTCCTTGAACGCGGGGTACACCCGGATCATCTTGTTCGAGAAGATCCGCGACAGCCTCGGGTCCGAGCGCGTGTCGAGCAGCGCGGGCTCGCCGATCGCCATCAGCATCCGTTCGGCCGCGCTCGCGTAGGCGCTGCGATCGCGCTTGCAGAGATCGAGGTACTCCTGCAGGGAGTACTCCTCCTCGAGCCGCGCCTCGTACCGGGCCTTGTATCGGCCGAGGAGGCCGCCCGGTCCGGAGGTCTGCTGGGGGAGCGCGACGCTGCGTGCAGCCAGTCGGGCGGTGCCTTCGTCGAAGGCGGAGAGGACCTGTTTTAGACTGGCTTCCATGCACTGACCTCCAAGCACGCGAGCGGTGGGACCATCTTGTTCCTGCAACCCCACCTTCGACAACGGTTGCGACGTGCGTCGCGATGACGCCGATGGGCGGCGACGGCTGTTGCACTCACACCCAGCCGTCGCACGGTATCTCGCAAGATCCGTACCTAGTCTGCGCCCGCGATCGCGCGAACAGCGTCGTGGCGTGCGCACTACTCGGATTTCCGATGTGAGCGCGCCGATCGGCGTATCGTCGTGGGTTCCGATCGCGTCGCGCGGCCCGCGCTCAGTCGCGGGCGAGGTCCTCGAGGATCGGGCAGCCGGGGCGGCTGTCGCCGTGGCAATGATGCGCGGTGTCCGCGAGCGCGTCGCGCATCCGGTGCAGCAAGCCGATCTGCCGATCGAGTTCGGCGACGTGCTCGAGCGCGATGCGCTTGACGTCGGCGCTCGCGCGGCCCGGGTCGCGCCACAGCGACACCAGCTCGCCGATCCGCTCGAGCCCGAACCCGAGTTCGCGCGCGTGCTTCACGAAGCGCAGCGTGCGCAGGTCCTCCTCGCCGTAGCGCCGGTAGCCCGCGTCGCTGCGGGCTGCGGGCCGCAGCAGGCCGATCGACTCGTAGTGCCGGATCATCTTGGCGGACAGGCCGGTCGCCGCGGCCGCCTCGCCGATGTTCATCGAGGCGGCGCCGTGCGCGGGCACGCCGCGCGGGACGGTCGGGAAGGCGGCGCGCACGGGTGCGCGGGCTGCGTTCATGGTGCGGGGCTCCTCGTTCACGATGCGGTCACCGGGCGCTCGGCCGCTGCTTCGGGTGTCGCGTCCGCGTCGCGCTGCGAGTGCCGCGGCGACCATCGCGAGAGCAGCAGCGCATTGGTCATCACGCTGACCGAGCTCATCGCCATCGCGGCGCCTGCGATGACCGGCGACAGCAGGCCGGCCGCGGCGAGCGGAATGCCGATCACGTTGTAGGCGAACGCCCAGAACAGGTTCTGGCGGATCTTCGCGACGGTTCGCGCGGAGATCTCGATCGCGGCCGGCACCAGCAGCGGATCGCCGCGCATCAGCGTGATCCCCGCGGTGTGCATCGCGACGTCCGTGCCGGTGGCCATCGCGATGCCGACGTCGGCCGCGGCGAGCGCGGGCGCGTCGTTGAGGCCGTCGCCCACCATCGCGACCGCACCTCCGCCGGCTTCGTGACGCAGTTCGGCGACCCGCTCGGCCTTGTCGCCGGGCAGCACCTCGGCGATCACGCGCGCGATCCCGAGCTCGCGGCCGACCGCCTCGGCGGCGCCGCGGTTGTCGCCGGAGATCATCACGCTGGTCACGCCCATCGCCGCCAGCTGCGCGATCGCCTCGCGCGCGCCGGGCTTGACCCGATCGCCGAAGGCGAGCACGCCGAGTGCGGCCGGCGCGCCGTCGCGCTCGCCGAGCAGCCACGACACCGTGCGTCCGTCGGCCTGCAGCGCGGCCGCGCGCGCCGCGAGCGGGGCGGGCGGCTCGATGTCGAGCTCGGCCATCCAGCGGGCGCTGCCCAGCCGCAGCAGGCGGCCGTCGACGCGGCCCTCGACGCCCCGGCCAGCCTGTGCGTGCACGGCGTCGGCCGGCTTCGACGCGGTGCCGCGCTGCGCGGCCGCGTCGAGCACCGCGCGGGCCAGCGGATGCTCGCTGCCCGCCTGCAGCGCGGCGGCGTCGGCGAGCAGCGCGTCCGGGCCGACGCGGTCGGCCGGCACCGCGTCGAGCAGCACCGGTCGGCCGACCGTCAGCGTGCCGGTCTTGTCGAACGCGACGATCTTGACCCGGTGCGCGAGCTCGAGCGCCTGCGCGTCCTTGATCAGCACGCCGTGGCGGGCGGCCACGCCGGTGCCGGCCATGATCGCCGCGGGTGTCGCGAGCCCGAGCGCGCAGGGGCAGGCGATCACCAGCACGGCCGTGGCGGCGACGATCGCGGCCTCGACGCCCTGGCCGGAAAGCAGCCAGCCGGCCAGCGTGGCCGCGGCGATCGCGAGCACCGCCGGCACGAAGAGCGCCGAGACGCGGTCGACGATCCGCTGGATCGGCGCCTTCGCCGCCTGTGCGTCCTCGACCATCCGGACGATCCGGGCCAGCACCGTCTCGGTGCCGACCGCACCGACCTCGAACACGATCCGCCCCGATCCGTTGATCGAGCCGCCGACGACCCGGTCGCCCGGATGGCGTGCGACCGGCAGCGGCTCGCCGGTCAGCATCGACTCGTTGACCTGGGTGTCGCCGTCGCGCACCGTGCCGTCGACCGGGAACCGCTCGCCGGGACGCACGACCAGCCGGTCGCCGACCGCGACGCGACCGAGCGGCACCGTCTCCTCGGCGTCGCCCACCAGCCGGCGGGCGGTGTCCGGACGGAGCGCCTGCAGCGCGCGGATCGCCTCGGTGGTCCGGCGCTTCGCCCGCGCCTCGAGGTACTTGCCGAGCAGCACCAGCGCGATCACCACCGCCGAGCCCTCGTAGTAGAGGTGCGGCGCGTGACCCGGGTGCGCGGTCAGCCACAGCCAGGTGGACAGGCCCCAGCCCGCCGTGGTGCCGATCGCGACCAGCAGGTCCATGTTGCCGGTGCCGGCCTTCAACGCGGCCCAGCCGGCCCGGTAGAAGCGGGCGCCGAGCCAGAACTGCACCGGGGTCGCGAGCGCGAACTGCAGCCAGGCCGGCGGCATCGCGTCGTGGATGCCGGCGGCCATCGCCAGCATCGGCAGCACCAGCGGCGCCGCCAGCGCGAGCGCGACGAGGACGCGCCGCCGCTCGGCGGCGAGGCGCGCCTCGGCCGGGTCGACCGCGGGGGCGCCGCCCGAGGCCGCCGCGGCCGCGTCGCCGCGCAGCTCGGCCGTGTAGCCGGCGGCCTCGACCGCGGCGAGCAGCGCGTCCTCGCGACCGGCGCCGATCACCTCGACGCGCGCCGTCTCGCCGGCGAGGTTCACCGATGCGGACAGCACGAACGGCAGCCGCGCGAGCGCGCGCTCGACGCGGCCGACGCAGCTCGCGCAGGTCATGCCGCCGATCGACAGGTCGACGACGGTCGCGGGGACGGCATAGCCGGCCGCGACGATCGCATCGCGGACCGCGGCCGCACCCGCGGTGCCGCGGACCGTCGCGGCTTCGGAGGCGAGGTTGACGGTCGCCTCGAGCACCCCCGGCGCCTTGCGCAGCGCGCGCTCGACGCGGCCGACGCACGACGCGCAGGTCATGCCCTCGACGGGGACCGTGAGGGCGGGCAGGGTGGGGGCAGTGTCCATGCCGGCAGGTTCGGCCTTACCCTGATGGGAAGGTCAAGTGTAGTCCCGGGCACGGGTGCTACCTTCGACCTGGATCAATCCGGGGAGCGAGGCGGCGATGGAGCAGCGGTTCGACGTGCAGGGCATGACCTGTGCCCACTGCGTGCGGGCGGTGACCGAGGCGGTCAGGCGCCTGGACCCGGCGGCGAAGGTCGAGGTCGACCTGCCGACCGGCCGGGTCGGGGTCGACACGACCGCGCCGCGCGAGCGGGTCGCCGCGGCGATCCGCGACGAGGGCTACGCGGTCGCCGGCTGAACCCGGCGTCTCAGCGCAGGCGCGCGACCGACGCGCGCGTCGCCGGGTCGATGCCGTCGACGTCGCTGCCGGCGAGCAGCGACTCGACCGAGGTCGCCATCACCTTGCCGTACTCGACCCCGAACTGGTCGAACGGATTGATGCCGAGGACGGTCGCGGCGGTGAACGTTGCGTGCTCCCAGCATGCGAGCAGCGCGCCGAGCGAGGTCGCGTCGAGCCGGGGGAGCGTGAACAGCGTGCTCGGGCGGTTGCCGGGGAAGGCGCGGTGCAGGTCGCCGTCGGCCGGCTCGCGGCCGAGCGCGAGCGCCGCCGCCTGCGCGACGCAGTTGGCGACCAGGATCCGGTGGCGGTCGTCGCCGTCGCAGGCGGGCGGCGTGCGGCTCTCGCGGGCGACCACGAAGTCGACCGGCACCACGTCCGGCCCCTGGTGCAGCTGCTGGAAGAACGAGTGCTGCGCGTTGGTGCCCGAGGTGCCCCAGACCACCGGCGAGGTCGGCCGCTCGATGCGACCGCCCGAGAGCGTCGTCGACTTGCCGTTGCTCTCCATCACCAGCTGCTGGGCCCATGCGGGCAGCAGCCGCAGCCGCTCCGAGTAGGGGATCAGCGCCTGCGAGGGCAGGCCGAGGAACGCGCGGTTCCAGACCGACACCAGGCCCACGCGGGCCGGCAGGTTCGAGGCGACCGGCGCGTCGCGGAAGTGCCGGTCGATGGCGGCCGCTCCGTCGCGCAGCGCGGCGAAGGCCGCGGGTCCGCAGCCGACCGCGATGCCGAGGCCGACCGTCGACCACAGCGAGTAGCGCCCGCCCACCCAGTCCCAGAACTCGAGCAGCAGCTCCGGGCGGATGCCCCAGCGGCGAGCCGCCTCGGGCGCCGCGGTGACGCCGATCAGCTGGCCGGGGACGGCCTCCGGCGGGCAGCCGCCGGCCGCGAGCCAGCCGCGCGCGGCGAGCCCGTTGGCGAGCGTCTCGCGGGTGGTGAAGGTCTTGGAGACGATCGCGAAGGCGGTGGTCGCGGGGTCGAGGCCGACCAACTCGTGCGCGAGGTCGTCGGGGTCGACGTTGGCGACGAAGCGCACGTCGAAGCCGCCGGGCTCGCGCAGCGCGTCGTGCACGAGGCGCGGGCCGAGGTCGGAGCCGCCGATGCCGATGCACACCAGCGCGCGGACCGGCGTGCCGAGGAAGCCGGGCAGCCCGCCGTCGCGCAGGCGCGTCGCGAGGGCGTCCATCCCGCGCAGCTGCGCGGCCACCGCCGACGCGACCGCGGCGTCGCCGCCGACACCGCGCAGCGCGGTGTGGAGCGCCGGGCGCCCCTCGGTCGGATTGACGACGCGACCGGCGAAGAGGTCCTCGCGCCTGCCCTCGAGCCCGCAGGCGCTCGCCCAGGCGCCGAGGTCGGCGAGCACCGGGTCGTCGAGCCGCTGGCGCGAGAAGTCCGCGTGCAGCGGGCCGGCCTCGAGCGCGAGGCGGCCGGGCCGGGCCGCATCGCGCAGCAGCTCGCGCAGGTGGACGGGCGCGAGTCGGCGGGCGTGCGCGTCGAGCGCGGCCGCGATCGGGGCGGGCGGGGCGGTCGTCATGTCCGGAAACGGCGGGCGTCGGGTGGAGGGCGCCGCGGATAATGCGGTCGATGTCCCCGATGGTGCCACGAAGCCCCGGCGCGTCCGCCCGCCCCGAGCGGGCGGTCGACCCCGCCGAACCGCCGGCGCGCCGCGTCGCGTACCGGCCACCGCTCGACTGGCGCTCGATGCTCGGCTTTCTCGGCGAGAGGGCGGTCGCGGGCGTCGAGTGGGTCGAGGCGGGTGCGGCGGGAGCGTTCACGGGCGAGACGACCGGCGCCACCGTCGAGGAGGCCCCCGGCGGCGGCACGCCGGCCTACCGGCGGGTGGTCCGCGTGGCGGGCCCGCGCGGCGGCCCGGAGCGGGCGGGCTGGATCGAGGTGACCCGGGCCGACGACGTGGCGGCGGCAAACCCGGACGCGTCGGGCGGCCGTCGCCCCGCGCGGCGCGCGGCCGCGCCGCGTCCCGCGCTGACGCTCCGGGTCGACCCTGCGCTCGCCTCGGCGCTGCCGACCCTGCTGCCCCGCGTGCGCCACGCGCTCGACCTGCGCTGCCGCCCCGACACCGTCGCCGCCGCGCTCGGCCCGCTCGCCCTCGGCCGGGAGGGACTGCGCCTGCCCGGCGCGTTCGATGCCTACGAGATCGGCGTGCGCGCGATCCTCGGCCAGCAGATCACCGTGCGCTTCGCGCGCGTGCTCGCGGGGCGCTTCGTCGCGGCCTTCGGCGAGCCGGTCGCCACGCCGTGGGCCGCGCTGACGCACGCCTTCCCGAGCGCCGCGTCGATGGCCGCGCGCGACCCGGCGGAGATCGGCATGCTCGGCGTCACCCGCCAGCGCTCGCGCACGCTGGTCGCGCTCGCCGAGGCGATCGCATCGGGCGCGATCGACTTGTCGCCCGCCGCGGATCCCGTCGAGACGATCGCGCGGCTCCGGTCCGTCCCGGGCATCGGCGACTGGACCGCGCAGTACCTCGCGATGCGCGCGCTGCGCCACGGCGACGCGTTCCCCGCGGCCGACGTCGGCGTGATGCGCGCGCTCGGCGTCGCGACGCCGCGCGCCGCCGCCGAGGCCGCCGAGGCGTTCCGCCCGTTCCGCGGCTACGCGGTGATCCACCTGTGGCGCTCGCTCGCGCCGTTCGTGCCCGAGGAGGCGCCCCGATGAGGTACACGACGATGCCGAGCCCGCTCGGCGAGGTGCTGCTCGGTTTCGACGACGCGGCGCTGCTCGGGCTGTGGTTCCGCGGGCAGACGTACGAGCCCGCGGTGGGCGAGGGCTGGGTCCGGCACGACGCGCACCCGGTCGGCGTCGACGCCGCCTCGCGCGTCGCGCGCTACTTCGACGGTGGCGTCGAGCCCTTCGACCTGCCGCTCCGCCTGCGCGGCACGCCGTTCCAGCTCGCCGTGTGGGAGGCGCTGCGCGCGATCCCGCGCGGCGAGACCATCGCCTACGCCGAGCTCGCCCGCCGCGTCGGCAAGCCGGCCGCTGTGCGCGCGGTCGGTGCCGCGGTCGGCCGCAATCCAGTGTCGATCTTCGTGCCCTGCCACCGCGTGGTCGGCAGCGACGGCTCGCTGACCGGCTACGCGGGCGGGCTGCCGCGCAAGACGCACCTGCTGCGGCTGGAGCGCGCGCTCGGCGACGACGGTCGCGTGCGGCGTCGCGCGCACGGCGCCACGCAGGCGGACCTGCCGTTGGGGCCTCGGGCGTGAAGGGCCGCGACGTCGCCGACCTGCTGCTGCTCGGCGCGCTCTGGGGCGCGTCGTTCCTGTTCATGCGCGTCGCGGTGCCGCAGTTCGGGCCGTTGCCGCTGATGGCGGTGCGTTGCGGCGTCGGCGCGGCGGTGCTGCTGCCGCTGCTCGCGTGGCGCGGCCAGCTCGAGGCGCTGCGGCCGAACGCGGGCCGGCTTCTGACGGTCGGCGTGCTGAACTCCGCGCTGCCGTTCGCGCTGTTCGCGTACGCGACGCTGTCGCTGACCGCGGGCTTCACCGCGCTGCTGAACTCGACGGTGCCGATCTGGGGGGCGCTGGTCGCCTATGCCTGGCTCGGCGACGTGCCGTCGCGGCGCCAGCGCGCGGGCCTGGCGATCGGCTTCGCGGGCGTGCTGCTGCTGGTCCGCGACCGGATCTCCTTCGGCGCCTCGGGGGATGGCCTCGCGGTGATCGCGTCGCTGGTCGCGACGCTGTCCTACGGCGTCTCCGCGAGCTACACGCGGCGGCGGCTGGCTGACGTGCCGGCGCTGTTGAGCGCGACCGGCTCGCAGGTCGGCGCGACGCTCGCGCTCGCCGTGCCCGCGGCGCTGACGTGGCCGGCGGACCCGCCCGCGGCCGGCGCGTGGGGTGCGGCGATCGCGCTGGGCGTCGGCTGCACCGGGTTCGCCTACATCCTGTACTTCCGGCTGATCGCCCGAGTCGGACCGGCGCGGGCGATCAGCGTCACCTACCTCGTGCCGGTCTTCGCGATCGTCTGGGGCTCGGCCTTCCTCGGCGAGACGCCGACGCTCGCGATGCTCGGCGCGGGCGCGGTGATCCTGCTCGGCACCGCGCTCGCGACCGGCCTGCTCGACCGCCGGGCACCGTCTCAGGCCGCCTGACGGTCCGCGCGCGTCGCGTAGAACTCCCGCAGCACCCGCCCGGTGTGCCCCAACCCGCGCCGTGCGAGCTCGACCGGCGGCGCCGCGTCGACGATGCGCCCGCCGCCGTCGCCGCCCTCGGGCCCGAGGTCGATGATCCAGTCGGCCTCGGCCCACAGGTCGATGTCGTGCTCGATGACCACCAGCGTGTTGCCGGCGTCCACCAGCCGGTGCAGCACGCGGATCAGCCGGTCGACGTCGGCCATGTGCAGCCCGACCGTCGGTTCGTCGAGCACGTAGAAAGTGTGCACCGGCTGGTAGCGCGACGACGGCGACGCGCCGAGGTCGCGGACCTTCGCGAGCTCGGTCACCAGCTTGATGCGCTGCGCCTCGCCGCCGGACAGCGTCGGGCTCGGCTGGCCGAGCGTCAGGTAGCCGAGGCCGACGTCCTGCAGCAGCCTGAGCGGATGCGCGATCGACGGGTGCGCGTCGAAGAACGGCAGCGCCTCGTCGACGCTCATCGCGAGCACCTCGCCGACCGACTTGCCGCGCAGCGTGACCTGCAGCGTCTCGCGGTTGAAGCGCTGCCCGCCGCAGACGTCGCACAGCACCTTGACGTCGGGCAGGAAGCTCATCTCGATCGTCTGCACGCCCTGGCCCTCGCACGCGGGGCAGCGGCCGGCGCCGGTGTTGAACGAGAAGCGCGCCGCGTCGTAGCCGCGCACGCGTGCCTCGGTGGTGTCGGCGAAGAGCCGGCGGATCGCGTCCCAGAAGCCGACGTAGGTCGCCGGGCAGGAGCGCGGCGTCTTGCCGATCGGGGTCTGGTCGACCTCGAGCACGCGGCCGATCGGCTCGGTGCCCTCGATCGCGCGGCAGCCGGTCGGCGCGGCGACGAGCGCCTCGGCCTTCGCGGTGCCGGCGCGGCCCGAGTTGCGTGCGCCGACGATCGCCTGCAGGTTCGCGAGCAGCACGTCGCGCGCGAAGGTCGACTTGCCCGAACCCGACACGCCGGTGACGACGGTGAGGCGCCCGAGCGGCACGCGTGCGTCGAGGCCCTTCAGGTTGTGCAGGGTCGCGTCGCGGACCGTGATCGCCGGGCCGTCGGGCGCGACCGCGCGCGGCGGATGCAGCGGGTGCTGCAGCGGATGCGCGAGGAAGCGGCCTGTCAGGCTGTCGGGCTGCGTCGCGAGCGCCTCGTGGTGGCCCTGCGCGACGATCCGCCCGCCCAGGCGACCCGCGCCCGGACCGATGTCGATCACGTTGTCGGCGCGGCGGATCGTGTCCTCGTCGTGCTCGACCACCAGCAGCGTGTTGCCCTTGTCGCGCAGCGCGGTCAGCGTGTCGAGCAGCACGCGGTTGTCGCGCGGGTGCAGCCCGATCGTCGGCTCGTCGAGCACGTAGCACACGCCCTGCAGGTTCGAGCCGAGCTGCGCGGCGAGCCGGATGCGCTGCGCCTCGCCGCCCGACAG
>JBILTM010000100.1:0-18276 GCA_044371545.1 Burkholderiaceae bacterium
ATCGCGCCGGGCGCCAACCTGTCGGACTCGGTCGCGATGTTCGAGGCGACCCACGGCACCGCGCCCAAGTACGCCGGCAAGGACTACGTGAACCCGGGCTCGGAGATCCTGTCGGCCGAGATGATGCTGCGTCACATGGGCTGGACCGAGGCGGCCGACCTGATCATCTCCTCGATGGAGAAGTCGATCCTGTCGAAGAAGGTCACCTACGATTTCGCGCGGCTGATGCCGGGCGCGACCCAGGTGTCCTGCTCGGGCTTCGGGCAGGTGATGATCGACCACATGTGATCGCGGGCGTCCGACTCCCGTGACGCACCCCGGGCCCCCGATCCTCCCCGCAGGATCGGGGGCTCGTCCTTTCCGGGCGCCGTGCTGAGCACGCCGCGCCCCGTGCGCCCCGCGCGTGCGACCGAGGACGGCGGCCGCCGCAGCGGCTCGCGCGCGTGGCGGCTCGCGTCGGGCTGCGTGCTGCTCGCCGACCTGTCCTCGCACCTCGCCACGCACCTGCTCGGCTTCGTGTCGCTCGCCACCGCGCAGGCGGGCCTGCGCGTCACCGTCGCGGTCTGGCGCAGCGTGCCCGGCACCGTCGCGCTCGCGGCTGCGTTCGCGATCCACCTCGCGCTCGCGCTGCGCACGCTCGCGACGCGCCGAAGGCTGCCTGGGCATCTGGCTGGTGCTGCGGCGGCGCCGGACGGTGCGGCGGCTGCGACCGGTGCTGCTCGCGACGATGGTCGCGGTGCCGCTGCTGTCGGCGGGCGGGTTCGTGTCGATGACCCGCGAGCTCGCGCCCCGGGCGCCGGTGGAGCGTCCGGCGCCGGACGTCGCGCGTGTCGCCGAACTCGCCGGATGGCGTGACGGACTGAAGGCCGGCTACGTCGTGCTGGTGCTCACCGCGCTCGGGATCGGGCTCGCACGCGCGGCGCGGGCGCGGACCGCGCCGCCGCGCGGCTGAACGCGGGTCCGCTCGCGGCGCGTCGCGGGCGGGGGCACGCGTGGGGCCGGGCAGTCGCACCGGCGGGGCGGGGGCCGCGCAGTTCCGCCCCCGGCGCGACCGCGCACTACACTGGCGCCATGAACGTCCGCTTCCTCGAGGCCTTCGTGTGGGTCGCCCGCCTCGGCAGCTTCAAGGCCGCGGCCGAGCGCATGCACACCACGCAGGCCGGCATCTCCAGCCGCATCGCGACGCTCGAGCAGCAGTTCGGCACGAAGCTCTTCGACCGCGAGCACCGCGGCGTGATGCTGACCTACCAGGGCACCGAGCTGATGCCCTGGGCCGAACGCATGGTGGACCTGCAGGCGCGGATGGTCGCCGCGATGGGGCAGACCGACGCCTTCACCGGCGTGCTGCGGATCGGCGCGATGGAGACGGTCGTCCACTCGTGGCTGCCCGACCTGCTGTCGCGCTTCGCCGAGCGCTACCCGAACGCGACGGTCGAGCTCGTCTCGGACATCACGCCCCGGCTGCGCGACGACCTGCTGCGCGGCTCGCTCGACTGTGCGTTCCTGTCCGAGGAGATCACGCCCGGCTACATCGTGAACCGCCGTCTCGCGACCTTCGCGATGCGCTGGGTCGCGGCGCCGAGCCTCGCGCGCCGCTTCCCGGTCAAGCCGGTGCTGTCGTTCGCCGACGTCGCCGAGCATCCGATCATCTCGTTCCACCGCGAGTCGGCGGTCTACCGCAACATCGCGGAGCGCGCGAACGGGCTCGAGAACCTGCGGATCAGCTACTTCTCGTCGCTGGGCGCGATGGTCGATCTCGCGCGCTCGGGCTTCGGCACCGCATTGCTGCCGACCGCGGTGATCCAGGCCGACCTGCAGGACGGCCGGCTGCTGCCGCTCGACGTCGACCCGCTGCCCGCGCCGCTGCCGCTGATCGCGAGCGCGCGGCTCGAGCCGCCGTCGCCGCTCGCGGGTGCGCTGTGCGAGATGGCGCAGGCCGCCTGCGACACCTTCGTCGCGAGCAGCCGCCACGACGTGCTCGCGTCCTGACGGGGCGGGGCGCCCCGCGGCGGGGCGGGGTGGTGCCCCATGAGCCTCGCACAAGAAAACCTGATCGGTCGACCGCACGATTTCCCGTTTGACCGGGGCGGTCCGGGTGCCGACACTCGGACGCCATGCCCACCGTCCCACCGGCCCGACACCGCGAGTTCTTCGACGTGCTGCGCGACGCCGACGCCCGAGGCGCCTGGCGCACGCTGCCGACCGCAGGCGCCCCGTTGGGCGAGCTGATCCTCGCCGACGACTTCGACGCGGTCGCGCGCCGCGGCTCGCGCACCCGGCTGGTCCGCTGGGCGCCCGGCGCGCTGCTGCCCGATCCGGTCTTGCACGACTTCCACGAGGAGGTGTTCGTCGTCGACGGCGCGTTCGTCGTGGGGTGCGACGCGCGTGGCGAGGGCGGCGAGACCTTCGGCCCCTGCACCTACGCGTGCCGCCCGCCCGGCATCCTGCACGGCCCGTTCGCGTCTCGCACCGGCTGCACGCTGCTCGAGTTCATGTACTGGTGAATGCCTTGGCGACGACCCCCGACCCGACCCCGCTCGCGCGCCTCGCGCCCGACGGCCCGAGCGCGCGGCGCCTCGTGCGCGAGGGCGCCTACGCCGGCCACACCGCCGGCATGGCGCCCGGCCACGTGCAGGCGAACCTCGTCGTGCTGCCGAAGGCGCTCGCCGACGACTTCCTGCGCTTCTGCCAGCGCAATCCTGCGCCGTGCCCGGTGCTCGAGGTGTCCGAGCCCGGCGATCCGCGGCTGCCCGGCCTCGGCGCCGACCTCGACCTGCGCACCGACCTGCCGCGCTACCGCATCTGGCGCGACGGCGTGCTCGTCGACGAGACGACCGACTTGAACGCGCTGTGGCGCGACGACCTGGTCGGCTTCGCGATCGGCTGCTCGTTCTCGTTCGAGCAGGCGCTGCTGGAAGCGGGCGTGCCGCTGCGCCACGTTGCGCAGGGCCGCAATGTCGCGATGTACCGGACCTCGATCCCGACCGTGCCGGCCGGCGTCTTCCACGGTCCGCTGGTGGTGTCGATGCGGCCGATGACCGCCGCCGACGCGATCCGGGCGGTGCAGATCACCTCGCGCTTCCCGCGCGTGCACGGTGCGCCGGTGCACCTCGGGCGCCCCGACCTGATCGGCATCGCCGATCTCGGCGCGCCGGACTTCGGCGACCCGGTCGAGGTGAAGGACGACGAGCTGCCGGTCTTCTGGGCCTGCGGCGTGACGCCGCAGGCGGCGGTGATGGCGGCCAGGCCCGCGTTCTGCATCACGCACGCGCCGGGGTGCATGCTGGTCACCGACCTGCTGAACCACCGTGTCGCGAGCTGCTGAACCCGCGGCCACCGCGCGCCGGCCCGTTCGTGCCCGCCCCCGTTCCGAGTCGAGTCCCGTCCAACCCACCCCTCGTGAGGTTCCCATGATCCGTCGTTGCCTGCCGTTCGCCGTCGCCGCGCTCGTCGCCGCGGCCGCGGCCTCAGTCCATGCGCAGTAGGTGCCCGCCGGGCCGAAGGTCGCGGTGCAGGCGATCACCCAGGTCGCGCCGAACCTGCCGCAGTACACCCGCGTCGACCAGCCGCTGCTGCGCGACGGGATGGCGAAGGCCACCGGCGGGCGCGTCGAGGTCACGCTGTCGTCCTGGCCGGAGAGGAACGTCAACGGCCCCGAGGTGCTGCGGCTGGTCCGCTCGGGGCAGGTCGACATCGCGGCGGCGCCGCTCACCACCGTGTCGGGCGACGTGCCGATGCTCGACGGTGTCGACCTCGCCGGCATGAACGCCGAGATCGGCCAGGCGCGCAAGGTCGCCGACGCGATGGTGCCGGTCGCCAACAGGGAGCTCGAGAAGCTCGGCATCCGGCTCGTCGCGACCTACCCGTTCTCCGGCCAGATGCTCTTCTGCCGCAAGCCGATCACCGGCCTCGCGGACCTGAGAAGGGCCTGAAGGTCCGCACCAACGGACCGTCGGCGGCCGACCTGATGAAGGCGCTGGGCGCGCAGCCGGTCTCGCTCGCGTTCGGCGAGGTCTACACCGCGCTCGAGCGCGGCACCGTCGACTGCGGCATCACCGGCGCGGGCTCGGGCAACGGCGTGAAGTGGCCCGAGGTCACCACGCACCTGTACACGATGCCGCTGTCGTGGTCGACCTCCGGCTACTTCGTGAACCTCGCGTGGTGGAACAAGCTCGAACCGGCGGTACGCGCCGAGTTCGAGAAGACCTTCGCGGAGATCCAGGAGCGGCAGTGGGCGCTCGGCGTCGAGGCGACCGCCGACGGCGTCGCCTGCAACGTCGGCCGCGAGGCGGGCTGCAAGCTGCACACGCTGATCAAGAAGCCGATGGTCGAGGTCAAGCCGGCGGCCGACACCCTCGCCGCGATCCGCAAGGAGCTCGGCGAGGACGTGCTGCCCGGCTGGGTCAAGCGCTGCGGCGAGCGCTGCGCCACCGTGTACAACGACGTGATCGCGCCGATCACCGGCATCAAGTACACCGCGGGCAAGTGACGTGCACCGCGCGCTCGAGTGGCTGAGCGGCCGGGCGATGACGGTCGCGGGGTGGTGCTACCTCGCGATCACCGTGCTGATCTGCTTCGACATCGCGGCGCGCCGGCTGCTGGGGTTCTCCACCGAGGCCACGACCGAGCTGACCGGCTACCTGATGGCGATCGGGATGAGCTGGGGCCTCGCCGGGACGCTGTTCGAGCGCGGGCACGTGCGCATCGACGTGCTGGTGCAGAAGATGCCGCTGCGCGCACGGGTGTGGCTGCACCTGGCCGCGCTCGCGGCGCTCGCGGTCTCGAGCGCCTTCTTCGCGTGGGGCGCGTTCTCGCTCGCGAAGGATTCGTGGGAGCTCGGCTCGACCGACCTGTCGACGCTGCGCACGCCGCTCGCGCTGCCGCAGGGCCTGTGGGCCGCCGGACTCGCGCTGATGCTGCTCGCGGTCGTTGCGATCGGGGCGCGCGCGGTCCGCGCGCTCTCCGCGGGCGACGCGGACGCGGTCGACCGCGCGCTGATGGCGCGCAGCTACGTCGAGGAGGCCGAGGAGACGCTCGAGGCGCTCGCCGGGGCGCAGGGCCGCACCGAGCCCGCGCCCGCCGGCCCCGGCGGGGAGCCGCGCCGGTGATCGCGATCGTCTTCATCGTCGCGATCGGGCTGCTGATCGCCGGCGCGTCGCTGTTCGGCGGCGCCGGCGCCGCCGCCACGGCCGGCGCCGTGCCGTGGTGGGCGCTGCTCGCGGTGCTGCTGGCGTTCGTCGCGTTCTTCGCGGGCGGCATCCACGTCGGGGCCGCACTCGCGCTGCTCGCGCTGCTCGCCGGCTTCGGCCTGTCGGACCGCCCGTTCTGGAACTTCATCGGCGAGATGATCTGGGGCCCGTCGACCCACTTCGTGCTGGTGTCGGTGCCGCTGTTCCTGCTGATGGGCGAGGTGATGCTGCGCGCGGGGCTCTCGGAACGGCTGTACCGCGCGCTGAACGTCTGGATGGGCCGCTTGCCCGGCGGCCTGCTGCACACCAACATCGTCGCCTGCGGCGTGTTCTCCGCGGTCGCGGGCTCGTCGGTCGCAACCGCGGCGACCATGGGCTCGGTCGCGCTGCCGTACTTCGAGAAGAGCCACTATCCGCCGAAGCTCGTGCTCGGCTCGCTCGCAGCCGGCGGCGCCCTCGGCAACCTGATCCCGCCGGGCATCACCTTCATCATCTACGGGCTGATCACCGAGACCTCGGTCGGGGCGCTCTACCTCGCCGCGATCGGCCCGAGCCTGCTGGTGATCGCGCTCTTCACGCTGGTGATCCTCTTCTACAGCCGAAAGCTCGGCCTGCGCGCCGAGCCGGCCGCCGCCGCCCCGGGCGGCTGGGCGCGACGGCTCGCGAGCCTGTCGGACCTCGTGCCCACCGCGCTGCTGATCGGCCTCGTGCTCGGCACGATCTACGCGGGCTGGGCGACGCCGACCGAGTCGGCCGCCCTCGGCGTGGCCGGCGCGCTGGTGCTCGCCGCGGTCGACCGCAAGCTCGGCTGGCGGATGCTCGCCGAGTCGATGCGCTCGACCGCGCGGACCACGTCGATGATCGCGCTGATCCTGTTCGGCGCGTACTTCCTCAACTACGTGCTGTCCTCGCTCGGCATCCCGCAGATGCTGTCGAAGTTCCTCACCGGCCTGCCGTTCCCGGGCTGGGTGATCATGCTGGTGATCATCGGCTTCTACCTGGCGCTCGGCACCTTCATGGAAGGCATGTCGATGGTGATCACCACCGTCCCGCTGCTGTTCCCGGTGGTCAAGGCGCTCGGCTACGACCCGATCTGGTTCGGCGTGGTGATCACGATGCTCGTCGAGATCGCGATGATCAGCCCGCCCGACGGCACCGTGCTCTACGTGCTTCAGGGCATGCGCCGACAGCCCGGCCCGATCACCGACGTGTTCGCCGGCGTGATGCCGTTCATGGGCGCCTACATGGTCGCCGTGCTGGTGCTGATGGTGTTTCCGTCGATCGCCCTGTGGCTGCCGGGCGTGCTGATGTAGCGCGGCGGCCCGTTCCCCCACCGAACCGTCCCCACCCAGGAAGCGCGATGCCCGCGACCCTCACCTTCGCCTGCGAGTCCGTGTCCGCCGACGGGACTCGCCACGCCCGCAGCCTGAGCGTCGCGGCGCGCCGGCTGGTCGTCGCCGGCTGGACCGGCCGCGACCCCGCGGCGATCGAGCATCACATCGCCGAGCTCGAGGCGATCGGCGTGCCGCGACCGTCGTCGGTGCCGCTGTACTACCGCGTCGGCGCGAACCTGCTGACGCAGGACCCGAGCGTCGAGGTGCTCGGCGGCGACAGCTCGGGCGAGGCCGAGCCGGTGCTGTTCTTCGCCGACGGCGAGTGGTGGCTGAGCGTCGGCTCCGACCACACCGACCGCCGGGTCGAGACCTACTCCGTCGCCGTGTCGAAGCAGATGTGCCCGAAGCCGGTCGCGACCGCGGCGTGGCGATGGGCGGACGTCGCCGAGCGGCAGGACGGGCTGGTCCTCGCCTCGCGCATCCTCGAGGACGGGCAGTGGGTCGACTACCAGCGCGGCACGCTCGCCGGGATCCGCCCGCTGCAGTCGCTGCGCGACGGCTTCTACGCGCGCGAGGGCGGAGACGACGGTCGCTTCATGACCTGCGGCACCTTCGGCGCGCTGCCGAACGCGCGCGGGGAGGGCGTGCGACCCGCGGTCCGCATGGAGCTCGTGCTGCACGACCCGGTGCTCGGCCGCTCGATCGTGCACCGCTACGCGGTCGACGTGCTGCCGATCGTGGCCTGATCGGCGCCTCGGCGCACGGCGCGTCGGCGCCCGCCCTTGAAGTGCGGGCTGCCGCACTGCACAATGGGGTCGCGGACGACGCGACGGCCTTCTGAAACGGAAACGCCGGGACTCGCCCGGCGTTTTTCCAGCGACCTCGGCGCCCGGCGGCGCTTACTGTGACTGCTGGATGTTCGAGGCCTGCTTGCCCTTGGGCCCCTGCACGACGTCGAACTGGACCTTCTGGCCTTCCTTCAGCGACTTGAACCCGTTCATCTGGATCGAGCTGAAGTGCGCGAACAGGTCCTCGCCGCCGTCGTCCGGGGTGATGAAGCCGTACCCCTTGGCATCGTTGAACCACTTGACAGTACCGGTCGCCATAACCCTGCCGTCCCTGAAGCATTGTTCGAAGAATTCCGCCTACCGCGACCCTCCTGGTGGCGCCGGCGGATTCTTTGCCAAAGGATGTCGTTCGTCAAGCTTGGACAGCGGCGGCGTGTCGAACGCGGCAACAGCGGCACCGGGCGTGAGATCGGCACGCCCGCCCTTGTGAAACCCCGCACAGACCCCATGAAACAGTCCGGCGGCCGTGTTGCGGCCGGGTCGCGACCCGATAGAATGGTCGTCGCCATGGCCACGCCGCGCGATCCCTCGACCGTCCTCGAAAAGAAGGAGGCACGGCTCAAGCCGCCGCCGATGTATGAGGTCGCTCTTTTGAACGACGACTACACGCCGATGGAGTTCGTCGTCGGGGTGCTGCAGAAGTTCTTCGGAATGGGTCGCGAGAAGGCGACCCAGGTGATGTTGAAGGTCCACCGCGAGGGTCGTGGCGTCTGCGGGATCTATCCCAAGGACGTCGCCACGACCAAGGTCGAACAGGTTAGCGGATACTCACGCCAGCATCAGCACCCGTTGCAGTGCGTGATGGAGGAAGCATGATCGCGCAAGAACTGGAAGTTTCCCTGCACATGGCCTTCGTCGAGGCCCGTCAGCAGCGGCACGAGTTCATCACCGTCGAGCACCTGCTGCTCGCGCTGCTGGACAACCCGTCGGCGGCCGAGGTGTTGCGCGCATGTGCAGCCAACATCGACGACCTGCGCAAGAACCTCGGCAACTTCATCCGCGAGAACACCCCGGTCGTCCCCGGCAACGAGGAGATCGACACCCAGCCCACGCTCGGGTTCCAGCGGGTGATCCAGCGGGCGATCATGCACGTCCAGTCCACCTCCAACGGCAAGAAGGAGGTCACCGGGGCCAACGTGCTGGTCGCGATCTTCGGCGAGAAGGACTCGCACGCGGTCTACTACCTCCACCAGCAGGGCATCACCCGGCTGGACGTGGTCAACTTCATCAGCCACGGCATCACCAAGACGCCGCAGCCGAAGGAGCAGGCCAAGGAGGAACCGCAGGAGCAGGGCGAGGAGAACGCGCAGGCCGCCCAGCAGGGCGCCCTCGAGCAGTTCACCACCAACCTGAACGCCTCGGCCAAGGAAGGCCGGATCGACCCGCTGATCGGCCGCGAGTCCGAGGTCGAGCGGGTGATCCAGGTGCTGTGCCGCCGGCGCAAGAACAACCCGCTGCTGGTCGGCGAGGCCGGGGTCGGCAAGACCGCGATCGCCGAGGGCCTGGCGTGGCGGATCACCCAGGGCGACGTGCCCGAGGTGCTCGCCGAGTCGAACGTCTACGCGCTCGACATGGGCGCGCTGCTGGCCGGCACCAAGTACCGCGGCGACTTCGAGCAGCGGCTGAAGGCCGTGCTCAAGCAGCTGAAGGCCAACCCGCACGCGATCCTCTTCATCGACGAGATCCACACGCTGATCGGTGCGGGCTCGGCCTCGGGCGGCACGCTCGACGCCTCGAACCTGCTGAAGCCCGCGCTGTCCTCGGGCCAGCTGAAGTGCATCGGCGCGACCACCTTCAACGAGTACCGCGGCATCTTCGAGAAGGACCACGCGCTGTCGCGCCGGTTCCAGAAGATCGACGTCGTCGAGCCCACGGTCGAGCAGACGGTGCAGATCCTGCGCGGACTGAAGTCGCGCTTCGAGGAGCACCACGGCATCAAGTACTCGTCGTCGGCGCTGACCGCCGCCGCCGAGCTGTCGGCCAAGTTCATCAACGACCGGCACCTGCCCGACAAGGCGATCGACGTGATCGACGAGGCCGGCGCCGCGCAGCGGATCCTGCCGAAGTCCAAGCAGAAGAAGGTCGTCGGCAAGGGCGAGATCGAGGACATCGTCTCCAAGATCGCGCGCATCCCCCCGACCTCGGTGTCGTCCGACGACCGCTCGAAGCTGCAGTACCTCGACCGCGACCTGCGCAACGTCGTGTTCGGCCAGGACGCCGCGATCGACGCGCTGGCCGCCGCGATCAAGATGGCGCGCTCGGGCCTGGGCAAGCCGGACAAGCCGATCGGCTCGTTCCTGTTCTCCGGCCCCACCGGCGTCGGCAAGACCGAGGTCGCCAAGCAGCTCGCCTTCCTGATGGGCATCGAGCTGATCCGCTTCGACATGTCGGAGTACATGGAGCGGCACGCAGTGTCGCGCCTGATCGGCGCGCCCCCGGGCTACGTCGGCTTCGACCAGGGCGGACTGCTGACCGAGGCGATCACGAAGAAGCCGCACTCGGTGCTGCTGCTCGACGAGATCGAGAAGGCGCACCCGGACATCTTCAACATCCTGCTGCAGGTCATGGACCACGGCACGCTGACCGACAACAACGGTCGCAAGGCCGATTTCCGCAACGTGATCATCATCATGACCACGAACGCGGGGGCCCAGGACCTGCAGAAGCGCTCGATCGGCTTCTCCGACAACAAGCAGGCCGGCGACGAGCTGCAGGAGATCAAGCGGATGTTCACGCCGGAGTTCCGCAACCGGCTGGACGCGATCATCTCGTTCAAGGCGCTGGACGAGGAGATCATCCTGCGCGTGGTCGACAAGTTCCTCATGTCGCTCGAGGAGCAGCTGCACGAGAAGAAGGTCGACGCGGTCTTCACCGAGGGGCTGCGCAAGCACCTGGCGAAGAAGGGCTTCGACCCGCTGATGGGCGCGCGCCCGATGCAGCGGCTGATCCAGGACACGATCCGCAAGGCGCTCGCCGACGAGCTGCTGTTCGGCAAGCTGGTGGGCGGGGGCAAGGTCACGGTCGACGTCGACGCCGACGAGAAGGTCCTGCTGTCGTTCTCCGAAGCCCCGCCGGCCCCGCCTGCGCCGGCCGAGGGCGAGACCGACATCGAGGTCCTGCCGGCCTGATCACACTTTCAGCGAGGGCCCGCGTCCGCGCGGGTCCGCCGCGACGGCCCGCCCTCGTGGCGGGCTCTTTTTTGAGGGGGGCGGACGACATGTACAACCCGGCGACCTTCCGCGAGGAGCGGCATGCGGAGCTGCACGCGCTGATGCTCGAGTTCCCGCTCGCGCTGCTGGTGACCCACGGCACCGACGGGCTGGTGGCCTCGCCGGTGCCGTTCCTCACCTACCCGGACGAGGGCGAGCACGGCACGCTGCGCGCACACGTCGCCCGCGCGAACCCGCACTGGAAGGCGCTGGCCGGCGCGACCGAGTGCCTGGTCGTGTTCCAGGGTGCGCAGGGCTACGTGACGCCCTCGTGGTACGAGACCAAGCGGACGACCCACAAGGTCGTGCCCACCTGGAACTACGAGACCGTGCACGCCTGGGGCGCGCCTGCGGTGCACGACGACCCGGCCTGGGTGGCGCGCCAGCTTCGGGACCTGACCTCGCTGCAGGAGAAGCGGCGACCGCAGCCCTGGGCGGTCGACGACGCGCCGCCGGACTTCATCGCGATGCAGATGCGCGCGATCGTCGGCATCGAGATCCCGATCGCGCGGATCGAGGGCAAGTGGAAGATGAGCCAGAACCGCGACGAGGCCGACCGGCGCGGTGTCGTGGACGGGCTGCGCGACGCGGACGACCCGCACCGCAACGAGCGCGTCGCGGACCTGGTCGAACGCCGCTCGGCGCGCTGAGCGCGCGCGGGCGGGGCGTGCGGCGGCGACGAGCCGGGGCATGACCGGGCACGCCGGTGGCGGGGACGCACGAGGCCGCGGCGCACACGCGACGCCGCACGAGACCCCGCACGCGACCCCGCACGCCGAGCGCGCACCGCCGCGCGCGCGGGTGCGCGCGCTGTCGCGCCCGCTGCTCGCCGGGCTCGCGACGCTGGTGCTGCTGTCGGGGTTCGCGGCGCTCGCCGGGCTCGTGCTCGCCGGCGACACCCACGCGCTCGACCTCGCCGCGATCGAGGCCGCGCAGTCGCTCCGCACGGCGCACCCGTCGTTCGCGCGCGCGATGACCGACGCGAGCGCCCTCGGCAGCACCACCGTGCTGACGCTCGTCGTCGTGCTCGCGGTCGGGCACCTCGCGCTGTCGGGCCACCGGCTGCTCGGCCTCGTGGTCGCGGTGTCGGCCCTCGGCGGTTCGACGCTCGTCACCCTGCTGAAGTCGGCGATCGGGCGCGTGCGCCCCGACTCGCGGCTCGCCGGGGCGGTCGTCGACGGCCTGAGCTTCCCGAGCGGGCACGCGACGATGTCGGCGGCGATCTACCTGACGCTCGGCGCGCTGCTCGCGAGCACGCGCGCGCGCCGGCGCGAGCAGGCCTGGGTGCTCGGCGGCGCGGCCGCGATCGCGGCGCTGGTGGGCGCGAGCCGCGTCGCGCTCGGCGTGCACTGGCCGACCGACGTGCTCGCCGGCTGGGTGTTCGGTGCCGCCTGGGCGATCGCGTGGCTGTGGATCGCGCGCTCGGTGATACGCTGAGGCGGCCTGCCGGAGACTCCGATGTCCGAATCCCGCACCCTCGTGTCCGTGGTCCTCGCCGTCGCGTCCGCCTGCGCGCTCGTCGCGTGCGCCGCGCCCCCGTCGCACGGGGCCGGCGGCCATGCGCACGGGGCCGGCGGCCACGCGCACGGAGCCGGTGGCCATGGACACGGGGCCGGTGGTCCCGGGCACGCGCAGGGCCCGTACGCGGGCATGCAGGCGCGCGAGATCAAGGCCCTGTCGCCGGAGCAGATCGCCGACCTGCGCGCCGGACGCGGCATGTCGCTCGCGCTGCCCGCCGAGCTGAACGGCTACCCCGGCCCGGCGCACGTGCTCGAGCTCGCGGCGCCGCTCGGCCTCGACGAGGCGCAGGCCGCGCGGACGCGCGCGCTCTTCGAGCGGATGCAGGCCGAGGCGCGCGAGGCGGGCGAAGCGCTGATCGGCGCGGAACGCGAGCTCGACCGGCTGTTCGCGACGCGCTCGGCCACCGCCGAGTCGCTGTCGGCGGCGACCGCGCGCGCCGGGGCCGCGCAGGCGCGGCTGCGCGAGGCGCACCTGCGCTACCACCTGGCGATGATGACGGTGCTGCGGCCGGAGCAGGTCGAGCGCTACGGGCGGCTGCGCGGGTACTGAGCCGCCACGCCGGCGCCGGCGCCCGCGCCCGCGCCGCGCGCCGCGCTCGCGCGGCGCGCGAGCGCGCTCAGGGCACCAGCGACAGGAACAGGAACGCCGCGAACAGCACCAGGTGGACCGCGCCCTGCATGACGTTCGTGCGGCCGGTGCCGAGCGTGATCGCGCTCACGAGGAAGGTCAGCGCCAGCAGCACGAGTTCCTTCGGCGCGAGGCCGAGCACCAGCGGCAGCTCGAGCAGCACGGCGGCCGCGACCACCGCCGGGATCGTCAGGCCGATGCTCGCGAGCGCCGAGCCGAGCGCGAGGTTCATGCTGGTCTGCAGGCGGTCGGCCTGCGCGGCGCGCACCGCGGCCCAGGTCTCGGGCAGCAGCACCAGCATCGCGATCGCGATGCCGATCACCGCCTTCGGTGCGCCGGCGGCCGCGACCGCGGCCTCGATCAGCGGCGACAGCGTCTTCGCGAGGCCGACGACCGCCACCAGGGAGACCAGCAGCAGCCCGAAGCTCGCCCAGGTCTGCGCGGCTGTCGGCGGCGCGGCGTGCACGTCCTCGTCCTCGGCATGCGCGCCGGGCAGGAAGTAGTCGCGGTGGCGGACCGTCTGCACGAAGACGAACACCGCCCACAGCGCGAGCGAGGAGACCGCGGCGAAGGTCAGCTGCGAGACGGTGTAGGTGCCGGCCGACGAGCTCGTGGTGTACGAGGGCAGCACCAGCGACAGCCCCGCGAGCGCGACCAGCGCGGCGAGCGCCGGGCTCGCGCCCTCGATGCGGAACGACTGCTCGTGGTGGTGCAGGCCGCCCACCAGCACGCAGAGACCCACGACGCCGGTGGTGATCACCATCACCGCGGAGTAGATCGTGTCGCGCGGCAGCGTCGCCGCGTCCGGGCCGCCCGCGAGCATCAGCGAGACGATCAGTGCGACCTCGATCACCGTGATCGCGATCGCCAGCACCAGCGTGCCGTAGGGCTCGCCGACCCGCGCCGCGACCACCTCGGCGTGGTGGACCGCGGCTATCACCGCGCCGACGAGCGCCGCGGCGCAGGCGGCGGCGAGCGCGCCCGCGACGGGCGCGCCGACGGCGAGCGCGAGCAGCGCCGCGGCTCCCAGCGGAACGATCCAGGTCCAGTGCCGGGTCATCGGCGATCCGATCCGAAGGCGAGCGGCGCGCGAGGGGCTCGCGCGCCGCAGGGTTGAACGGGCGGTCGACCGCGCGGGCGGTCGCCGGTCGCGCCGACGATCAGCTCGTCGGCAGCAGCATCCAGAAGGTCGCGCCGCGCGCGGGTGCGCTGTCGAGCCCGACGCGGCCGCCGTGCAGCTCGGCGACGCGCTTGACGATCGCGAGCCCCAGCCCCGAGCTGCCGCGCTGCTCGCGGTGCTTGCTGCCCTGGTAGAAGCGCTGGAACACCTTCGACTGGTCGTCGGTGGCGACGCCCGGGCCGGTATCGGCGACCTCGACGCGCACCCCGTCCGCATCGCGCACGACCCGCAGCTCGATCGTGCCGCCCTGCGGCGTGACGCGGATCGCGTTGTCGAGCAGGTTGCCGATCGCGCGCTCGATCAGGCCGGCATCGACCTGCGCGAGCGGCAGCTGGTCGGGGTAGGTGACCCGCAGCGACACGCCGGCCTCCTCGGCGCGGATGCCGTAGCGCTGCGCGAGGTCGTCGGCGAGCTCGCCGAGCGCGATCGGCTCGCGCTCGATCTTGAGCTCGGGGTTGTCGAGCTTTGCGAGCTCGTTGAGCGCGTCGGTCAGCCGGCGCAGGTGGTGCGCGTTGTGGATCGCGGCGTCGACGAACCGGTCGCGCGATTCGGGGTCGAGCCCGTCGGCCTTCATGCGGATCGTCTCGAGCTGGCCGATCAGCGCGGTGAGCGGCGTGCGCAGGTCGTGCGACACGTTGGCGACCATCTCGCGACGGTGCGCGTCGGTCTGGGTGACCCGGTCCATCTCGAGCTTCAGCCGCTCCAGCGTCTCGCGGAAGGTGCGCGACAGCCGGCCGACCTCGTCGTTGCGGTCGCGGAACGGGAACTCGGTCTCGCACAGCGATGCCGAGAAGCCGCCGCTGCGCACGCGTTCGGCGACGCGAGTCAGCGCGGTCAGCGGGCGCGTGAGCAGCGCGATCATCGCGACGGTGAGCGCGACGCCGATCGCGAGCGTCAGCAGCGCGACCTTCACCGCGGTCTGGATCGCGTAGCTCTTCAGCAGCTCGGGCGTCTGCGTGCCGATGTCGGCCGCGCGCGGCACCACGTAGAGCCAGCCGAGCTCGCGGCCGTCGCGCACGATCGGGCGCGCGGCGACCAGGCACTGCTTGGCCTCGTGGTCGGGGTCGGCGCCGTGGATCGGCATCGACGCGTCGCGGGCGAGCGACGCGCGCACCGGCCCGAGGTCGACCCGCCAGTTGCTCCAGAAGATGTGGCGCTCGCCCGAGCTCGCGAGCACGCGGCCCTTCGGGTCGAGCAGGTACATGCCGGTGCTGGGCGAGTAGATCGTGTAGGCGGCGAGCTTGTCGGAGAACGCGTCCGGGTCGCGCTCGTAGAGGTCCCACAGGTCGGGGTGCATCTCGACGACGCGCTCGATGAACGCCTGGCTCTGCGCGTAGACGACATCGGTGTAGTAGCTGCGCACCGACATGTGCATCACCGCCGCGAGCACGATCGCGGTCAGCATGCCGGCGCCGGCCACCAGCATCAGCACCCGGGCGCGCAGCGACTTCATGTTGCCCCCAACGGCCTGCGGCCGAGCCCCCCCCCGGGGGGGCGCGAGCGCCTCCGATGCGATCGTGCGGCGCTCATCGCTCTTCAGTGAACCGGTAGCCGACGCCGCGCACGGTCAGCACGTAGCGCGGGCTGGCGGGGTCGGCCTCGAGCTTCGCCCGCAGCCGGTTGATGTGGGTGTTGACGTTGTGCTCGTACCCTTCGTAGGTCGTGCCCCAGACCGCGTCGAGCAGCTGCACGCGGGTGAACACGCGGCCCGGGTGGCGCGCCAGGTGCGCGAGCAGGTCGAACTCCTTCGAGGTCAGCGGCAGCGAGCGGCCGGCGAGCTTCACGTCGCGGCTCGCGCAGTCGATCACGAGTTCGCCCGCGGCGATCCGCTCCGAGCTCGCCTCCTGCGGCTGCAGCGCCATGTCGCGACGCCGCAGCATCGCCTTCACCCGGGCCTGCAGCTCGGGGATCGAGAAGGGCTTGGTCAGGTAGTCGTCGGCGCCGAGCTCGAGGCCGAGCACGCGGTCGATCTCGGTCGAGCGCGCGGTCAGCATCAGCACCGGCGTCGCGTTGCGCTCCATGCGCAGCGTCTTCACGACGTCGAGCCCGTCGCGGCCGGGCAGCATCACGTCGAGCACCACCATCGAGTAGTCGCCCGACTGCGCGGCCTTCAGCCCCGCGTTGCCGTCGTGCACGCAGTCGACGCGATGCCCGAGGTCGCGCACGTGCATCGCGATCAGGTCCGCGATGTCCTTCTGGTCTTCGACGACGAGTATCCGGTGCTCCATGACCCCTCCGGCAGCGATGCGATTCTGGGCTCCCTGCATCGCGGCCCGCTCGCGGCAGGATAACAAAACGGTCACGACGAGGCGCCTGCCGCCGGGCGGCATGACGGGAGGCCGGGGGCGAGACCAAATCGAGATGCATCCGCCATGGTGGGGTGACGTCGGGCCCTCACAGTCCAGCCATCCGAACCGCATCGACCGGAGTCCCGCATGTCCGCCGCACTCGCCCTCGACCCCGCCGCCGATCTCGCCGTGCACCGCGGCGCGATGCTGCGCTTCGCCCGCCGCAAGATCCGCGACGAGGCGCTCGCGGAGGACACCGTGCAGGACGCGCTGCTCGCCGCGCTGAGCGCACGCCACAGCTTCCAGGGCCAGTCCGCGGTGCGGACCTGGCTGATCGGCATCCTGAACCACAAGATCCAGGACGCGTTCCGTCGCGAGACCCGCTACGTGAAGCTCGACGCGCCCGGCGACGAGGGCCTCGAGGCCGAGGACCGGCTCGAGCTCGCCGCATCGGCCCAGCCGAGCACGTCCGACGACGACGACCCGATGCAGGAGGTGGCGCGTCGCCGGATGCACGCGGCGCTGGTCGACGAGGTCGAACGGTTGCCGGACGGCCTCAGGTCCGTGTTCATGATGCAGGCGATCGAAGGGGTCGCCACCTCGGAGGTGTGCGAGAAGCTCAACATCACCGAGGCGAACGTGTGGGTGCGACTGCACCGGGCGCGCAAGCGCCTGGCCGAGCGGCTCGAGGACCACCTCGTGCCCGCCTGACGAGGGCGACAGGGGGCGAGGCGGGGGGCGAGGCGGGCGCCGGCGCGGACGCAACAGCGCCGCGCCGCCCATCGGCACCGCCGCACCTGCCATCCGCACTTCCTCAGTGCATGCAAGGCGGCGGCCGAAGATGTGCAGGACTTCCTCGACATCGACGGCTGACCCCTCCATGCACGCACTCGACGCCGGTCAGCTGAACCGGCTGCTCCGCGACCTCGAACTCACCGCGCCCGTCGCGATCAAGCGGGCCGCGCCGCACGCCGAGCAGCACCTGTGGCTGCTCGTCGCGCTGCGTCGCACCGACGTCCGCGAGGACGGGGCGTTCCAGCAGCGCCTCGCGCGCCATGTCGGCCTGCGGGGCAAGCTGCGCACCCGCAAACAGGCGCTGTTCGACACGATCGAGTCGCTGAAGGCGCTCGAGCGTCCGGCGTTCGAGGACGTGCTGCTGCGGATCAGCGAGCTGACCGGGCAGGTCGAGAAGTCGGTCGCCTCGTCGGTGCTCGCGCTGCTCGAGCCCGAGCAGCCGACGATCGACCGCGACCTGCGCGAGCTGCTGCCGCGCTACGGCTTCCCGACGCTCGCCGAGGCGCCGATGTTCGACGAGTGCGTCGCCTGGCACCGCCGGCTCAAGGCGCTCTTCGAGCAGGTGATCGACGCGCCGCGCTGGGCCGCGATCTCGCCGCGCATCGACGCGGGGCTCGCGCCGCAGGGCGACGCGCTGCTGACCGAGGTCCGCAAGCTGAACCTGCAGCTCAGCCACTCTCGCCGGGTGGTCGCGCTGATGCCGACGCTCGAGCCGGTGCGCATCGTGCCGGTGCGCGGTGCGCTGCCGATCGCGCCCGCCGAGCCGATGCCGATGCGCGGCGCGGTGCGGCTGCACCTCTGCCGCTGAGACCGCACGGCGCGCGCGGCTCGCGCCCTCTTCGGGTCGGCGCGCGGCGCGGGACGGACCCCGCGCCGACCGGCGCGATCAGGGCGTCGCGACGCGCCCGAGCAGCAGGTACTCCATCAGCGCCTTCTGGACGTGCAACCGGTTCTCGGCCTCGTCCCACACCGCCGACTGCGGCCCGTCGATGACCTCGGCGGACACCTCCTCGCCGCGGTGCGCCGGCAGGCAGTGCATGAAGAGCGCGTCGGGGCGCGCCTCGCGCATCATGTCCGCGTCGACCTGCCAGTCGGCGAACGCGGCGAGCCGGTCGCGGCTCTCGTCCTCGAAGCCCATGCTGGTCCAGACGTCGGTGCTGACGAGATCCGCGCCGGCGCACGCGACCATCGGGTCGTCGACGACCTCGAGATGCGCGGCGTCGCGCGGCGACACGCGCGCCGGGTCGATCCGGTAGCCGGGCGGCGTCGAGATCCGGATCCGGAA
>JBILTM010000281.1:0-5371 GCA_044371545.1 Burkholderiaceae bacterium
CGCGGTGCTGCCGTTCTGCGCGCTGGCCGCGGGGACGCTCGGCTGGCGGCTGCTGCTGCCGATCGGCCACGCGCCGTCGGCGGCCGCGATCGCGACGCTGCCGGTCGCAGCGCTCCTCGTGCTCACGGTGCCGATGCTCGGGCGCCGGGCCTGCGCGGCGCTCGCGCTGGCCGGCGCCCTGGTCGCGCTGCTCGCGTACCAGCTCGAGCCCGGCTACGGCGCGACGCAGGCCTTCCGCTGGCGGATCGCGCTGCTGTCGGGCGACGCGATCGCCGGCATCCAGCTCGCGTGCTGGTTCGGCTGGTTCGCGACGACCGTCGTCGCTGCGGGCCACGCGCTCGACGGCCGGCCGCTGCGATGGGCGGGCGTCGCGCTCGCGGTGATCGCCGCCAGCGAGTGGGCGCAGACGACGCTGCCCGGCCGCACGCCCGACCTGTCGCCGGTCGCGATGGGACTGGCCGGCGCCGCGCTCGCCGTGGGGCTGCTCGCCGGGCACGGCGGATCGGGCGAGCACCGCCGAGGGCGACGGCGCTAGCGACGGGCCGCGCCTGCCAGCGCCTCGCGATCGGCCGGCACACGGCGGCAGGCCGATGCGCCCGCGTACAATGCCGCCGTCCCGGCACGCGCCCGCGGCCTCCGCCGCCGCCGCGCCCGCCCCCGAGGTGTTCCCATGTCCCTGAAATGCGGCATCGTCGGCCTGCCCAACGTCGGCAAGTCGACCCTGTTCAACGCGCTGACCAAGGCCGGCATCGCGGCCGAGAACTACCCGTTCTGCACGATCGAGCCGAACGTCGGCATCGTCGAGGTGCCCGACCCGCGCCTCGCCCGGCTCGCCGAGATCGCGAAGCCCGAGCGCGTGATGCCCGCGACGGTCGAGTTCGTCGACATCGCCGGCCTGGTCGCGGGCGCCTCGAAGGGCGAGGGCCTGGGCAACCAGTTCCTCGCGAACATCCGCGAGACCGACGCGATCGTGCACGTCGTGCGCTGCTTCGAGGACCCGAACGTCGTGCACGTCTCGGGCAAGGTCGACCCGCTGTCGGACATCGAGGTGATCAACACCGAGCTCGCGCTGGCCGACATGGCCACCGTCGAGAAGACGCACGCGAAGTACGCCAAGCAGGCGCGCGCCGGCGGCGACAAGGAGGCGGCGCGCCTGGTCGCGGTGCTCGACAAGTGCCTCGCCGTGCTGAACGAGGCGAAACCGGTGCGCTCGCTCGACCTGTACGACGAGGAGAAGGCGATCCTCAGGCCGCTGTGCCTGATCACCGCCAAGCCCACGATGTACGTCGCCAACGTCCGCGACGACGGCTTCGAGAACAACCCGCACCTCGATGCGGTCCGCCGGATGGCCGAGGCCGAGAAGTCGGTCGTCGTACCGGTATGCGCGGCGATCGAGGCCGAGATCGGCGACATGGACGACGCCGACAAGCAGGTCTTCCTCGCCGACATGGGCATGGAGGAACCCGGCCTGAACCGCGTGATCCGCGCCGCGTTCGCGCTGCTCGGACTGCAGACCTACTTCACCGCCGGCCCGAAGGAGGTCCGCGCGTGGACGGTCAAGGTGGGCGCGACCGCGCCGCAGGCCGCGGGCGTGATCCACACCGACTTCGAGAAGGGCTTCATCCGCGCCGAGACCATCGCGTTCGACGACTACGTCGCCTGCAGGGGCGAGACCGGCGCGAAGGAGAAGGGGAAGATGCGCCTCGAGGGCAAGGACTACGTGCTGCACGACGGCGACGTCATGCACTTCCGGTTCAACGTCTGACCCTCCGGGTACCTCGGCCGCGCAACGGGGCCGAGCACGGCCGCCGCGGCGGGCTTAAAATCAAGAACGACGTCGCCTTCGACGTACCGGCGCCCGAAGAGCGCCGACCACCCAGGAGAGGCCCCATGACACGTTTCCCATCGACCGCCTTCGCGGTGCTGCTGTCCCTGACGGCCGGCGCCGCGCTCGCGCAGCAGAGCGACATCCAGCAGAACGCGCCCCGCGAAGCGCCGAAGCCGATGACCGCGCAGGAGAAGGCGAAGGCGCGCGCCGACATCCGCGCCAACGCGAACAAGGCGCTCGAGCAGTTCTACGCGGCGGACCCGAAGATCAAGGACGCGGTCGCGAAGGCCGCCGGCTACGGCGTGTTCACCACCTACGGCGTGAGCTTCGTGCTCGGCGGCGCGGGCGGCACCGGACTGGTCCACGACGCCGCCACGAAGAAGGACGCCTACATGCGCGTCGCGCAGGCGAGCGCGGGCGCGCAGATCGGCGCCGCGCAGAACGAGACGCTGCTGCTGTTCCCGACGAAGAAGGCGGTCACCGACTTCGTCGAGAAGGGCTGGGTCGCCGGCGCGTCGGGCGGCGGCACCGCAGGCGCGGCCGGCAAGACCGGCGGCAGCGCCGGCGGCACGGCCACCGGCGGCGTCACGTCCTACACGATAACCAAGAACGGCGTGCAGGCGGGCGGCGCCGTCGAGGGCGCCAAGTACTGGAAGGACAAGGCGCTCAACTGAGCGCGGCGCCGCGGCCGGGGCGGCCGGCCGCGGCGGCCTGCCCGCCGGCCGCCACCCCGCCGCGCGCCTCCTCGCGCAGCCGGCGCGACTCCTCCAGCAGGTAGCGCTGGTAGTCGTCCAGGTCGCCGTCGAACGGCTCCAGCCGTCCGCGCCCGACGAGCCAGAACTCGTCGCAGACGCTGCGCAGCAGCGCCCGGTCGTGGCTCACCAGCATCAGCGTGCCCTCGAAACGGTTCAGCGCCATCGCGAGCGCCTCGCGGGTCACCAGGTCGAGGTGGTTGGTCGGCTCGTCGAGCAGCAGCAGGTTCGGCCGCTGCCAGACCATCATCGCAAGCACCAGCCGCGCCTTCTCGCCGCCGCTCATCGTGCCCACCGGCTGGCGGATCATGTCGGCACCGAAGTTGAAGCTGCCGAGGAACGCGCGCAGCGCCTGCTCGCCGGTCGCCTCGCGCGCGGCGGCGCCGGTCTCGCGCGCCAGCCGCACCATGTGGACGAGCGGGTCGTCGGACGGGCTCAGCACGTCGAGCTCCTGCTGCGCGAAGTAGCCGATCGTCAGGCCCCGCCCCTCGGTGATCTCGCCGCCCAGCGCAGCCAGGTCGCGCGCGATCGTCTTCACGAAGGTCGACTTGCCCTGGCCGTTGGCCCCGAGGATGCCGATCCGCTGGCCGCCGAGCACCGAGCGGCTGACGCCGCCCACGATCACCCGGGGCGCGCCGTCGACGACGTAGCCGAAGTCGGCGCGCGAGATCGACAGCATCGGGTTCGGCAGGCTCAGCGGCTCGCGGAACTCGAACTCGAAGTCCGCGCTCGCCAGCATCGGCGCGACCTTCTCCATGCGCTCGATCGCCTTCACGCGGCTCTGCGCCTGCCGGGCCTTGCTCGCCTTGGCCTTGAAGCGGTCGATGAAGCGCTGCAGGTGGGCGATGCGCTCCTGCTGCTTCGCGAACGCGGCCTCCTGCTGCAGCAGCTGCACCGAGCGCAGCTCCTCGAACTTCGAGTAGTTGCCGCCGTAGCGGCCCAGCCGGGCGTTGTCGACGTGGACGGTGACGTCGGTGACCGCGTCGAGGAACTCGCGATCGTGGCTGATCACCAGCATCGTGCCGGCGTAGCCCTTCAGCCAGGCCTCGAGCCACACCAGCGCGTCGAGGTCGAGGTGGTTGGTCGGCTCGTCGAGCAGCAGCAGGTCGCTCGGGCACATCAGCGCGCGGGCGAGCTGCAGCCGCATGCGCCAGCCGCCGGAGAAGCCGTCGACAGGCTGCTCGAGCTCGTCGGGGCCGAAGCCGAGGCCGAGGATCAGCGCCTGGGCGCGCGCGACCGCGTCGTGCTCGCCGGCGTCCGCGAGGTCGACGTGAGCCTGCGCGATCGCCATGCCGGCGTCGGGATCGTCGGGGTCGCGCTCGAAGTCGCGCTCGGCGATCGCGAGCGCCTCGCGCAGCGCGCCCAGGCGCGTGTCGCCGCCGATCACGAACGCGGTGGCGCTCTCGTCGGTCTCGGGCATGTCCTGCGCGACCTGCGCGAGCCGCCACTGCCTCGGATACGAGACCTCGCCCGCGTCCTCGGCGAGCGTGCCGTCGAGCAGCCGGAACAGCGACGACTTGCCGACGCCGTTGCGTCCGACCAGGCCGACCCGCTCGCCGGGGGCGACGACGACCGAGGCGCGGTCGAGCAGCTGCTTCGCGCCTCGGCGCAGGACGACGTTCTTCAGGGTGATCAAGGGGGAGGACGCTCCGGCGCGACGCGGGGCCCGAGTCTAACCCCGTCGCGGCGCGCGGGCGGGCGCTACGCGCCGGCCGAGGCCGGCGGCGGCGTGTCCTGCCGCGCGCAGCGCGGCAGCGTCACGCTGAACGCCGCACCGCGGCCGGGCCCCTCGCTCGCGGCCGCGGCGCGCCCGCCGTGCAGCTCGGCGAGCCGCCGCACCAGCGCGAGCCCGATCCCGAGCCCGCCCTCGGACCGCCGCCCGCCCTCGTCGAGCTGCACGAAGGGCTCGAAGAGGCGCGACAGCTGCGCGGCCTCGATCCCGATCCCGGTGTCCTCGACCCGCAGCTCGACCTCGAGGTCGCGTTCGAGCGCGACCACCCGGATGGTGCCGCCCTCGGGCGTGAACTTCGACGCGTTGTGCAGCAGGTTGCCGAGGATCTGCGCGATGCGCGCCGGGTCGGCGTCGACGACGCAGGCGTCCGCCGGCAGCGTCGCCTCGAGCCGCTGGCCGCGCTCGCGCGCGAGCGGCTCGGCGCCCTCGAGCGCGTCGCGCACCGCGGCCCGCACCGACATCGACTCGCACCGCAGCGCGATCAGGCCGCGCGAGACGCGCGACACCTCGAGCAGGTCGTCGACCAGCCGCTTGAGCTGCGCGCGCTGCCGCCCGGCGATCGCGAGCCACTCGCGCTCGGGCGCACCGAGCGCCTCGCTGCGCTCGAGCAGCCGCAGCGCGTTGGTGAGCGGCGCGAGCGGGTTGCGCAGCTCGTGCGACAGCACCGCGAGGAACTCGTCCTTGCGCCGGTCGGCCTCGGCGAGGTTCGCCTCGCGCTCGCGCAGCCGCGTCTCGATCGCCTTGCGTTCGGAGATGTCGCGGACCTGCACCGACAGGCCGTCGCCGCAGGGGGCGACCTCGACCTCCACCCAGCGACCGTCCTGCCGCACCGACGGCGCCTCGACCCGCGCGGTGCCGCGCTCTAGCATCGCGCGGCGGAACGGCCCGTCGAACGCCGAGCCCGCGGCCGCCGGGAACACCTCGTACACCGAGCGGCCGAGCACCTCCTCGCGGCGCCGGCCGAAGTGGCGCTCGGCGCAGGCGTTGAAGAACACGATGCGCCACTGCGGGTCGCAGACGTAGAACGCGTCGCGGATGCCCTCCAGCGCGAGCAGCGGC
>JBILTM010000101.1:0-18057 GCA_044371545.1 Burkholderiaceae bacterium
GGTTCTTGTTGCGGATCTGGATCATCGTGTCCTGCTCGATGTCGTTGCGGATCTTCTTGCGCCGCTCGATCTGCTCGGTCAGCCGCGTCAGGCCCTCCGCGTCGAACGCGTTCGACGGGTTGAAGTACTCCATCGCGGTCTGGTCGAGCTGGGTCAGCGACACCGTCTCGAGCTCCAGGCCGTTCTGCAGCAGGTCGCTGGCGACCACCGAGCGCACGCGCTTGACGTACTCCCCGCGCTTCTCGTGCAGCTCCTCCATCGTCATCTCGGCGGCCACCGTGCGCAGCGCGTCGACGAACTTGCCCTCGACCAGCTCCTTGAGCTGGTCGGGCTGCATCGTGCGCGTGCCCAGCGTCTGCGCGGCCGACGCGATCGCCTCGGTCGAGGCCTGGACACGCACGTAGAACTCCGACACCACGTCGACCCTCATCCGGTCCTTGGTGATCAGCGCCTTGTCGCGACCGCGCGAGACCTCGAGCCGCAGCGTGTTCATGTTGACCGGGATCACGTCGTGGACGATCGGCAGCACCATCGCGCCGCCGTTCATCACCACCTTCTGGCCCCCGAGGCCGGTCCGCACGAACGCACGCTCCTTCGAGCTGCGCAGGTAGAGCCAGTTGAGCAGCCAGACGACGATCGCGACGACGATCGCGACGACGATCAGGCCCAGGATGAAGCTTCCGAATTGGGCGCCGGTCATGGTGGGGGTCTCCTCGATGCTCTGTATCGGTGTCGTGTCCGGGGCGCGCCGCTCAGGGGGCGGTGCGCGTGATCGCCTTGAAGCGGCGCGTGGTCTCGGTGAGCGCGGTCTCGGTCGGCAGCCGCTCCATGCTCGAGGCGCCGTAGAAGCCGTGGCAGCCGCGCACCTTCGACAGGATCCACTGCGCGTCGTCGGGCGTCGCGATCGGGCCGCCGTGGCACAGCACGATCACCTCGGGGTTCACCTCGCGCGCGGCCGCCGCCCAGGCCTCGATCCGCGGCACGCAGTCGGGCAGCTTCAGCGCGGTCTCGGCGCCGATCGCGCCGCCGGTCGTCAGGCCCAGGTGGCAGACGACGACGTCGGCGCCCGCGCCGGCCATCGCGCGCGCGTCGGCCTCGCAGAACACGTAGGGCGTCGTCAGCAGGTCGAGCCTCGAGGCGGCGCGGATCACGTCGACCTCGAGGCCGTAGCCCATGCCGGTCTCCTCGAGGTTCGCGCGGAAGGTGCCGTCGATCAGGCCCACGGTCGGGAAGTTCTGCACGCCCGAGAAGCCGAGGTCGGCGAGCTCGCGCAGGAAGTGGTCGGTGATCATGAACGGGTCGGTACCGTTGACGCCGGCGAGCACCGGCGTGCGCTTCACCACCGGCAGCACCTCGGCCGCCATCTCGACGACGATCTCGTTCGCGTTGCCGTAGGCCATCAGCCCGGCGAGCGAGCCGCGGCCGGCCATCCGGTAGCGGCCCGAGTTGTAGATCACGATCAGGTCGATGCCACCGGCCTCCTCGCACTTGGCCGACAGGCCGGTGCCGGCGCCGCCGCCGACGATCGGCTCGCCGCGCGCGATCATCGCGCGGAACTTCGACAGGATCTCGCTGCGGGCGATGCGGGGCATGCGACCGTTCTCCGTGGGCTCAGGACACGCGGCGCGACGCGTCGCGCGGCGTCGCGACCTCGAGGAACGCCGCGACCAGCGCGTCGGCGAACTCCGGGTCGTTCAGGTTGTGGGGCAGGCGCACGAGGCGTCGGTCTGCGCCGGGGCGGAAGTCGGCCGCGATCGCGTCGAACAGCGCGCGGTCGGCGTCCGGGTCCCAGAACGGCTTGCCGGGCGCGTCGAGCGCGGACACGCCGCCCTCGGGGATCAGGAAGCGCACCGGGCCGTCCATCCGGTTCAGCTTGCCCGCGATGAAGCGGCCGATCTTCGCGCACTCCTCGCGGGTCGTGCGCATCAGCGTGACGTTCTGGTTGTGGCGGTACAGGTTGCGGCCGCGCAAGGGCGCGGGCACGGTGTCCATCGCCCAGAAGTTCACCATGTCGAGCGCGCCGCAGGAGCCGACGTAGGGCACGCGCACGCGCGACATCGCGTCCATCCTCGTCGGACCGGCCGACAGCACGCCGCCCACCAGCTCGTCGCAGATCTCGGTCGTCGTCACGTCGATCACGGCCGACAGCAGACCGGACTCGACGAGCTTCTCCATCGACTGCCCGCCGGTGCCGGTCGCGTGGAAGACCAGGCAGTCCCAGCGGTCCTCGAGCTGCTTGGTGACCGCCTGCACGCAGGTGGTGGTGACGCCGAACATCGTCAGCCCGACCGCGGGCCGGCTCTCGGAGGCGCGGTCGTCGCGACGGCGCCAGGCCATCATCCCGGCGAGCGCGTGGGCCGCGTTAGACAGCACCTGCTCGGAGATCCGGTTGATGCCGGACACGTCGGTGACCGAGTACATCATGCAGATGTCCGACGGCCCGACGTAGGGCTTGACGTCGCCCGAGGCGACCGTCGAGACCATCACCTTCGGCAGGCCGATCGGCAGCGCGCGCATCGCGGCGGTGGCGAGCGCGGTACCGCCCGAGCCGCCGGCCGACACGATGCCGCCCAGGTCGCGGCGCCGGCGCACGAAGTGCTCGAACGCGACCGCCATCTCGGCGACCGCCGAGCCGCGGTCGCCGGTGAACACCGCGCGCTCGCCCTTCGGGTGGTGCCGCGCGACCTCGCGCGGGTGGACCATCGCCGGCGACGGCGTCGCGCCGGTCGACAGGTCGACGGTCACGGTGCGCACGCCGAGCTTCTCGAGGCAGTTGCGCAGGAAGAAGAGCTCGCGGCCCTTGGTGTCGAAGGTGCCTGCGACGTAGGCGGCGCGCTCGACGCTCGCCGAGACCGGGAACTCGAGCACCTTCGCATCGCGGCCGGCGTCGGCGAGCGCCTCGGCGGCCTTCATGATCGACGGCGGCGCGGCGGGGCCGTCGGCGCGTCCCTCGACCAGCCGGTCGCGCGGCCTGGCCTGCGGGTCCTGGGCGTTCCAGCGCGTGACGCCACGCACCGCCCGCTCCTCGCGCAGCGTGTCGCCGAGCGCGGGGCCCGGGCCCGAGGGCGCGTCGGCATCGTGCGCCCGGCGGATCGTGTAGACCGTCGCCTCGATCGGCCGCTCGTCGCGGAACGGCTCGTCGTCCTCCGCTTCGTCCACGGAGCGCCGTCCAGGACCGCTCGAAGAACCGGGCGTGCCCGGTTCTTCGAGCGCCTCGTGCGCGCCGCGGCCTACCCCCAGCAGCCGCTGCTGCAGCTCGCGATCCGCGGCGAGCTCGCCGGCCGGCATCGTGCGCGCGACGCGCCCGTTGACCATCACCGCGATCCGGTCGGCGACCTCGATCGCGACACCGAGGTTCTGCTCGATCAGCAGCACCGAGATCGCCCCGTCGGCCGCGAGCGTCTTCAGCATCTGCGCGACCTGCTCGACGATCACCGGCGCGAGCCCCTCGGTGGGCTCGTCCATCACCAGCAGCTTCGGGTTGAACAGCAGCGCTCGGCCGATCGCGAGCATCTGCTGCTCGCCGCCCGAGAGCTGCGCCCCGCCGTTGCCCTTGCGCTCGGCGAGCCGCGGGAAGGTCTGATAGACCCGCGACACCGTCCACGGCCCCCTGCGCGCGGTCGCCGCCGCGAGCCGCAGGTGCTCGTCGACCGACAGCGACGGCCAGACGCGACGGCCCTGCGGCACGTAGCCGATGCCGAGCGCCGTGATCGCGTTCGGCGCCTTGCCGAGGATCTCGTCGCCCGACAGGCGCACGCTGCCGGTCGCCGGCACCAGGCCGGTGATCGCGTTGCACAGCGTGGTCTTGCCCATGCCGTTGCGGCCGACCACCGCGAGCACGCCGCGCTCGAGTTCGAGCGAGACCGACTGCAGCGCGTGCGCGCGCCCGTAGTAGACATCGAGCGACTCGACGACGAGGACCGGCCCGGAGCGGACCTCCTCGGCACGGCCGCGGCCGAACCAGCGCATCAGTGGTGGCCTCCGCCCATGTAGATCGCCTGCACCTCGGCGTCGCCCTCGATCTGCTCGGGCGTGCCGTGCTTGATGACGCGGCCGTTGTGCATGACGGTGACCCGCTCGACGACGCGCAACGCGATGTCGAGGTCGTGCTCGATCAGCACGAAGCCCATGTGCGGCGGGAAGCCCTGCAGCAGCAGCACCAGCTCGCGGCGCTCGGCCGGCGACAGGCCGGCGGCGGGCTCGTCGAACAGGATCATCCGCGGCGCGCCGGCGAGCGCCATGCCGATCTCGAGCTGGCGCTGCTGGCCGTGCGAGAGGCTCGCGACCGGCACGTCGGCGATGTGCGACAGGCGCACCCGCTCGAGCAGGTCGCGCGTGGCGCGGCGCGACGGGCTGCCGAGGCGCGGACGCATCCACGAGAAGCGGCCGCGGCCGACGCCGCGCACCGCGAGGAAGAGGTTGTCGCGGACGGTCAGTTCCCTGAACAGCAGCGACGACTGGTAGGTGCGGCGCAGGCCGCGCCGGATCCGCTCGTAAGGCGGCAGCTCGGTCACGTCCTCGCCGAAGAACGACACGCGCCCCGCGGTCGGCGGGAAGTCGCCGGTGATCGCGTTGAACAGCGTCGTCTTGCCGGCGCCGTTGGCGCCGAGCACCGCCCGCCGCTCTCCGGCGGCGACGGTGAACGACACGTCATCGATCGCGCGCAGCGCGCCGAACTGCCGGGTGACGCCCTCGAGCACGAGGGCGTCACCGGAAGCCAGCGGCCGCACCGGGGGAGGCGCGTTCATGGTGCCCCCCGGGCGCTGCGCGCCGCCCCCCCGAGGGGGGGCGAGCGCCTCCGATGCGATCGTGCGGCGCTCATCTCAGACGGACCTCGCCCGGATCACGGGCACGACGGGTTGTCGCGAGTGCCGAGGCCCATCTTGTCGAAATCGGCCTTGCCCAGACCCAGGGTCTGGTCGACCGCGTCGACCTTGCGGACCACCTTGTTGAAGAACTTGCCGTCCGGCGCCTTCGCCACCTCGGTGATGAAGTTCGGGCCGACCGCCTGCCGGTTGCCGTCGAGCCGGTACTCGCCCACCGGGGTCTTCAGCGTCATCTTCGACAGGGTCTCGCGGAACTTCGCCTGGTTGTTCGACAGGTCGCCCTTGACCTCGTCGAGCGCGTCGAGCACCGCCTTGGTATTGATGTAGTAGAGGAACGCGAACAGCGACGGGCTCGGCAGGCCGTCCTTGAAGTTCGTCTTGTAGTCGCTGACGAACTGCTTCCACTCGGCGGTGTCGAGCGAGTCGGCCATCGGCCCGGCGGTCGGCGTGCCGACGATCGCGTCCGGACGGCGGCCGCGGAAGCCGAGCACCGTCTGGTCGACGGTGATCGTGCCGCCGATGATCGGCTTGTTGCCGCCGGCCTGCTCGTACTGGGTCAGGAAGTTGACCGCGTCGGCGCCGCCCAGCACCGCGAAGATCGCGTCGATGTCGCGCGGCAGCTTGGCGATCGCGGCCGCGTAGTCCTTGGTGCCGAGCGGCACCCAGATCTTCTCGACCATCTTGCCGCCGGCCTTGCAGAAGCCGGCCATGAAGCCCTGCACCTGCGAGTACGGGAACGAGTAGTCCTCCGCGATCAGGGCCATCCGCTTGTAGCCCTTGTCCTTGAACGCGTAGTCGCCGAGGCCGACCATCCACTGGGCGCCCTCGGTGTTGAAGCGAAAGAAGTTCGGCGAGGGATCGACGAGCGTGGTCGCCTGCGCGCCCGAGCCGCCGTTGACGAAGGTCACCCCCGGCTGCGACTTGCTGTAGTTCTTGACCGCGATGCCCTCGGAGCCCGACAGCGGCCCGACCATGATCTGGACCTTGTCCTGCTCGACCAGCTTGCGGGTCGCGTTGACCGCGACGTCCGGGTTTGCGTTCGAGGACCCCTTGACGAACTCGATCTTCTTGCCGCCCGCCATCCCCTTCCTCTGCATCAGCGCGAGGTCGGCGCCGCGCATGCCGTCCTGGCCGCCGGCGGCGAACGGACCCTCCAGCGTCGCCAGCAGGCCGACCCTGACCACCTCCTGCGCCCACGCTCCGCTCGCGAACGCCGCGAACACCGCGGCACCGACCAGCGATCGACCGAACATCCTCTTGCCTTGCCTCACGTCGTCCTCCTTTTGGTATGTGCGGCTTGCCCGCCGCCGGGTACGGAACCTGTCGAGCCCGGGGCCGGCCGCGCCTGGACCGGCGAGCGCGAGATGCGCGCCCGCAGCCGGTTCCAGATGCCCACGAGCCCGTCCGGGGAGAAGAGCACGACGGCGAGGAACACGCCGCCGATCACGAGGTTGAAGCGCTCGCGGTCGACCAGGTCGATCGCGAAGTTCTGCAGCAGCACGAAGACGATGCTGCCGACGAAGGCGCCGATCGGGTGGCCCATGCCGCCGAGCACCGCGACGATCAGCACGTTGATCAGCGCGCCGGTGCCGATCGAGCCGGGCGAGATCAGGCTGTTGTACCAGACCATCAGCACGCCGCCGACCGACGCGATCAGCCCGGCGACCGCGTGCGCGGCGACCCGGTGCGCGGTCACGTCGAAGCCGAGCGAGTTCATCCGGCGCGGGTTATCGCGGATGCCCTGAAGTGCGATGCCGAACGGGGTGCGCGCGAGGTGCTTGACGAAGAAGTAGGCGGCGAGCGCCCAGAAGAGGGTCAGGTAGTAGAAGGGCAGCGGCGCGCGCCAGTCGATGCCGAACACCACCGGCGGCGCGACCTTGGAGAATCCCTGGAAGCCGTTGAACAGCGAGTAGTTCTGCTGCGCGAGGTAGAAGAACGCGACGCCGACGGCGAGCGTGATCATGATCGTGTAGATGCCCTCGGTGCGCACCGACAGCCAGCCGATCAGCGTCGCGGCGATCGTGCCGATCGCGATCGCGATCAGCACGGCGAGCCACCACGGCCAGCCGAGGCTGATGTTCGACACCGCGCTCGCGCCGAAGATCGCCACCGAATAGCCGGCGATGCCGGCCACCGTCATCTGCGACAGCGACACCATGCCCCCGTAGCCGGCGAGCAGCAGCAGCGACAGCGCGATGATGCCCAATGCGAGCGACTGCGCGCCGATCTGGAACACGAAGAACGGCGAGACCACGAACGGGAACACCAGCAGCCCGAGCAGCGTCAGCACGTGGCGCGCCGACACCCGCTGCCAGATCCACTTCAGCCAGCGCGGCGCGTCCTGGTCCGAGTAGTCGGGCAGCCCCTCGGCCGTGAAGCCGGGGCGTACCGGCTCGCCGTCGTCGGCCGTCGGCGCAACCGGCGTCGTGCCGGATCGGGCCCAGGACGAGCGGCGCCAGTCGTGGGTCGACGCCCCGGGGTTCATCGCCTTGCGCCACTGGGCAGCGCTCATGTCGCCCCCCACGGCCTGCGGCCGGGCCCCCCGGGGGGGCGCGAGCGCCTCCGATGCGATCGTGCGGCGCTCATTTCAACGGGCCCTCCCGAGCAGGCCCTGCGGCCGGAACGCCAGCGCGAGCGCCATGATGACGAACGTGAAGACGATGCCGTACGTCGGGGCGTAGGCGAGGCCGAACTGCTCGGCCACGCCGATCAGCAGCGCACCGATCGCCGCGCCGGTCACGCTGCCCATGCCACCGACGATCACGACGACCAGCGATGCGAGCAGGTAGCGGATGTCCTCGCCCGGTGCGATCGACAGCGCGGTGCCGCCGACGACGCCGGCGAACCCGGCCATGCCGGCCCCGATCGCGAAGGTGACCGCGAACACCAGCTGCACGTTCACGCCCGAGGCCGCGAGCATCGCGCGGTCGTCGACGCCGGCGCGGATCATCATCCCGACGCGCGTGCGGTTCAGGAACACCCACAGGCCGACGCCGATCACGATCGCGCCGACCAGCAGCAGCAGCCGGTAGGTCGCGTACTTCTCGACGATCGGCAGCGACAGCGTGCCGAACATCCAGCGCGGCGGGTCGAAGGTGTAGATCTCCGCGCCCCAGATCCACAGCATGATGTCGGCCAGCACGATCGAGATGCCGATCGTCACCAGCGTCTGGCGAAGGTCCTGGCCCTGCATGAAGCGGAAGATCGTCACCTGCATCAGCAGCCCGACGACCGCCGACGCGAGGAACCCGGTGATCACCGCGAGCACCCACGAGCCGCTCCAGTCGCCGACCACCCAGCCGATGTAGGCGCCGAACAGGTACAGCGAACCGTGCGCGAGGTTCACGTTGCGCATCAGCCCGAACACCAGCGTGAAGCCGCTCGCGACGAGGAAGTAGAGCGCCGCGAGCGTCAGGCCGTTGAGCAGCGTCGACACGAAGAGGCGCGGGTTGTCCGCGAGCGCCCACAGCACGAAGACCGCGAGCGGCACGCCGATCGCGAGGCCCACCACCCAGCGCACGGTGCGGCGCCGGCGCGCGGCCGCGACCGCGGCGAGGCTCGCCGCGGTGGGCGCGGGCCCGGGGCGCCCGACGGGCAGGTCGGCGACGTTCACGAGGCGGCGACGCCGGCGGTCCAGCGCGACAGCGTGCGCGGCTGGCTGCTGCGGATCGGCGGCTCCTTGCAGAAGCGCCCGTCCTTCATGATCGCGAGCAGCTTCTTCGTGTCGAGCAGGATGCCGAGGTCGGCGAGCGGGTCGCCGTCGACCAGCAGCAGGTCGGCGAGCATGCCCTCGCGGATCGTGCCGAGCTCGTCGCCCATCTTCATGATCTGCCCGCCGTACTTCGTCGCCGCGACGATCGCCTCCATCGGCGTCATGCCCAGGTACTTGACGAAGTACTGCAGGTCCATCGCGTTGGTGCCGTGCGGCGCCCAGGCGAAGCCGTAGTCGCCGCCGGGCAGCACGCGCACGCCGCGCCTGTGCATCGCGCGCAGGCTCTCGACCGCGGCGTCGAGTTCCTCCCGGTAGCCCATCTGCACCGCCTTGGCGTGCGGGATGCCGAAGGGCTCGCCGTCGTACAGCAGCTTGATGATCACCGACAGGCCCGGCGCGACGAAGATCCGGTCCTTCTGTGCCTCGAGCATGTCGAGGGCCTCCTCGTCGGTGAACGAGGCGTGATAGATCACCTCGCATCCGTGGCGCAGCGCCTGCTTGACCGACTCGCACGAGCGCGCGTGGACCGAGACGCGCTTGCCCCGTACCTTGGTCTCGCGGACCGCCATCGCGACTTCCTCGTCGCTCATCCAGGTGGTCTTCGCGTCGGCGCCCATCACGAAGTTGTCGCCCGACAGGTTCAGCTTGATCGAGTCGACGCCGTACTTGAGGAACATGCGGACGACCTTGCGCATGTCCTCGGGGCCGTTGACGACCGCGCCGAAGCTGTACTCCGGGTACTGGATGTGGGGCAGCGTCTCGTCGCCGAGCGTGCCCGGCACGGTGATCTCCTGGCTCGCGGCGAGGTAGCGCGGGCCGGGGATCTGGCCGGCCTCGATCGCGTTGCGGATCACGACGTCCAGCCGCGGCTTCGCCGTCGCGGCGCCCACGCACGAGGTCCAGCCGTGCATCAGGTACTGCTTGGCGACGCCCGCCGTCCACAGCACGTGCTCCTCGGTCGGCATCACCTGGATGCCGTCGAGCGTCGCCGAATTGTTCCAGGCCATGTGCGTGTGCGCCTCGCACATGCCGGGCATCAGCGTGGCGCCCGCGCCGTCGATCACGGCGACGCCCGACAGCGGCACCGACTGCGGCTGCGAGCCGCCGACGCGCGAAATCCGCGCGATCCGATTGCCCTGGACCAGCACATCGCCGGCGTACGGCGCGACCCCGGTACCGTCGAGGATCCGGACGTTGGTGAAGAGCACGTTGGCCATCGTTCGTCGCTCCGTCGTGTGGGTCACATCCGACGCGCGAGGAAGCCGCGCAGCAGCGCGGCGCACTCGGCGGGTTTCTCGATCGGGGTCCAGTGGCCGCAGCCGCGCAGCACCTCGACCCGCGCGTCCTGCAGCCGGTCGCCCATCGCGCGTACCGACGCCGGCGGCGCGACCGTGTCCTCGTCGCCGGTCACCAGCAGCACCGGGCAGCCGACGCGGGACAGGTCGGCGGGCTGCGCGTCGGCGAGCGCGTCGCAGGTCCGCGCGTAGCCGTCCGGATCCTGGCGCATCAGCGACTCGCGCACGAACGCGACCGCGGTCGGCCGCTGCGCGCGGGTCTCGGCCGAGGTCGACGCGCGGGCGAGCGCGTCGGCGATGTCGGCCATGCCCGCGACGCCCTCGGCGCGCGCCTTCTGGCCACGCGCGCGGATCGCGGCTCGGGCGGGCTCCGGCGGCGCCGGCAGCGGGCCGAACAGCGCGAGGCTGCGCACGAGCTTCGGCTCGGCGAGCGCCAGGTGCTGCGCGACGATCGTGCCGAGCGAGTGGCCGAGCACGTGCGCGCGCTTCTCGCCGGCCGCCGCGAGCACGCGCACGCAGGCCTCGACCAGCCGCGCGATCGACAGCGCGCCCTCGACCCGCGTCGAGCGGCCCGAGCCGGGCAGGTCGAGGCGGACCAGCGCGTGGCGTGCGAGCGGTCCGTCGTCGCCCGCGAGCGCCGTCCACGTGTTCGACGAGCCGCCCAGCCCGTGGATCGCGAGCACGGCGTCGCCCGAGCCGTGGCGCTCGTACGCGATCCGCTCGACGATCCGGGTGGGCACGGGCGCGGGCTCCGGGTCAGGCCGCGCTCAGCGACCAGCGGCTGCGGGCGGACAGGACCTCGGGCTCCTTGTGGAACACGCCGTCCTTCATCACTGCGAGGATCCGCGACGGCTCCTGCAGCACCGCGATGTTCGCGAGCGGGTCGCCGTCGACGAGCAGCAGGTCGGCGAGGAAGCCGTCCTTCACCTGCCCGAGCTCGTCGGGCCGCATCATGATCTCCCCGCCGAGCTTCGTCGCGGCCAGCAGCGCCTGCATCGGCGTGAAGCCGAGGTACTTCACGAAGTACTCCAGGTCCTTCGCGTTCGTGCCGTGCTCGATCCACGCGAAGCCGTAGTCGCCGCCGGGCAGGATCCGGATGCCGCGCTTGTGCATCTTCTTCAGCGACTCGATCGCGACCTCGAGCTCGCGGTGGTAGCCCATGTTCTTGGCCACCTCGGGCGTGATGCCCCACTGCGACGCGTGGTACGAGGTGTTGATCAGCCAGGCGATGCCGGGCGCGACGAAGTGCTTCTCCTTGTTCTCCTCGAGCATGTCGAGCGCTTCCTCGTCGGTGAACGAGGCGTGGTAGACCAGCTCGATGCCGTGGCGCACGCACTGCTTGACCGACTCGCACGAGCGCGCGTGCGCGGCGAGCCGCTTGCCGCGCTTTCTGACCTCCTCGACCGCGGTCGCGATCTCGGCTTCGGTCATCGGCGTCGCCTCCGCGGCGAGCCCCGCGATGTATTCGCCCGACAGGTTCAGCTTGATCGTGTCGACGCCGTACTTGAGGAACATCCGGACGCACCTGCGCATCTCGTCCGCGCCGCTGACCACCGCGCCGAAGCTGAACTCCGGGTAAGGCAGGTGCGGCGGCGACTCGTCGCCGAGGCCGCCCGGCACGGTGATCTCCTGGCTCGCGGCGAGGTAGCGCGGACCGGGGATCTGGCCCGACTCGATCGCGTTGCGGATCACCACGTCGAGCCGCGGCTTCGCGGTCGCGGCGCCGACGCACGAGGTGAAGCCGCGCGAGAGGTAGCGCTCGGCGACGTGCGCGCACCAGAGGATGTGCTCCTCGACCGGCATCTTCTGGATCGCGCCGAGGCTCGGCTGGTCGTTCCAGGCGAAGTGCGTGTGCGCCTCGGTCAGGCCCGGCATCAGCGTCGCGCCGCCGGCGTCGATGACGGTCGCGCCGGTGACCGGCAGCGTGCGCGCGCCCTTGGCGACGCCGCGGATCCGGTTGCCGCGGACCAGCACCTCGCCCGCGTAGGGCAGCGCACCGGTGCCGTCGAAGATCCGCACGTTGGTGAACAGGGTGTCGGCCATCGCGTGTGTGCTCCGGGTGTCGGACCGGTCTCAGGCGACCGGGTTCTCGAGGGCGCCGAGGCCCTCGATCTCGATGCGGACGACGTCGCCCGCGCGCAGCCAGCGCGGCGGGTCCATGCCCATGCCGACGCCGGCGGGCGTGCCGGTGGCGATCACGTCGCCGGGGTACAGGGTGATGCCGCGCGAGCAGGTCTCGATCAGCGTCGGGATGTCGAAGATCAGCTGCGAGGTCCGGGCGTGCTGGCGCACCTCGCCGTTGACGCGGCAGACGAGCTCCAGGTCGGTGCCGTCGACCTCGTCGGCGCTCACCAGCCACGGTCCCATCGGGCAGAAGGTGTCGAAGGACTTGCCGAGGTCCCACTGCGAATGGCGCATCTGCACGTCGCGCGCGGTGACGTCGTTGACGATGGTGTAGCCCCAGACGTGGGCCATCGCGCGCGAGGCGCGGATGTCGCGCCCGCCGGTGCCGATCACCACCGCGAGCTCGGCCTCGTAGTCGATCTTCTCGGAGATGCCGCGCGGCAGGCGGATCGCGGCGCCCGGGGCGATCACGCACTCGGGCACCTTGGTGAACACGATCGGCCACTCGTCGAGCTTCGCGGCGTCGGTGCGGAACACCGAGCCCGCGAGTTCGGCGGCGTGCGCGCGGTAGTTGCGGCCGACGCAGAACAGGTTGCGCCGCGGCATCGGCAGCGGCGCCTCGAGCTCGACCGCCGAGATCGGCAGGGACGCGCCGGCCGCGCGCGGCACCGGCGCGCCGTCGGCCATCGACTCGATCAGCGCGAGCGCGCCGCGGCGCTGCGCGCGCTCGCCGAGCGCCAGCGGGGTCACGCGGGCACCGTCGTCCGACACGAGGCCCGCCTGCCGGCGGCCGCCCCATCGGAAGGTCGCGACCTTCACCTGTCCGTCTCCTCCGGGGTCTCGTGCGCTGCACAAGACGATCGATCCGTTTCGAGACTCGCGTCTCGTTTTTCTTGCGAGCGATCCTACGCAGCGCCTATCATCCGCGTCAACCCCGGACCGCCGTCGATGACCCTGACCCCGTCCCTGCGATCCGCGCGACCGCGCACCACCGCGGCACGCGCGCGGGTCGGCGCGCCGGGTCGCCGCACCGCGCGCGAGACGACGCCCGCCCCGGCGGCGACCGACGACGCCGGCCGCGGGCCCGCGGCGCGGATGCGCCGGCTGCTGCTCGACACCGCGAGCGCGCTGATCCGCACGCAGGGCGCCGTCCCGTCGGTGAGCGACGTGGCCGCCGCGGCCGGCGTGTCGCGGGCCACCGCGTACCGCTACTTCCCGACGCGCAGCAAGCTGATCGCCGGCGTCGTCGACCACAGCCTCGGCGCGGTACGGCGGCGCCCGCCGCTCGCCGACGCGCCCGAGGACGCGCAGGGCGCCGACCGGCTGCGGCGCCTGTTCGAGTCGACCTTCGGGCGCTTCCAGGAATACGAGCCGCAGATGCGGGCGGCACTGCAGCTGTCGCTCGAGCACGCGGCGCTCGACCGGGCCGGGCTTCTGAAGGAGGAGCGCTACCGCCGCGGCTACCGGGTCGGCCTGCTGAAGGACGCGCTCGCGCCGCTGCGCGGCCAGCTGACCCGGCGCAACCACGAGCTGCTGTGGAAGGCGCTGTCGATCGTCTACGGGATCGAGCCCTACGTGATCCTCAAGGACATCTGGGGCGCCCGCGACACCGAGGTCGAGGCGGTCGCCCGCTGGATGGTCGAGGCGCTGACGCGGCACGCGCTGCGCGAGGCGCCGGGCGCCGGGCGCCGCCGGTCGGTCGGAAGCCCCGCCCGCGACGACGGCGACGGATCCGGAGCGATCGAACTGCGATAGAGTTCGGGCTCGCCCGGTCGCCCGACCGGGCGCCCCGTCCACCTCGCCGTCGCCCCCCCGCGCTCCGGAGTCGCGCCATCATCGGTCCCCTGCCCGTCCGTCCGGAGGTCCTCAGGCTCGTGCTGACGGCCGCGGGTGCTCTGCTCGTGCTGTGGCAGAAGCTGCTGGTGCCGGTGCTGCTGGGGCTGCTGGTCTACGCCTGGACGTGCCTGCTCGCCGACCGGCTGTCGCAGCGCTTCGGGGCGTCGCGCAGCGTCGCCGCGGTCGCCGGCGCCGTGGTCGGCACGCTGGTGTTCGCCGCGTTCGCGGGGCTGGTCACCTGGACGGTCGCGCTCGCCTCGGCCGACGACCTGCGGACCTTCCTGCTGAAGATCGAGGACTCGCTCGACACGCTGCGCGAGGCGCTGCCCGAGGCGATGGCCGCCTCGCTGCCGTCCGACCTCTACGAGCTGCGCACCCGCGTGTTCGGCTGGCTGCGCGACCACGCGGCGAGCCTGGGCGGCCTGGGCGGCAAGGTCGCGCACGCATTGGTGCAGGGCATCTTCGCGATCCTGGTCGCGGCGATGGCGGCGGCGTCGACCTGGCAGCCGCGGGCGCTGCAGTCGGACGAGAAGTTCATCGGGCGGCTGCTGCTGGTGCTCGAGCGGGTCGTGCTCGCGCAGATGCGGATCGCGCTGTTCAACACGACGATGACCGCGCTGTACCTGTTCGTGATCCTTCCCTCGTTCGGCTTCGTGCTGCCGTTCCGCGGGCTGCTGTGCCTGTTCACGCTGGTGACCGGCGTGCTGCCGGTGCTCGGCAACGTGCTCGCGAACTCGCTGGTCTTCCTGATCTCGCTCGCGGTCTCGCCGTGGGTCGCGATCGGCTCGCTGGTCTACCTGATCCTGATCCACAAGACCGAGTACTTCATCAACGCCCGAACGGTGGGCTCGCGCGTGCAGGTCGCCTCCTGGGAGATCCTCGCGGCGATGCTGACCGGCGAGGCGCTGTTCGGGGTGCAGGGGCTGGTCGCCGCGCCGCTGCTCTATCCGTTCTTCAAGCGCGAGATCGCCCGGCTGCGCGCGCCGGGCGGCGACGACCAGCTGGTCTGACCGCACGGCGCCGGCTCAGCGCGGCTGCCAGCGCAGGCCGATGGTGCCGATCCGCTGCGGGCGGAACGGATAGGTCTCGAGCGGCGAGGAGAACGGCACCGAGTGCACCGCGAAGGTGAACTCCAGCCGCCAGTCGCGGATCGGGCCGACCGAGGCGCCGACGAAGGCCGAGCCGGCGATCGGCTCGCGGCTCACGCGCGAGTCGTAGCCAAAGGCGGTGCCGTCGATCAGCGTATCGCGCGCGACCGCGCGGGCCTCGACGCCGGCGTAGACCTGCCAGCCCGAGGGCTCGCGCACGCCGATCGACTCGCCAGGCCAGGTCGGGCCGGCGCCGAGGCCGCCGAAGCGCAGCATCGCGCCGAGCTCGGCCTGGGTCTGCGGCGTGCCGAGCAGCACGCCGGTACGCGTGACCGCGTCGACGCCGGGCACGCCGAGGCGGTGCGAGGCCAGCCGCGACCAGCCGACCTGCGCGAGCGCCTGCGGGCGCAGCTGCCACGGCCAGCCCTGCGCCTTCGCCTGGCCGAGCATCGCGTGGATGCCGTTCTGCACCGGCTCGCCGAGCGCGGCCGGCCCGATCGTGCCGAGCTGCAGCTCGAGCGACTGGCGCGTGCGCTCGCCGACGACCACCGAGGCCGCGCCGAGCGCGAGCGCCGCGCCGTACGGCCGGTCGTAGGGCTGGGGGCCGGCCGTCCCGGTGGAGGCCGGCGTGTAGATGCGGTGCACGAGCGACGCGACGCGAAGCGTCCGGGCGCCCGGGTCGCAGGCGACGACACGGGCGCACCACGCGGCGGCGAGCCGCGCGTCGGCCGCGTCGGCCGGCGCGTCGAACGCGAAGCGCACGAACCCGCCCGAGGTGTACCAGCGCTCGTCCTCGCGCCGCGGCGTGACGAAGGTGTCGTTGTCGAGCCGGAACTCGAAGGCGCGCAGCTGCGCCACGGCCGGCGCGGGCGCGCCCGCCAGCGCGGCGCCGAGCGCACCGGCGGCGAGGCCCGCGCGGACGGCCGCCGCGGAGCGCGACCCCGCCCCGCCACCCGGCGTCATCGCGCGGCCTCCTTCGAACGTCGCTCCAGCGACTCCCAGCGCTCGAGCAGCTCGAGCAGCTCGGCCTCGATCGCCTGCACGCGCTCCTGGTCCGCGCGCAGCTCGCGCGCGTCGCGACGGAAGTACGCCGGGTCCTCCATCCGCGCGGCGAGCGCGACCTGCTCGGCCTCCAGCGCCTCGATCCGAGACGGGAGCTCCTGCAGCTCGCGCTGCTCCTTGAAGCCGAGCTTGCGAGGGCGTTCGGCCGCGGCCGGCTCGGAGGCGGCGGGCGCCGCGGCCTTCGGCGCGGCGCGCGCGACCGGGGGCGCGGCCGGCGCGGGCGCCGGCTCGGGCCGCATCCGCAGCCAGTCGGACCAGCCGCCGACGTACTCGCGCCAGGTGCCGCCGCCCTCGGCGACCAGCACCTGCGTCGCGACGTTGTCGAGGAACGCGCGGTCGTGGCTCACCAGCAGCAGCGTGCCGCCGTAGCCCTGCAGCGTGTCCTCGAGCAGCTCGAGCGACTCGATGTCGAGGTCGTTGGTCGGCTCGTCGAGCACCAGCAGGTTCGCCGGCCGCGCGAACAGGCGCGCGAGCAGCAGCCGGTTGCGCTCCCCGCCCGACAGCGTGCGCACCGGCGAGGCGGCGCGGCGCGGCGGAAACAGGAAGTCGCCGAGGTAGCTCATCACGTGCTTTCGCTCGCCGCCGACCTCGACCCAGTCGGAGCCCGGGCTGATCGTCTCGGCCACGCTCTTCTCGGGGTCGAGCTGCTCGCGCATCTGGTCGAAGTAGGCGACCTGCAGCTGCGTGCCGAGCCGCACCGAGCCCGAGTCGGGCTCGAGCTGGCCGAGGATCAGCTTGAGCAGCGTCGACTTGCCCGCGCCGTTCGGGCCGACCAGTGCGAGCCGGTCGCCGCGCTGCACGGTCAGCGTCAGGTCGCGCACGATCGGACGCCCGTCGAAGGCCTTCGACACGTCCTTCAGCTCGGCGACCAGCTTGCCGCTGCGCTCGCCGGAATCGATCGACATCCGCACGTCGCCCTGGCGCTCGCGCCGCGCCTCGCGGTCGGTGCGCAGCTGCTCGAGGCGGCGCACCCGGCCCTCGTTGCGCGTGCGCCGCGCCTCGACACCCTTGCGGATCCAGACCTCCTCCTGCGCCCAGAACTTGTCGAAGCGGCGGGCGGCGACGCGCTCGGCGGCGAGCTGGTCGGCGCGCACGCGCTGGTAGTCGGAGAAGCGGCCGGGGAACGAGCGCAGCACGCCGCGGTCGAGCTCGACGATCCGCGTGCAGACCGCGTCGAGGAAGAACCGGTCGTGGGTCACGAACAGCGCCGCCGGCACCTTCTGCAGCAGCGACTCGAGCAGCTCGATGCCGGCGATGTCGAGGTGGTTGGTCGGCTCGTCGAGCAGCAGCAGCTCGGGTTCCAGCGCGAACGCGAGCGCGAGCGCCGCGCGCTTCCTCTCGCCGCCGGACGCGCCGGCGGGCGAGGCCGCGGGGTCGAGGCCGAAGCGCTGCAGGTACTCGCCGAGGCGCGCCTGCGCGCGCCAGCGCTCGCGCTCGTCGTCGATCGACTCGAGCCGGCCGCGCGCGAGCAGCGCCTCGTGCAGCGTCGCCGCCTCGGGCAGCACCGGCTCCTGCTCGACCGACGCGATGCGCAGGCCGTCGCGCCGCTGCAGCGTGCCGTCGTCGAGCGGCACGCGCCCTTCGATCGCCGCGAGCAGGGAGGACTTGCCGGTGCCGTTGCGGCCGACGAGGCCGATCCGCTCGCCGGCGAGCACCGAGAGCGACGCGCGATCGAGCAGCGGAAGGTCGCCGTACGCGAGCTGCGCGTCGACCAGGGTCAGCAGGGAGGGGGCGCTCATCGGAACCCGCACGATACCCGAAGTCCCGGACCCGACGGCCATGACGGTGGCTATACTGCGCCGTCCGTCGCGCAGGCGATCCTCCCCGAACCGCACCCACGACCCCATGACCGGCTCGCTGCTCGTGCTGGTGCTCGCGCCGTTCGCAGGCGCGTTCGTGCTCGCCTGCCTCGCGCCGGTGATGGCCGCCTCGGAGCCGACCTCGCGGCTGCGCCACTCGGCCTGGATCGCGGCGACCGCGATGGCGATCGCGGCCTTCGCCTTCGTGCTGCTCGCGCCGGACGTCTTCGGCGGCAGCATCCAGCGGATGCGCTGGGAGTGGCTGCCCGCGCTCGGCGTGGGCTTCGGGCTGAGGATGGACGGGCTCGCGCTGCT